>JBBIPO010000044.1:0-22709 GCA_037442805.1 Deltaproteobacteria bacterium
GCGCTTCGCGCTGGGAGCCGGGGCCCCTGCTGCGGGCGCGTCGCAATCCGCGCCTGCAGCGCGGATTGCTCAAGTTGACAGGGGGTGGGCGTCTTACTAGATTCCACACGACGTGCCAGGTACTTTGAATGAAAAGGTTCACGTCGGACAGCATCACGATCCTGACCCTGCACCGTGCGGACGACGCGCGGGTGTTCGCGCGACAGGCGAGGACCCTGGCCGGGATGGCGCCGGTCGTGCGGCTGACCACGCCGCGCGGGCGGTCCGGGAGGGTGGACGGGGTCGAGGTGGTCACGGTGCGGGAGCCGCGGTCGAGGGCCGAGGGCTTTCTCGTGGCCCCGTGGAGGCTCCTGCGGGAGTTCCTGCGACGCCCCACGCGGTTCGTCTATCTGCACGACGCGCCGCTCCTGACCCTCGCGCCGGTGTTGCGGGCGCTCGGCTTCGACGTGGTGTACGACGCCCACGAGGACTACGGGAACATGCTGCGCCATCGCGACTGGATCCCAGGGCCGTTGCGCGGGGTCGCGGGTCGGGCCGCGGGGGCGTACGAGCGAGGCCTGGCGAGGTCGTGCCGTGCGGTCGTGGCGGCCACGGCCCCTTTGCTGGATGCGTTTCCACATCGGGAGAAGGTCTCCCTCTACAACCTGCCCACGCGGGACCTGGTCGAGGCGGGCGCGCGCCAGACGACGCCGGTGGCCGAGCGGGAATTCGATGTGGTCCACCTGGGGTCCCTCTCCAATGTCCGGCTGGAGTTTTTCATGCGCGTGGTTCAGGCCCTGGCCAGGATGCGGCCGGACCTGCGCGTCCTGGTGATCGGATTGCTGCCCGACCAGGTGCCGGCCTTGCGGGCCGGGTTCCCGGAGGACCGCCTGAGCATCGTGGAACGCGCGCCCCACGCGGAGGTGCCGGCACTGCTGGGCCGATGCAAGGTCGGTGTGGACGTGCACCCCTGGCTCCTGCCGCACCTGGCCGTGGCCGTACCGGTGAAAATCTTTGAATACATGGCGTGCGGGTGCGCGGTGGTCACGTCGCGCCTGCCCGAATTCGAGCGGCTCCTAGACCCGGACGACCTCGCGCTCTTCCGGGTGGTGGAGGGAGACGACCCCGTGGTGTACGCCCGGACTCTTGACGGGCTTCTCGGAGACCGGGAGGCGCTTGACGCGACGGCCCGGGCCTTGCAACGCCGGGTGGCCGAGCGGTACACGTGGGACCGCGAGAGCGGGAAACTGGCGGACCTGTTCGCGCGTCTGTCCGCGCAACCCGATTCACGGCGAGGGCGGTGGGTTCGGCGGGTCCTGGGAGGGGAGCCGTGAGTGTCACCCTGGCCCTGGTCGGGGACCTGATGTTCAGTCACCGGGTGCGGGAGGCCCAGGCGAACGCCACGGACCCGGCCCTGCCCCTGCGGGAGGTCGCGCCCCTGTTGAGCGCGTGCGACCTCCGGATCGGCAACTTCGAGACCCCGATCAGCCTGGACCGACGCGTGGTCCCGGGTGCAAGGCCCGACTACTTCGCGCTTCCCGTGGCCGCCGATGCCGTGGCCGCTGCGGGATTCGATCTGGTCACGCTCGCGAACAACCACGTCCTGGACTTTGGATGCGAGGGCGTTGAACGGACCGTCCGGGAACTGGACCGCGTCGGGGTCGCGTGGTGCGGCCTGGAAGGGGAGCGGATCGGAGACAGGGTCGAGGCGAGGTTGCTGGCCCCGGACGGAAGCGCGGTCGCGGTCCTCGCCTACTGCGGCATGCGCAACGTCGCGGTGGCGGGGCGCCCGGTTCGGACGGTTCCGCCGGACCTGGACCGTGTGCGGCGCGACATCGGCCGGGCGCGCGAGGCCGGCTGCGCCGTGGTGGTCCTGATCCACGAGGGCGGGGGACCCTGGCCGTCGCCGGACTTGGAGCGCGCGGCGCGGGGGGCCGTGGCCGCGGGGGCCTCTGTGGTGGCCGTCCACCACGCCCATGTCCTCGGCGGGATCGAGAGGGCAGGGGACGGCCTGATCGCGTGGGGGCTCGGGAACTTCCTCGCGGCCACGAACAACTTCTCGGACGAACGGCGCGAGGGGATGGTCCTGCGGTGCACCCTGGATGGAAACCGGGTCTTGGAACACGACTTCATCCCGACGTGGGTTACAGACGACGCGTGCGTGACCCCCGCTCCTCCGGCGGCGGAGACCCGGATTCGGGCCAGAGTTGCCGAGATGTCCGAGGCCATGGCGGCCGGCCGAGGACCTGCCCTCTACCGGACCTCGATCACGCCGGACCGTGTGGCGCGGCGCCTGGCCGAGGCGGTGCGCGAGGCGTTGCGGGGCGGGGGAAGGAACCTGTGGCCGACCCTGAAGTCGCTGCGACCGCGACACGCCCGGTTCGTGTGGTTCGGGGTTCGATCCCTGACGCGCCGATTCCTCGGGAGGAATTGATTGGATGACGGGTCGTTCCGGAAGGACACGTCGCCTGATTGTGAACGCGGACGGCTACGGGCTCGCGCCGGGCGTGAACCGGGGGATCGAGGAGGTCTGCGCCGTGGGATTCGCGCGCAGCGTGAGCGCGAATGCGAACGGGGTCGCGATCGGGGACCTGGCCGAGTTCGTGCGGCACTTCCCGGACGTGGGCATCGGGGTCCACTTCAACCTGACCGTGGGACGCCCGCTCCTGCCCCCGGAACAGGTACCGTCGCTCGTGAACGAGCGGGGGGAGTTCTGGGGGCGGGATTTCACGCGTCGCGCGTATCGCGGACGGCTACGTGTCGAGGAAATGGAGGCGGAGTTGTGGGCCCAGGTCGAGCGCCTGAAAGACCTGGGCGCGACGCTGGACCACTGGGACAGCCACCAGGGGATGCACGTGCATCCACCGTTCCTCCAGGCCGCGATCCAGGTCGCGAGACGCGCGGGGATCCGCGCGGCGCGCACGCACGACTACTGGCTTCCGGTGACATCAGCCGGGCGATTGGGCGCGTTCTTCCTGCGCCGTCCGATGCGCCTCGCGACCTTCGCGGCCCGGCGCGCGGTCATGGTCCTGCTGCGGGCCTGGGGCTTCCGGATGGCGGACCGCGCGGTCCTGCTGGGCCTGTTCCCCGGCACCGACCCCGGGGACCCCGCGACGTGGCGCCGGCTCCTGCGGATTCTCCCCCCGGGGACGAGCGAGGTCTGGTGCCACCCGGGTCACGCGGACGACGAACTGAGGCGCGTCGCGAGCCTGGTCGAGGCCCGCGAGGCCGAGGTCGCCGCCCTCCGCGACCCGTCTCTGGTCGAGGCCGCGCGGGAGGCCGGGGTCATCCTCGCCCGGTTCCGGGACCTGGCCGGAGGGACGCCATGACGACCCGGCGCCTGATCGTCAACGCGGACGGTTTCGGCTTCACCGCGGGGAACAACCGGGCGATCCTCGACACCCTGGCCGCGGGCGTGGTGCGCAGCATCAGCGTGAACGCGAACTTCCCCGCGGTTGAGGAGGTCGCCCGCGTGGCCCGCGACTACCCGCGCGTCAGCGTCGGGGTCCATTTCAACCTCGCGGTGGGAAGGCCCGTCACGGACCCTGCGAGGGTCCGGTCTCTCGTGGACCGCGATGGGAAGTTCCTCGATGCTGCCTTTCCCAGGTCGTTGCTCCTGGGACGCATTCGGCGGGACGAGATGCGGCGAGAGCTGCGCGCGCAGGTGGAGGTCTTGCGTTCCCTGGGCGCGACCCTGACCCACTGGGACGGCCACCGCAACCAGCACCTGCTCCCGCGCTACTTCGAGGTCGCGATGGAGGTCGCGCGGGAGGCCGGAATCGAGCGGATGCGGACGAACCATCATCACCTGTTCACGGGCAGCGCGTCCGTCATACCCGCGATTCGCCACTACCTGCGGCGCCCGGACCGGCTCGCACGCCACGTCCTGACCGCGCTGTGGATGGTGCGGGCCCGCGCGGCGGGCTTCCGCATGGCGGACCGGATGGTCACGCCGGTCCGCGCCGGCCCCGGGACCTGGAAGACGGACCGGGCCATGTGGGAGGCCCTGTTCCGCCTGCTCCCACCGGGGACATCCGAGATCTACTGCCACCCGGGATACCCCGACGAGACCCTGCGGGCCCATGCCCGCTACGTGGAGGAACGCGAGGCCGAGGCCCGGGTCCTGTCCGACCCGACGCTCGCGGAGGAGGCGGCCCGGCATGGCGTTGAACTGATATCGTTTCACGAGGTATGAAAATCGTGCCCTCGCTCCGGCAGGCGGCCCTTTCCATGTACCCGCATCTCCCGGTCGTCCTTCAGAACGCCCTGTGCACCGTCGAGGGCCTGCGCCGCCGCCGGTGGCGGTACGGGGGCCGGCAACGCGAGTGGGAGGCCCTGTTCCGGGACGCGGCCACGTGGTCCGAGGACCGGCTGCGCGCGTTCCAGGACGAGCGCCTGCGGGCCCTGGTGGCCCACGCCGCGGCCCGGGTCCCGTACTACCGCGAGCGCTTCCGCGAGAGAGGCTTGGACCCCGGCGACATCCGTGGGGTCGAGGACATCGCCCGCCTGCCGGTCCTGACGCGGGAGAGCCTGCGGGGACACTGGCGAGACCTCGTGGCCGAGGGCTGGCCCAGGGACCGCCTGTGGTTCCACCCGTCGGGCGGCAGCACCGGGATGCCCATCACCATCGTGACGAGCCGCGAGGCCATGGAGATGGAGTACGGCTTCTACTGGGCGCGGCGGCGCCCGGGCGTGACCCGGTCGGACCCTTTCGCGACCTTCACCGCGAACCCCGTGGTCCCGGCGCGCCAGGACCGCCCCCCGTTCTGGCGCGACAACTGGGCGGCCCGGCAGCGCCTCTATTCCGTGTTCCACCTGAGCGAGCGCAACCTCCCGGCCTACGTCACCGACCTCGACCGCCGCCCGTGCGTCTATTTCCAGGGCTATCCGTCCGCGCTCTTCACCCTGGCCGAGTGGGTCCTGCGCACCGGATACCGATTCCGCAATCCCATCCGCGCCTTCTTCTCGACCTCGGAGGTCCTTCAACCTGGATGGCGGGAGGCTATCGAGCGGGCGTTCCACTGCCGCGTGTGGGACCAGTACGGCCAGGGCGAGGCCGCGGGGTCCATCACGGAGTACGAGTGCGGCCACCTCCACGTGGACATGGATTACGGCGTCATCGAGTTGTGGCCGGTCAGCGAGGAGGACGGCCTGGTCCGCGCGGAGGTCGTGGCCACGACGCTCCACAATCTCGCCTGGCCCCTGATCCGATACCGGGTGGGCGACCTCGTCCTGTACGACCCCTCGGAGCGCTGCCCGGCCGGCCGGCCGGGGCCGGTGATCCGCCGCATCGAGGGCCGCACCTCGCAGTTCTTCACATTGCCCGATGGCCGCCGCATCACGAGCCTGATGGGCCTGTCCATCCACTGCCGCAACGCCCGCAGCATCCAGGTGGTCCAGGAGCAACCCGGTGCCATCCGGGTCCATGTCGTCCCGGCGCCGGAATGGAGCGACACCGACCGGGAGCACCTGCTCGGGGTCTTCCGGGCACGGCTGGGTTACGAGGTCGGAATCGAGGTGGTCCTCGCGGACCGCCCGATCCTGACGGCGGCCGGGAAGTTCCTCGCGATCATCTCCCGTCTGCCCGGCCCACAGGGGAAGGGGCCTTGCACGACCTGAAGCGAAAGACACTCGATGCGACCCGGTGGGCCGCGGTCCTGTCGCTGACCATGCAGGCGGGTCGCATCGTCGTCCACTTCGTGCTCGCGTGGATGCTCGGTCCCGAGACGTTCGGGCTCGCGGCCCGGGTCCTCGCGGTGGGGACCATCCTGGACATGGCCGCGGAACTCGGGTTCATCGCCGCGGTCATCCAGCGGGCCGACCTGGCCGAGCGCCACCTGCGCACCGCCTTCACCGCGAATCTCGCCCTGGCCGTGGCGATCGGGGTCGTCGGGCTCGCGGGCCTCGGGGCCTGGGTCGCGTGGGTCGGGGCGTCCGACTTCACCCGCATCCTGGTCGCGGTGGCCCCGTTGCCCCTGGTCCTCGCGCTCGGGCACCTCCCGCAGGCCCTGATGACGCGCGACCTGGACTTCCGCTCCCAGGCCGTCGCCAATGCCTGGGGCAGCCTCGCGTACATCGGGGTGGCGGTGGGGCTCGGGGCCGCGGGGGCCGGGGCGTGGGCCGTGCTTGCCGGGTTCTACGCGAACTTCCTGGTCGTGGCCTCGGTCCTGTGGCGCCGGTCTTCCTGGCGGCCCGCGCTCGGCTTCGGGCGCCGCGAGTTCCGCGACCTGTTCGGGTTCGGGTCCTACCATGCGATGTCAAAGTTCCTGAACGCCCTGACGCGCGGCCTCGACGTCCTGCTGGTGGGATGGCGACTCGGCAACGCGGCGGCGGGGTTGTACAGCGTGGGGATCCGGGTCGGGGCCCTGGCCGTGGGGCAGGTGGGGAACGTCCTCAACAGCGTGATGTTCAGCACGTTCAGCCGCTTGCAGGACGACCGCCCGCGCATGGCCGATGCCTACGTCCGGTCCACGCGGTACATGGCCGTGGTGTCGTCCCTGTTCGTGGTCCTGGCCTACGCGGTGGTCCCGGTCCTGCCGCTCGTGATCGGCGGGCCCTGGGACGAGGCCGTGCCCGTGGCGCGCATCCTTTGCTTCTACGCCTTCTGGACCGGCGCCGGAGGGACCCTGGTGCCCCCGGTCCTGTCGGGCTTGGGGCGGTCGGACCACTCGTTCCACGCCATGGTGCTGCGGACCGTGTTCCTGGTCGCGTTCCTGGGGGTCGGGATGGCCTTCGGCCTGCGCTGGGCCGCCTGGTCCGTGGTCGGCTACCAGGTCGCGAGCAACCTCGCGGCCCAGGCCTTCGTCACGCGCGACCTCGGGGTCCCGATGCGCGCGTTCCTGGGCGCGGTCGGGGAATCGGTAGCCGGCTTGCTGGTCGCGGTCGCGGTCGTCCACGCCATCGAGGCGCTGGTCGCGGTCCAGGGATGGGAGGTCGCGGCCCGCGCGGTCCTGATCGCCGTCCTGGCCGCCGCCGCCTTCCTGGGCACGGTCCATGCCCTGAATCGCCGGGTCCTGCGGGACGTCGGCGACCTGGTCACCGACCTGCTCCGGACCCGTCCATTCCCGAGGTCGGATTGATCATCTGGGGTCGGGGACGACGTCTCGGGTCCCGAGACTACCCGTTGCCGTGACGCGTGGGACCGGTCGAAGGCGTGCCTCAGGACGTTCGAGTCGAGGAACTCCCGGGTCGGTCGCGCCCGGCGGTCATCGCTCATGGAGCGCCTCGCGGGTCCAGGTCCGAGGTCCGGGGTCCGGCGGGGACTCCGCGGCGGACACGGACTCAGACACGGACTTCGACACGGTCACCGTCACGGCCTCGGTCGCGCTCCGGCGCGGGCAGCGCCCGCGCCGCCACGCGCGAGCGGGCGCTCGCGCGGCCGTATGCGAGCAGTCGCTCGCGTCCCCTCGGAAACGGTAGCCCCTCCCCCACTTTGGGAGGATCTGGGACCACTCGGCCGACCTCTCAGGACAGGTCAGGGTCCGACAGGAAGTCCTCGAAGGTGACGCCACGGATGCGTTCCGTGCGGAACCGGTTCTGACTCACCACGATCAGACGCCCATCCGGGAAGACCTTGTGGAACCAAACGTACTCGATCGGCGACGGATGGCCGCGCTTGACCTCGATGAACAGGTCCTGCCCGGCCACGAAATCAATCTCGTGGTCGCCGCCGCGCCAGTGGGGAAGGACCTCCGGCGTCGGGTCGCCCCGGACGGCCGCGCGGCGCCACAACTCCTGGGCCACGAGCCATTCCAGCCATCGTTCCTGTCTCTCCGGCGGGGCGTCTTGGACCTCGCGGACGGTTCGGGGGCGCGCTGGATTCCAGCAGGACGCGGCGAGCAGGTTGACGAACGGGACCTTGGCCGGCCGCCGGGTCACCGGCACCCGCCGCGAGGCGTCCCAGGCGGGCGACCAGCCGATGATCATCAAGTCCGCGAGCAGTTCCAGGTAACCGGCGGCGACGGTGTTGTTCGCCAGCCCCGCCTCGCGCGCCACCTTGGCCTGGCCGACCGGCGTGCCGCCGAAGCGATCCAGGCAGGTCAGGACGGCCAGAAGCGAGGATCGCGACCGCCCGCCTGCGGCGAACTCTCCCAGGACCCAGTCGCGCATCATCTCGGCCACGTACTCGGGAAGCAGTCCGGTCGAGGCCACCTCGGCACACGCCACGGGGCTGCCTCCCGCGAGCAGGTAGGCCCATAGGCACGATGGTCCGAGGTCGGGGCCGGCCACGCGGGCGAACTCGGCGTAGGAGACGGGGGTGAACAGCCAGACCGTCCGGTCCAGGCGGCCCTTGCGGCCGGGCAGGCGCTCGGAACCACGTCGCAGGTCGGTGGCCTTCGACCCCGTGGTGACCACGAGGATGTCCCTGAGCACGCCTTCGTCGGCCAGGCGCTTCAGTGCGCGCTCCCAGTCGCGGACCGCGGTGACCTCGTCTATGAACAGCCGGTGGGGTCTGCGGTCGGGATCGAATGCCGTCACCAGGTCGCGGATGGCCTGGACCAGGTTCTCGGAGTCGATCAACTCGTCCCCGTTCAGGAAATAGGCACTCCCCGGCCCGTGTCGAGTCACCGAGTCACGCAGAGCCGATTCGATCCAGGTGCTTTTTCCGTACTGGCGCGGTCCGCGGATGATCAGGATGCCCGGCTCGCGGGGCAGGTCGGGCAGTCCGAAGTCGATCCGGAAGGTGCGGGGTTGGCGGCGCAGGCCCTCGAGATGGGGAAAGAGCCCCGGGTGATCCAGTTCGCCAAGGCTCAACAGGTGATTCCGTTCGCTAACGTTCATGGAGTTCGACCTCCTAACGTTTGCAACGTTAGGATACTGGAGCGGCGTCGGGCCGGCAAGTCCACGCTCGACGGTGTCCGGCGGAATCCGTCCGAGGCGACGCGCGACCCCGGTTCCGCTACTTCCGCCGGAACACCCGCGCCTTCGCGCGCTCGAACACGTGGAACATGACCGGAACCACGACCAGGGTCAGGAGGGTGGAGGTGGTCAGGCCCCCGATCACGGCCACGGCCATGGGCGCGCGGGCCTCGGCGCCGAGCGAGCGCGCGAGCGCGATGGGGAGCATCCCGAAGACCATGGCCGCGGTGGTCATCAGGATGGGGCGCAGGCGGATGGTGCCGGCCTCGATGACGGCCTCGCGCAGGGGCATGCCCGAGGCGTGTCGCCGGATGGCGAAGTCCACCAGCAGGATCGCGTTCTTGGTCACGAGCCCCATCAGCATGATGAAGCCGATCATGGCGAGGATGGACAGGTGCCGCCCGGTCAGCAGGAGCGCACCGATGGCCCCGATGAACGAGAAGGGCAGGGACAGCATGATCGTGAAGGGGTGCACGAACGATTCGAACTGGGAGGCGAGGATGAAGTAGATCATGATGATCCCGAGGATCAGGGCGCTCGCCAGGGCCTCGAAGTTCTCGCGCATGAAGTCGGCCTGGCCCGTGTAGCGGAAGGTGTAGCCTTCCGGCATCTGGGTCGCCAGGTGGGCGTTCAGTTCGTCCACGGCGGTGCCCAGGGCCTTGTCGGCGGTCAGGTTCGCATACAGCGACACGGCGCGCCGCCCGTACAGGCGGGTGATCTCTTGCGCGGAGGACCCGGCCCGCATCGTGACGAGGTTCTCGAGGGGCACGAGCGAGCCGGACGGCGAGCGCACGCCCAGGCGCAGGGCCGTGTGGAGGTCGCGGCGGTCCTCCTCGCGCAGGCGCAAGCGAATGTCGTACATGTCGCCCCCGGCCCGGAACTCGGACACCTTCTCGCCCTCGAACAGGAAGCGCAGGGCCATGCCGACTTGGGCCACGGGCACGCCGAGCAGGGCGGCCCGCTCGCGGTCCACCTCGATGCCGTATTCGGGCTTGGCGGGTTTGTACGAAAGATCAATGTCGGTATAACCGCCGGCGCGCTCCATGAAGTCGCGCGTCTGCCGCGCGAGCGCGTCCAGGCGCCCGAGGTCGTCCCCCAGGAAGTGGACCTGGACGGGGGCGTTGGACATCCCCACGTCAATGACGGCGCGCGGTTCCACGAGGACCGTGGCCTTGCGGTAGGACCGGAGCCTCGCGCGCACCGCCTGCATGACCTGGTCCTGCGTGGTCTTCCGCTCACGCGGGTCGGACAGGCGCACGTAGATCGTCCCGCGTTCGACCTGGCCCGCGGCCCCGCCCCCGATGGTCGTCAAGGTGTAACGGACCTCCGGGAAGTCTGAGAGGACCTGTACGATGTCGTCCACGGCGGCCTGGGTGGTCTCAAGCGACGAGCCCGACGGGGTCTCGACCTTCACGTTGAACTCGGCCTGGTCCATCTGGGTCATCATCTCCTTGGGGAGCAGGCGCGCGACGTACAGGGTCGCGCCCAGGGTTGCGACCGCCACCCCCAGGACCACGGCCCGGTGGGACAGGGCCCACCCCACGACCGCGCCGTATCCCCGGTCCAGCCACGCGAGCGCGGCCTCGACGCCCCGCGTGAAGAGGTTGCGCGCGGGCTCCTTCATGACGCGCGCGGACAGCATCGGAGTCAGGGTGAACGACACGAACAGCGAGATCAGGACCGCCACGCTGACCGTGATGCCGAACTCCTTCAGGAACCGCCCGACCATCCCTCCCGTGGTGGCGATGGGGAAGAAGACCGCGACCAGCGAGAAGGTGGTCGCGAGCACCGCGAGCCCGATCTCGGCCGTGGCCTCGTGCGCGGCCCGGCGGCGGTCCCCGTGGCTTTCGAAGTGGCGGAAGATGTTCTCGAGCACCACGATGGCGTCGTCCACCAGGAGCCCCACGGACAGGGACAGGCCCAGGAGCGTCAGGTAGTTCAGGGTGAACCCGAGCATCTTGATGGCAGCGAAGGTCCCGATGACCGAGGTCGGGATCGCCACCGCCGCGATCAGGGTCATGCGCAGGTTGCGCAGGAAGACCCCGATGATGAGGACCGCCAGCAGGGCGCCGATCTCCAGGTCGAGAAGGGCGTCCTGCACGGATTCCTCGATGAAGCGGGCGTTGTCCACCGGGGCCTCGATGGTCACGCCGGCCGGCGCGAGCGAGCGCAGCGAGGGCAGGGCCGCCCGGATGCGCCGGGCGACCTCGACGGTGTTGGTGCCGGGCTGCTTGGTCACGACCAGGGCGAGGGTCGGTCTGTCGCCCAGGCGCGAGGCGGACCGCTGCTCCTCGAGCCCGTCCTCGACCGAGGCCACGTCGCCGACGCGGATCACCGCGCCCTCGATGGTCGTCAGGGGCAGGTCGCGCAGTTCCGCGACGGTGCGAACCAGGCCGCGCGTCTTGACCGCGACCTCCTGGCCTAAGGGGCGCGCATTGCCGGCCGGGATTTCGATGTTCTGGGCCCCGAGCGCGCGGGCCACGTCCTCGGGCGACAGGTGGCGCGCGAGGAGCCGCTCCGGGTCCAGGTACACCCAGATGGTGCGCTCGCGTCCGCCCACGATCTCGACGTTGCCGACGCCCTCGAGCATCTGCACCTGCTTCTTCACGGTCCGGTCCGCGAAGTCGAACAGGTTCGCCTCGCCGACCCCGGCGTCGCCGCTGACCGCGAGCGTCAACACCGGCGCGGCCCCGAGGTCCACCTTCTGCACGAGCGGGGGCTCGATGTCGGCGGGGAGGTCACGCTGGATCGCGGTGATCTTGTCGCGCACCTCCTGGGCCGCCACGTCAATGTCCTTGCCCAGTTCGAACTGGACCACCACCACGCTGACATTCTGGAGGGACGACGACCGGACCATCTTGATCATGCCGACCTGATTGACTGCGTCCTCGATGCGACGCGAGACCTTGGTCTCGATGGTCTCGGGGTCCGCGCCGCGGTACACGGTCGTCACCGTGACGATGGGGAAGTCAATGTTGGGGAACAGGTCGAGGCCCAGGCGGTTGTACGCGATGGCCCCGTAGGTGACGATGGCGAGGATCACCATCGTGGTCGTGACCGGGCGCCGGATCGAGACATCGGCGAGTTTCATGGCGAGGTTCTCCGGGTGTCAGTCCGTGGTCGCGATGGCCTGCCCGTCCTCGAGGGCCTCGATGGCGGACGCGATGACGCGGTCCTCGTCCGCGAGGCCCTTCATGACCCGCGCGCGCAGGTCGTCCACGTCCTGGATCGTGACCTCGCGCAACCGGGCCCGGTCCCCGTCCGCCACGAACAGGGTGCCGCGACCGGCGGCGAGGTCCAGGTGCCGGAAGAGTTTCTTTTCGAGAAGATAGGTCCCGGAAATGCCCTCGCCATACACGCGGGCGTTCCCCATGATCCCCGGCTTCAGCGCGTGATCGAGGGCCCGGTTGTCAATCCGCACGATGGCCGTGAAGGTCATCGAGCGCGGGTCCACGCTGCCCACGACCTCGTCCACGCGGGCCTCGACCTCGCGGCCGAGGGACCCGAACCGGATGACCACCCGGTTGCCGGGCTTCACGTGCGCGAGGTGCATGTCCGGGATCTGCATCTTGAACTCGAGGTTCGCGAGGTCAATTACCCGGAACAGGACGGTGGGGGGCATGGCCGTGATGCGCGACCCCACGCTGACCAGGCGATTCGTGACGTAGCAATCGAAGGGGGCGCGGATCACCGTGTCCGCGAGTTTCTTGCGGGCCATCGCGAGCCCGTCCCTCGCGAGGTCCCACTGGCTGCGGGCCAGGTCCAGCTTCAGGGCGATCTGCTCCGCCTGGCTGTCGGTGACCGAGCCGGACTCGCGCAGGGCCTGGTTGCGCGCGTGGTCCAGTTCCAGTTGCCGGACCGCGAGCCGCGCGGCCTCCGATTGGTGCTCGGCCTGGCTGACCGCGATGCGGAACTCGGTCTGGTCCAGGACCGCGAGCGGCTCCCCCTTCTTCACGAAGTCGCCCTCGTTCGCCATGATGCGGGCCACGTCCCCCGGCACCGCGGCCATGACCGTGACGTCCTGGGCCGGGAAGAGGATGCCCGTGGCCTCGATGAACTCCCGGGCCTTCCACTCGGCGGCATGGACCGCGCGGACCGCGGGCGGGCCTTGCGGGTCTCCCTCTCGAACCGGGGAGACCGCCTCGCCCCTCCCACATGCCACCGCCAGACCGGTCGCTAGGCACCCGATTAGCGTCGTCCTCATCGCCCCACCTCCCGCTCGCCCGTGGCCCGCTTCAGATTTTCCAGTGCCAGATAGTATGAATACAGAGCATCGTGATACGAGTTCCTGGCCCCCGTCAGGGCGCTTTCCGCGTCCAGGACCTCCATGGAGGTCGCCACCCGCTGCTCGTATTTCTTTGTGGCGATCCGGTGCGATTCCTCGGCCTGGACCACGGCCTTGCGAGCGGTCTCGAGCGTGGTCAGGGCCAGCCGGGCCTGCGCGTACGCGCGCTGGACGTCGAGGGACACCAGGTCGCGGATCGCGGTCTGGGCCTCCAGGGCGCGGGCGAGGTCCCGGTCCGCGGCCCGCACCTGATGGTACTGCGCCCCCCACTCCCAGAAGTTCCACTGCAAGGTCCCCCCGACGAAATACGAGGTCTTGCGCTGAAACTCGCTCCCCCACTGTCGCGTCCAGTTGAAGGCCGCCGCGAGCGTCGGCAGCAGGGTCCCGATGGCGGCCAGCCGCCCGGATCGCGCCATCTCGACGCGATGCGCCACCTCGCGCACCTCCGCCCGCCTGGCGTACGCGCGTTGCAGGGCCTCCTCCAGCGTTGCCTCCAGGGCGGGAGGGGGGTCCTGGCACGGGTCCACCGGCGTGAACTCGTCCTGCATCGGCCGGCCCAGCATCAGGTTGACCCCGGCGGTCGTGACCTCGATGGCCGTCGCGACTTGCTCGATCCCCTCCCGCACCTTCGCGAGCGCGACCTCCGCCCGCAGGACGTCGTCCTTCTGCACGTACCCCTGCTCGAAAAACGCCCTGGCGGTCTTGAGGTGCGCCTCGACCTGGGCGCGGGCCTGCTCCGCGGTCTCGCGCGCCTTGCGCAGTTTCAGGAGCCCGAAGAACGCCTCCGCCGCCTGGTAGGCCACCGCCCGCTCCTTCGCCTGCGTTGCGGCCTCCGCGGCGCGCTCCGCGTCCCCCTGCACCCGATAGAGGGCATACAGGGACAACAGCGGCGTCAGGGGCTGGGTCACCGTGAACGACAGGTCCCCGGTCGTCTGGTCCATCACGTGCATCGAGGACGGAAGGTCCATGCCCAGTTGCTGCTTGAGCGGGTCGGGGATCTCGAATCCCAGGTTGACCTCCGTGGCCTGGTCCCACCGCAGGACCTTGCCCGACACCCCCAGTTTCGGCCCCATCTGGCCGAGCGCGCTCATCCGCTGGTCGCTCGCCTTCTCGCGCTCCAGGTCCCCCATGCGGACCTCGTGTGACCGCTGTACCGCAACGCGGACCGTGTCGTCCAGGGTCCACTCGTCCGCCCGAGTGGGCCACGTCGGCCAGACCACCGCCACCCCCATCGCCATCCACGCCACGCGCCTCATCGTCCGACCTCCCGCGCTCGCACCCCCTCCAGCAAGATCCGCGTGAACGCCTCGAACTTCGCGGGCATCTCGTCGTCCGTGACCATGCCCATGAACCAGGTGAACAGGATGCTGTGCGCGAGCCCGCCGAGCACGTGCCCGAGCTCCTCGGCCGGCAGGTCCGCCCGCGCCTCGCCGCTCGCCTGGAACCGTCGCATCAGGTCCGTCAGGAAGGCCCGCGCGCCCTCGAAGGCCCGCACCCGGTTCTCGGCGATCTCCCCGAGCAATGCCGGGTGCACGGACGACACGAGCCTCGTCAGGAACACGAAGTAGTCCCGGTTGTTCCGCGCAAATCGGAACACCGCGTCGAAAAACGCGAGTATCGCCTCGCGCAGGCTGGCGTCCTTCACCTGAAACGCACGCAGGAACTTCTCGAAGCGGGCCACGCACTCCGCGTCCAGGTCGCGCAGGATGTCTTCCTTGTTGCGAAAATAATAGTAAAGAGAACCCGGAGAGAGCCCGACCTCCCGCCCGATGTCGGCCATGGTGACTTCGCGGAACCCTCGGGCGAAGAAGAGCCGGGCCGCGGCCTCTCGGATCTCGCGCCGCGTCGCCTCGTTCCGCCGGCCCTTGCGGTCCATGGCGTCCATCCCGACCTCCTCCGCGAGCTCAAATCGCGGTTCGGATTCTCGAATGGTCATTCGAAAAAGGGGGGCTTGTCAAGAGAAAACGAACCGGGAAACGATTTCCCGTCTGATTGCGAACTGTTACGACGCCAAGGCCCCGGAGCACGCCTCGACCGCCGCGGCCACTCGGGCGAGCTCCTCCCGGGTCAGGGAGGAAGAGGACGGCAGACAGAGGCCGTGGTCGAATAGGCGCTCACCAACGGCCCCACCGTAACACCGGGCGTCCGCGTACAGGGGTTGCAGGTGCATGGGCTTCCACACGGGTCGCGTCTCGATGTCGTGCTCGCGATCGAGGCGCGTCATCAGGGTCGTCCGGTTGCAGCCGAACTCGTCCGGGGCGATCGTGCAGCACGACAGCCAGTGCAGGTGCCTGCCATAGGGGGGCGAGGGCATCATCCGCACGCCCGGCAGGCGGCCCACCGTGTCCGAGTAGAACGCGAAATTCGCACGCCGGGCCTCGACACGCTCGCGCAGGACCTCCATCTGGCCGCGGCCGACCCCCGCGACCACGTTGCTCATGCGGTAGTTGTAGCCCAGGACCGAGTGCTGGTAGTGCGGGGCCGGGTCGCGCGCCTGGGTGGCCAGAAAGCGCGCTCGCCGCACCAGGGCCGGGTCGCGCGCGGTCAAGGCCCCGCCCCCGGACGTGGTGATCACCTTGTTGCCGTTGAACGAAAAGACCCCGAAGTCGCCCATCGTCCCGGCCGGACGCCCCCGGTACGTGGCCCCGAGCGCCTCCGCCGCGTCCTCGATCACGACGACCCCGCGCTCCCGGCACAGGGCCAGGATCGGGTCCATGTCCGCGCACACCCCGAACAGGTGCGCGACCACCAGGGCCTTGGGTCGCTTCCCTTGCCGGTCCAGGTCACGCAGGGCCTCCTCCAGCAGATGAGGGTCCAGATTCCAGGTGGCCTCGTCCGCGTCCACCAGGACCGGCACGGCCCCGACGTACCGGATCGGGTTCACGGTCGCCACGAAGGTCAGGTCAGACGCGAGCACGAAATCCCCGGGTCCGACCCCGGCCAGGACCAGGGCCAGGTGCAGGGCCGCGGTCCCGGACGACAGGGCCGCGACCTCCTTGACACCCAGGAAGTCCGCGAGGGCAGTCTCGAAGGCGTCCACGTTCGGGCCGAGCGGCGCGACCCAATTGGTCGCGAAGGCCTCGCGCACGTACGCCTCCTCGCGGCCGCTCATGTGGGGGGTGGACAGGAGGATGCGACGACGAGAACCGGTCATGACGTGACCTCGAACCAGCGAGAAGCCCGGGGGACCATGGGATACCGGAGTCCCGTCCCGCCGTGAAGGGCGAGTGGTGCGGCGGCGAGGCACCCTTGCGTCCCCGCCCGAAGTCCCCGCGAGGCTCGGAGACGAGCGAGGCGCGTCCACTCGGGAAAGGAGTACATCGGGTACGCCCGGCAGCGACGAGTGAGACGACGAGCCCGCGGGACTCGGGAAGGGGCGGGGGGGTTGCCCAGCGGGTGTCTCGCCGCCGTCACCCGAGCTCCGGCGGGACGGGACGCGTTGAACCTGCTTCCGGTCACGGTTCGTCCTCCCACCTCGGCACGATGTCGCGGATCGGCTTCGCGGGGGAACCCACGGCGACGACGTTTGCCGGCAGGTCCCTGACCACCGTGGCCCCGGCCCCGACCACGGTCCCGGCCCCCACGCGCAACCCCTGGATCACTTCGGACCCCGTGCCCATCGAGACTCCTGCCTCGAACGTCACGTCCCCCGACACGTTTACCCCCGGATACACCGTGCAGAAGTCGCCTAGGACCGCGCCGTGCCCCACCGTGTTCATCAGGTTCAAGTGCACGTGGCGACCGACGTTGATTTCAACGGTCAGAATATTCCCAGCGCAAATGACCACCCCGTCGCTCATCGAGACCGTGCGGTGCATGACCACGGTCGGATGGATCAGACACGGAAACTCCACGCCCCACGCCTCGACGCGCCGGACGATCCGGCGGCGCACGCGAGGGTCCCCGACGCCGACCGCGCAGGCCGCGTCCCGATGCTCCGCGAGCCAGTCCGTCCCCCCGAGCACGGGGTATCCCAGGCATCGCGTCCCGTGCTTCGAGGGCGCGTCGTCCAGAAAGCCCACGATGCGCCAGGATGGCGTCCTTGCGTTGATGTCCTCGATCAGGAAGGCGACCTCCTTGCCGAAGCCGCTCGCCCCCACGATCACGATGTCCCGCATCGCGCCTCCCCTCCTTCGTCCGTCGTCTCGTTCCCCAGGAACTCCGGCATCGTCGCGTACCCGCCCGCCGAGATCCCCTCGCGCCGGAAGACCTTCACGACGGTCATCGCCAGGATCTTGAAGTCCAGCCACAGGCTCCAGTGATCCACGTACCACACGTCGAGCGCGAACTTCTCGGGCCAGGTCAGGGCATTGCGGCCGTTGACCTGGGCCCAGCCCGTCACCCCCGGAGGGACCTCGTGGCGCCGGGCCTGCTCCGGCGAGTACCTCGGCAGGTAGCGCATCAACAAGGGCCTTGGGCCCACCAGGCTCAGGTCGCCGCGCACCACGTTCCACAAGGAGGGTAGTTCATCGAGGCTCGTGGCCCGCAAGAAGGCCCCGATCCGCGTCAGGCGGTCCTCGTCCCGCGGTCCGCGCGCCCTCGGGTCCGATGGGTCGAGCATGGTCCGGAACTTGTACAAAGTGAACGGCCGCCCCCGGAAGCCCGCGCGCTCCTGCCGGAACAGGACCGGCCGGCCCATCGTCGCACGCACGCCCAACGCCACGATTCCGAGCACCGGTGCGACCGCCACCAGTCCCGCGCTCGCCAGGGCCACGTCGAGCCCCCGCTTGACCAACCTCTGGATTCCCACCCTCCGCCCCCTCACCTGCGTGCCCCGCTCCCGTCGCCTTCCGACTGTCCCCGTTTCTCGACCTCGTCCGCCTCCCGGCGCAGGGCCTCGTTCTTGGGGTCCAGGCGCAAGGCCCGGCGGTAGGCCTCCAGGGCCTCGCGGTCGCGCCTCTCGGCCCGCAAAATTCGCGCCCTCATGGCCAGGTTCTCCACGTCCGTCGGGTCCCGGTTCCAGGCTCGTTCCAGGATGCGCAGCGCCTCGCGCACCCGTCCGCGCCGGTGCTCCGCGTCCGCGAGGATGCGGGCGAAGCGCCCTGCGAGCGCCCGGTCCTCGATGGCCGTGGCCTGGACCTCGCGCGCCAGGGAATCGAAGGCGTCCCAGTCCTTCAGGCCCACCAGGCACGCGAGGACCCACAGCCGCGCCTCGGTCGGGTCCTTCGCGCGGGACGCGGCTTCGCGGAACAGGGCCAGGGCCTCGACCAGCCGTCCCTCGGCGAAGAGGACCCGGCCCGCCAGGTCATATCCGGCGTCCCGGTCCGGGTGGGTCGCGATCAGTCGCCACGCCGCATCGGACGCGGCGCCGCGGTTCCCCGTGGCCAGGAACAGCCATCCCAGCCGTCCGAGCGCCACGGGGTCGTCGGGTCGGCCCTTCAGCACGGCCCGCAACGCCTGCTCGAATCCGGCGAGGTCTCCGGCGCGCTTCAGGAAATCGAGGTAGGACTCGAGCCCCTCGCGGTCCCCCTCGAACACCGCGACCTGGAGCGCCGCGGGCCACCGCAAGGACTGGAGGTCGCGATGAAGATCTCGATAAAGTTTGGGATACGCGGCGAAGAGGCGGCGCATCGTCTGCACCGCCTCGTCGCTGCGGCCCGCGCGAGTCAACGCGCGCAAGCACACCCGCAGCGTGCCGAGGTCGTCCGGGGCCAGCACCAGGGCGTGATCCGCCAGCGCGAGCGCGCGCTCGTCCCGCCCCTGGAGCGCCGCGGCCTGCGCCGCGAGAGAGAAGAGGTGGGCGTCGAGTGGGTGCAGTCGCGCCTCGGCCGCGAGCGCCGCGTCCGCCGTCCCGGGGGGAATCGGAAGGCCCGCCCCCAGGTCGCGGACCACCTCGCGAAGCCGATCTCGGCTCGGCAGGGTCCCAAGGTCGAGCGCCCATGCCCCGAACGCGCTCGTCGCGATCAGGACCGCCGCGGGCGCTAGGAATCGCGTGCGACCCGCCGGGGCCGGGGGGGGTTCCGTGTCTCCGTGGCGCGCCCCGGACGGGTGACCGAACAGGTACCCCAGCGCCGCGACCGCGGGCACGGCCAGGCCCGCGACCTCGAGGCCGAAATCCGCGAGGTTCTGAAGACTCACCGCCAGCAGGCCCGCTCCGACGCACAACCCCGCGGTCCAGTCCCGGCACTGGACGAGCCGGCGTGCGACCAGGACAACCAGGACCGCGACCAGACCCGCGCCGAACGGGACGCCGTGGTCCGCCATGGCCTGGAGGACGGCGTTCTCGGCGCGGTCCACGGTGACCCCGGGGATGCCCGCGTACGGCGACACTGCGGACGCGAAGGCCCCGGCCCCGACGCCGAACCAGGGGTGGTCCGCGATCAGGGCCCACGCGGCTTTCCAGATGCGGACCTTGCCCGCGAAGTCCGATGGTTCCAGCGACGTGTGACCATATTTCATCAAGGCGTATTCGAACAGGGCCAGCCAGATGTAGGCGTTGATCGCCAGGATCACGACCAGCGCGACCCAGGCGACTGGCCGCGCCCAGACTCCCCGGCCCCACCTCCGCCGGATGAGGGAGCCTCCACCGAACAGGATCGCGATCGTCGTGAGGGCCGCGGCCCCCCCGCGCGACAGCGTCGCGAACACGGCGAGCCCCATCACCGCCGCACCGGCGGCGAGGACCGCGCGTGCCCGCGTCCCGCCCTGCTCGACGGCCAGGGCGAGCCACACGAACGCGGACAGAGCAAACAGGCCTGCGGCATGGTTGTCGTTCAGCAGGGTGACGTGGAACCCGGGCCGGCGCGCCAGGGGGCCGGGATAGACCACGGACAGCCCCTCGGGCGTGGTCAGGGCGTGAAAGACGCCGATGCAGACCTCCGCGAGCCCCAGAAAGGCGATGGCGTGCAGGATCATCCGGCCGCGACCCCGAATTGTCACGGCCCACGCGAGCACGAAGACCGCGGCATACGACAGCGAGCGCGCGGCCTGGACCCAGGTCGCGGGCGGTTCCAGGGAGAGCGACCACCAGGGGTCCGCGACCCCGGCCACGCGGAACCCTTCCGCGGCCCGGTCCGCGCCGGGCCCTTGCAGGGCGAGGACCACATCCTCGCCGAGGGGCAGACCCTGCACCGCGGCCCACACGGCCGGCGCGACGAAGACAAAGGCCACCGCCGGGAGCGGCGCCCGGGGCAGGGCGCGGGTGGCGGCCGCCCACGCGAACAGGACCGCGGTGAACCCAAAGACCACGGCCTGGGGCGTGGGCAGCACTGCCCCGAACAGGAGGGCGGGGAGCACCACCAGGACCGACAGACCCCACGCCACCGCGTCGGTCGCGAGCCCGTTCCCGTGGTGATGGCGCCGGTGTCCCAAGGCGTTGGTCATCCTCGTCTCAAGAGACGCGGGCGTGGAACTTCCCCACCGTGGGCGTGGGCGACCCCGCAGACGCCTCGGAACGCCCTCCACTCCGCCGTTTCATCCATCCGGGCGCGCGCGCCATGGCCACTCATTTCCCGTTTCCGGTCTCCGGTTTCCGATTTCCCATCCCCACTCCCTCAGGCCCGCGTCCGGCCTGCGCAGCCCCACGTCCATCGCCTCGATGGCCCGGCGAATCGAGGCGAGGTCCCCGTCCCGGGCGAGCCGGACCAGGGCCTCGACCTGGGCCTGGAATGTCCCAAAGTCCCGGAGTTCCGGCTTGGACACGAAGACCTTCTCGACCGGCGTGGGGAGGACCCGGTCGCGGTCCACCAGCAACTCCTCGAACAGCTTCTCGCCTGGTCGCAAGCCGATGAACTGGATCCCGATCTCTTCCTCCGTGAACCCGGACAGGCGGATCATGTCGCGGGCCAGGTCGAGGATGCGCACCGGCTGACCCATGTCCAAGACGAAGACCTCGCCCTTGTCGGCGAGCGTTCCCGCCTTCAGGACCAGTTGCGAGGCCTCGGGGATGGTCATGAAGTAGCGCATCACGTCCGGGTGCGTGACCGTGACCGGCCCCCCGCGGGCGATCTGGTCACGGAACGTCGGGATGACCGAGCCGCGCGAGGCGAGCACGTTGCCGAAGCGGACGCTGCCGAAGCGGGTCTGTGCGCCCTGCTCCGCCGCCTGACGGACGATGAGTTCCGCAATGCGCTTGGTTGCGCCCATGACCGAGGTCGGATTGACGGCCTTGTCGGTCGAGAGCATGACGAACACAGAGGTGCCGTGCCTGCGGGATGCCTCGACGACGTTGCGGGTGCCCAGGACGTTGTTGGCGACCGCCTCGCCGGGGTTCTCCTCCATCAGGGGGACGTGCTTGTAGGCCGCGGCGTGCAGCACCACGTCCGGACGCTCGCGGGCCCACAGGGAGTCCACCCGGTCCATGTCTCGCACGTCGAGGACCCGGGCCACGCACGGGATGTCGGGAAAGACGTGCGTCATTTCCCCGTGGATGTAAAAGAGATTGTTCTCGTCCTTGTCCACCAGGACAAGACGCGCCGGGGCCAGACGCGCGACCTGGCGGCACAACTCGCTCCCGATGGACCCCCCCGCCCCGGTGATCAGGATGCGCCGGCCGCCATAAACGGGCTGCAAAAGGGGGTCGTCGCGCGTCAGGTCCGTCACGGGTCGCCCGAGGAGGTCCTCGATGCGGACCTCGCGGATGGGGTTGACGCGGGCGCGGCCCGAGATGAGGTCCGACGTCCCGGGCAGGATCAGGAGGCGGACGCCCAGCCGGGCGCATGCCTCGATGACCTGGCGCTTGCGGGGCACCGACAGGTCCGTGATGGCCAGCAGGGCCTTGGAAAACCGGAATCGGCGGTGAAGGTCCGGCAGGTGGTCGAGCGTGCCCAGGACCTTCTTGCCCTCGACCTCGAGTCCCTGCTTGAATGGGTCGTCGTCCACGAACCCGAGGAGGGTGAGGTTCAGTTCGGGCCGCAGCCGGATCTCGCGGGCCACGGTCCGGCCACTGTCCCCGGCCCCGATGATCACCACGTCCTCGGCGTCCCCGACCGGCGCGACCCGGGGCCCGAGCGATTCGTGCAGGAATCTGCGCAGGAACCGCACGCCGACCATCCCGAGGAACGAAAACGCAGCCTCCAGCACGATGATGCTCAAGGGGGGCCGGAAATAGACGTGGTGGGCCGTGGCAGCCAGCCGGAACGCGAGGAAGAGCGCGCTGACCGCGGCCACGGCCTTCACGAACCGCCACACCTCGTACAGCGAGATGTAGCGCCACAGGATGCGATAGACCCCGAACAGGAAGTTGGAAACGACGTGGGCCAGGACCGTGTAAGGGAGCCACAGGACCATGGCCTTCCAGTACTGCGAGGGGATCGAGAACTCGAATCGCAACTGGAACGCGGCGAGGAACGCCACGGTCACCACGAACGCGTCCACCAGGACCTGGCCCGGCCTTCCCCCCCAGCGGGCGACGCGGTCCAGGGACTCGACAACGGCGCGGGCGACCGCGGATTTCATGGGGGTGATTGTTCCGCGCGGACTCGCGGGTGTCAATCGCGAGCAATCCGCGATGTTGATTCGGCCAAGATCCATGCGGGTCTCATCGGTGCCTCGAAATTGCTTTACCCCACGAATTCCGGATGTCGGGCGCAACTTCAAAGAGTCCGGACACCATGGAAGGGGGGCGTCGCACGCCCCCCCGTCTATC
>JBBIPO010000045.1:0-22639 GCA_037442805.1 Deltaproteobacteria bacterium
TAAGAACTGCTTTTCATGCCAGGGTACGGTAGCATGCTCGCGACGGGCGGGGGCCCGCGTCCGGTAGCAGGACGACCGGGGAAGGTGGCCAGAGGTGGCATGGAAACCGCCCGGCGGACGGGGCTCCTCGGGCCGGTAACGACTCGGGGGGCGGAAGTGCGGAAGGGAAGATGAGCCGGGTCTGGGCCCATGGCAAGGTCACCTTGTTCGGCGAGCACGCGGTGGTGTACGGCCACCCCGGGCTCGCCCTCGGGATCAGGGGGGCGGTGGTGGCGCGCTCCATCGTCCCCACGGAGGGTCGTATTCGCGTGTCCGTGCCGGCAGTGGGGATCGTGGCCGACCAGGACTCGCCGGGCCTGGTGGGCGAGGCCCTGCGCCGCCTGGCGACCCTGCTGCCGGGCGACCGGGGGTGCGAGGTCGAGGCGGACGTGTCCATTCCGATGGGTGCAGGTCTCGGCAGTTCGGCGGCGTTTGCCGTCTTGATGGTCCGGGCGATGGCGGAGATTCGCGGGTTGGCGGCGGACGACGCGCGGGTTCGCGCGGTGGCCCACGAGCTGGAGAAGGTGTTTCACGGCCACCCGTCCGGCCTGGACGACGCTGTGGCGACGTTCGGGGGGCTCTGCCTTTTCCGGAAGATCCCGTGGGCTGACGAGGATGTCCCTGGGGGGGTCCCGGTGCGCCCGCTCGCGCCGGATGCGTTGCGGGTCCCGCTCGAGGTCCCGCCGCTCGTGGTCGGCGACAGCGGGGTGAGGAGGTCCACGGCGGACCTGGTCGCGAGGGTGGCCGGCCAGCGGGTGTCCGACCCGGCGAGGGTGGACGCCCTGTTCGCGACCATGACCGCGTGCCTGTGGAGAGGGCTCGATGCGCTCGCGCGCGCGGACCACGCCCGCCTCGGCGAGGCGATGAACGCGTGTCAGGAGGCGCTCGCGGCGCTGTCGCTGTCGTGCCCGGAGACCGACCGCCTCGTCGCCCTGGCGCTTGGGGCCGGGGCCCTCGGGGCCAAGGTCACCGGGGCCGGGGGAGGCGGTTGCGTCATCGCCCTGGCGCCCGGCCGCGAGGGCGAGGTGCGGGAGGCGCTCCGGCGAGGCGGTTTCGGGGCGTTCGTGGCCGGGGCGGATGGCGTGATCGGTGGACGAGGAGGCTGACATGCCCGGCGCCGCGGCCCGTGCCAGGGCCAACATCGCCCTCGTGAAGTATTGGGGCAAGCGGGACGTGGGCCTGAACCTGCCCGCGATGTCGAGCCTCTCGATGACGCTGTCCACATTGGGTACCACGACGAGGGTGACGTTCGATCCGCGCCTGGCGCGCGATGAGCTCGTGCTCGATGGCCGGCCGGCCGAGGAGCCGGCCCGGGCGAGGGTCAGCTGCTTTCTGGACCTGGTACGACAGGTCTCCGGGGTCCGGTGGCGGGCGTCGGTAGTCAGCGACAACTCCGTCCCGACTGGCTCGGGCCTCGCCTCGTCGGCGTCCGGGTTCGCGGCCCTGGCCCTGGCCGCGACGAGGGCCGCGGGACTCGAGGCCGGGCTCCCCGTGCTCGCCTCGCTGGCGAGGCGGGGCTCCGGTTCCGCCCCCCGGAGCCTCCTCGGAGGCTTCGTGGCCCTGCCCGCCGGCACGGCCCCGGACGGTTCGGATTGCGTGCCCTACCAGGTGGCCCCGCCCGAGCACTGGGACCTGAGGCTCGTGGTCGTCCTCACGGCAAGCGGGCCCAAGGTGGTCGGGTCCACGGAAGGGATGGAGCGCACGAGGCGGACCTCGCCGTATTACGGGGCGTGGGTGAAGGAGAACGCACAGGCGATGCAGGCTGCGGTTCGCGCGATCGCCTCCCGGAACCTCGAAATGCTCGGCCGGGTGGTCGAGGCGTCCGCCTTCCGGTTGCACGCGGTCGCCATGGCCGCGGACCCAGCGGTCGTATACTGGAACGAGGCGACGGTGGGCGTGGTCCGCCGGGTGCGCTCCCTGCGAGATTCCGGGCTTCCGTGCTGGCTGACCATGGACGCCGGGCCGCACGTGAAGGTCCTTTGCGAGGCGGGCGATGCGGATCAGGTCGCACGCCACATCGGGATGGTGCCGGGAGTCCTGGGCGTGATCCTCGAGCGGCCGGGTCCCGGCGCGGAGGTCCTACCATGACCATGCGACTGCAGGGTCGCGGGCCCGCCCGGGTCGCGCGTGCGCTCGGTCCGCGGGGCGGGCTCGGGCGGTGCACGCTGCCCATTGCATTCCCATTCAACGTTGGGGCCGACGGATGAACACGCCTTCTGCGACCGGGTCCCGCATCCCGGGCTGGCACCGATGGTCGCGGGACGAGCGGATCGCGTACGTCGCGGACCTGCTGGGCCTGGCCGCGGCGGAGGTCGCGGCGGCCGTGGAGGGCGGCGGTCTGACCGCGGACGCCGCCGAGCGCCTCGTCGAGGACGTGATCGGGACCTACGGCCTGCCCTTCGCGGTGGCGCCTAACTTCCGGATTGACGGCCGGGACGTGCTGGTGCCCATGGTCGTCGAGGAGCCTTCGGTCGTCGCGGCCGCGGCGAACGCGGCCCGGCTCCTCCGGGAGGGTGGGGGCTTCCGGGTCCAGGCCGACCCCCCCCACATGGTCGGGCAAGTTCAGGTCTTCGCGGACGACATCGAGGCCGCGAGCGCGAGGATCCTGGCCGCCCGGGAGGACCTGCTGGCCCGGGCCGCGGGCGCGGACCCGGTGCTCGAGGGCCTCGGAGGCGGTCCGGTGGACCTGGAGGTGCGGGTGTTCGACGCAGGCGCGGAGGACGAGGCCTTCCTGGTCGTCCATTTGGTGGTGGACGTCCGCGACGCCATGGGCGCGAACATCGTGAACACGATGGCCGAGACCATCGCGCCGGACCTGGCCAGGCTCGTGGGCGGCCGGTGCGGCCCGCGCATCCTGACGAACCTGGCGGACCGCAGGAAGGTGAGGGTCGAGGGCACGGTCCCGTTGCGGTGCCTCCAGATGGAAGGCTTCGAGGCTGCGCAGGTGCGGGACGGCATCGTGGCCGCCTCGCGGTTCGCCGAGGCCGACCCCTACCGCGCGGCCACCCACAACAAGGGGATCATGAACGGGACGGACGCGGTCATCCTGGCGACCGGCAACGACTGGCGCGCCGTCGAGGCCGGGGCGCACGCCTTCGCGGCGCGCGACGGCCGCTACCGTCCGTTGTGTACCTGGAGGCGCCAGGGCGATGACCTCGCGGGGACGCTCGAGATGCCGATGGCCGTGGGGATCGTGGGCGGGGCCACGCGGGTGCACCCGGGTGCCCGACTCGCGCTCCGGATCCTGGGCGCCCGCGACGCCTCGGACCTGGCTGCGGCGGCGGCGGCCGCGGGCATGGCCAACAACCTCGCGGCGTTGAGGGCCCTGGCCACCGAAGGCATCCAGAAGGGTCACATGCGGCTGCACGCCCGCAGCCGGTCGCTCCAGCGCTAGCCGAGGCGATGGCGGTTCCGGTTCTGGACGTCGCGTACTTTGGGCGGGCCTCGGTCTCGACGATGGGGCCGCAAGCGCAGCCCGAACCGACGACCTCGTCACCGCGCGCCGATCATCGCACCAGCGCCGCCGCGCCCAGGATCCCCGCGTCCTCCCACAGGGCGCACGGGACCACGCGGGCCGCGGCGAGGACCGCGGGAAACGCGCGGCCGGGGAGTTCCGCGAACAGGGCGGGCGAGAAGGCGGGAAACGCCCGCGCGATCCCCCCGGCCAGGACGACCAGGCGGAGGTTCAACAGGTTCAGGAGGCCGCCCACCGCGACGGCCAGGCGGCGACCCATCTCGTCGAAATAGGACTGGATGCGCTCGTCGCCGGACATGGCCGCCCGGAACAGGCGCTCGGGGAGGTCCGGGTCCCTCGCAGCGGCATCGCTGTCATCCCCGAACAGACGGTCCCGCAGGACCCAGGCGCGCAGGGCATTGAACGACGCGAACTGCTCCAGGCACCCACGACCGCCGCAGCCGCAGGGCGGGCCATCCGGAGCGACGACCATGTGGCCGATCTCGCCCGCCATCCCTTCGGCGCCCCGATAAACGTCGCCGCAGAGAAACAGGCCGCCCCCGACCCCGCTGCCGAGCGTGAGGAGCGCGAAGTCCCCGGCGTCGCGGCCGGCGCCGTGGCGGGCCTCGCCGAGGGTCACGACGTTCGCGTCGTTGTCCAGAACGACCGGCGCGGGGAGGGTGGCGCGAAGGCGTTCGGCCAGGGGGAGGTCGCGCCACTCTGGGAAGTTGGGGGACTGCACGACCACGCCCGTGGCGTGCCGGATCACGCCGGGGACGCCGATTCCGACGCCCGCGACGGTGTCGAGGCCACGGTCCCCCAGGAGGCGGGTCACCGTGGTGGCCAGGCGTCCGACCACGCCGTCCGGGGTCCGATCCGCCGGGACCAGGGGCTCGACGAGGGTCGCGGCGACCCGGTCGCCGACGACAAGGCCGGCCTTGATGCGCGTGGCCCCGAGGTCCACTCCGATGGCCGCCGTTTCTGGCATGGCGCGCGCTTCCTCCCTCACGATGCTGGCCAGTCTCGGGACAGGAAGTCCTCGTGGTCCATCAGGTGGGATTCCGCGGCCTCGAGTTCTTCGAGCGTGTCCACCTCGAGCCACCCGAGCCCCGAGAGGTCGCACGTCGAGACCTCCTCCCCCCGGTCCGCGAGGACCTGCAACACATCCTCGGCGACCGCGGTGTCTCCCCGGCGGCGCCGGGCCTCCTCCACGGCGTCGAAATAAGCGGGTGTCGCCTCCGGGCGGACACGAGTCATCCCGATATAGCCCACATCGTACTGGTCCAGACCCTTCGAGATCGCGCGGACCCGTCCACCGCCGTCGAGGCGCACCTTCATGTCGTCCGGACCCAGGGCGCGGTCCCGGTCCACGGCCACGACCGCCCCGCCTGGCGCCCGGGTGATCCGCGTCGCGAAGGCCCAGGGGTAGATGTGGTCCACGTTCATCAGCAGGAAATCGGAGCCGACCTCGGGCAGGCCGGCCATCACGGACAGAAGATTGCCTTTCTGATAATCATGATTCCATACGACCGTGGCCCCGGGGGCCTCCGTCTCGACAAGGCCCGCGACCAGGTCGCCACGGTATCCCACCACGACGACGATGCGCCCGTCCTCGGCCACGGCCTCCCCCGCGAACCGGATCGCGTAGGACAGAAGGGGCCACCCCGCGCACGACACCAGGGCCTTGGGGACCGTATCCGTCAGGGGCCGCAGCCGCATCCCCATGCCCGCGGCGAGGATCAGAACGCTCCTCGGACGACCGTCCGCTCCGTTCACGACAGGACCCCCTCCAGGTCCGACAGGTGCTCGATGGTCCGCACGCCGGGGAAGCGGGCCTCGAACTCCTCGCGCGTGAACGTTCCCACCTTCCCGACGAACGCGACCCCGCACGCCAGGGCCCGTTCCGCATCCTTCAACGAATCGCCCACGAAGAGCATCTCCGCGAAGGTCACGGCGAGGCGCTCCGCCACGACTCGAAAGTGGTCCGCGCCCTTGTAGAACCCGTCCCGCGCCCCGAGCACGAGGTCGAAGGACACATGGTCGTGTCGCGCGCAGAACTCGTCCACGAGTTCCTGAAAGTTGTTGGACGACACGACGACCTTGAAGCCGCGCGCCCGGAGCGCCTCCACCGCGGCGACCGTGTCCGGCGAGAACGTCTCGGAGAAGAATCCGGCCAGTTTCAGCGACTCGAATTCCGCGGCGGCCGCGTCGTTGCGCACGTCCCCGGGGTGGAGGACCTCGACCTGTTGCCGGAACGGGATTCCGGACGTCTCGATGTACTGTCGCCGCGCGATGGCTGGGTCCGTCGCGAAATACTGGTGCAGGACCCGGGCCGCCACATCCGCGAACCCCCCCATGGTGTCCACGAGGGTCCCATCGAAGTCCAGGATGACGACCTTGAACGTGGGCACGGTTGACCCCTCGCGAGCCTGCCACCGGCGGGCGGCGGCGCAACCATACGGCCCGGTCGCGGTCGTTGTCAACGTGGCGGTTGCACATTCGCCGGATCACTGGTAGAAGACCCTGCTCGGTGGTTCCAGGGTGATTTGAAAAAGAACGGTCATATTGGAAAGGACATAGGGAATGGCTGAAAGAAAGCCCATTGCGCCGGCACGGGGCCGGCTCGGAGTCCTGGTGGTCGGTTACGGGGCCGTGGGGACGACCCTGATGGCGGGCACGATGCTCGTGCGCCGCGGGCTGGGTCGTCCCGTGGGGTCCCTGACGCAGATGGGGACGATCCGCCTGGGCAAACGCACCGAGGGACGGGTCCCGCGCATCAAGGACTTCGTGCCGCTTGCGGACCTGAACGACCTGGTCTTCGGTGGCTGGGACATCTTCCCGGATTCGGCCTACGAGGCCGCGCTGAAGGCGTCGGTCTTGCGGCGGGAGCACGTGGAGGCCGTGCGCGAGGAACTTCAAGCACTGCGACCCATGCCGGCGGTGTTCCGGCGCGAGTACGTCAAGCGCCTGGACGGACCGAACGTGAAGAGAGGAACGACGTGGTGGGACCTCGGACGGCAACTGGTCGAGGACATCGAGCGCTTCCGGGAGGATCACGCTTGCGACCGCCTCGTCCTGCTCTGGTGCGCGAGCACCGAGACGTTCATGGCCGAGGGGCCGCAGCACCGGGACCTCGCGGCGCTCGAGGCCGCGATGAAGGCCGACGACCCCGCGATCCCACCGAGCATGGTCTATGCCTGGGCCGCCCTCAAGACCCGGACCCCGTTCATCAACGGGGCCCCGAACCTGACCGTGGACGTTCCGGCCATCATGGACTGGGCCGCTGCCGAGAAGGTCCCCATCGCGGGCAAGGATTTCAAGACCGGCCAGACCCTCATGAAGACGATCATCGCGCCGGGGCTCAAGGCGCGGCTTCTGGGGCTCCTCGGGTGGTACTCGACCAACATCCTTGGCAACCGCGACGGCGAGGTCCTCGACGACCCCGGCTCCTTCAAGACCAAGGAGGAAAGCAAGTTGTCCGTCCTGGACACGATCCTCCAGCCGGACCTGTACCCGGACCTGTACGGCTCCTTCCACCACGTGGTCCGGATCAACTACTACCCGCCGCGAGGCGACAACAAGGAAGGCTGGGACAACATTGACATCTTCGGGTGGCTCGACTACCCGATGCAGATCAAGATTGACTTCCTGTGCCGCGACTCGATCCTGGCGGCCCCCGTGGCCCTGGACCTCGTCCTGTTCATGGACCTCGCACAGCGGGCACGGATGGGCGGCATCCAGGAGTGGCTGTCGTTCTACTTCAAGAGCCCGATGGTCGCCCGCGGGCTGTACCCGGAGCACGACCTCTTCATCCAGTTGACGAAACTGAAGAACACCTTGCGCTACCTGATGGGCGAGGACCTGATCACCCACCTCGGGACGGAATACTACGGATATTTTGATGAGAAATGACACGGCCTCGCCCTGACCCGTTTCCGGGACGAGTCTCGACGTCTTCTCGCGCTCCCGGGAAGACTAGCGCGAAGTCTCGATGCGCGAGGAGGTTGTCAAGACCGGGCGGTGCTGCTGCGTGGTGCCGTAGCGGGCGTCCGAGGGCGTGCGGTCGGTCAGGATGGTGCCCACGACCAGTGTCGCCCCGATGAAGAAGAGGATGACAATCATCCAGGGCAGACCCGCCAGGGCCACCAGCATGAAGATCAGGTAGTAGCCGTCTCGTTTGCTGAAGGGCCGGAGGTAGGTCACGAGGAAACGCCGGAACCACGAGGCGCCGGGCGTCTCGCTGAACGACACGCGCCCGCTGTCCGTGCTGCCGTGGGCCAGAAGCCTCGAGTACGTGAGCCAGTAGCCTGGCAACGTCAGGACCACCGCGGTCACCGCCAGGCCAAACATCGTGCTGCCGAACGTCCCCCCGAACGCTTGCCAGACCCCGTATCCGGTGGCCAGAATGAAGACCGGCGTGGAAATGTCGTCCAGGACCGTGTCCAGCCACGCCCCCACCTTGGACGCGCGGTACTTCAGGCGGGCGACCTCCCCGTCGCAGCCGTCGAGGATGGAGGAAAACTGCATCAGGACCGCGCCCGCCGCGAACGCCTGGGCGGCCATGAGGGCCGCGGCCCCGAGGGCCATCACGAACGTCAGGAACGACAGCGCGTTCGGCGTGATGGGGGTGTGAACCAGGACCGACGAGATCGCGATGGAGATGGGGCGGTTCATGGTGCGCGAGACCAGACCGTCCACCGACTTGCGAAGGGAACCGAGCAGGACCCTGCGGGCCTCGCGTCGCGTCGCCGGATCCACCACGGGCACGGCGGGCATTCGCAAGGGCATCCGACGGGTCGCGGCGGCGACGGCCCGCGCGTAGGCCGTTTCGGGGTCTTCCTTCGCGCTCAGGAACTGGTTGCGCAGGGTGCGCGAGATGCGCACGACGGGGCGGCCACCGTGCCTCGGGATCAGGGCGAGGATCTCGCCCTCGGCGGTGCGGGCCGCGGCGACCTCGTAGCCGAGCCTCGCGGGACCCACGACCTCGCCCGGGTACAGGATCAGGTCGTTCTTGCCTTGCAGTCCCTGGGCGGGTCGGAGTCCCGAAAAAGACAGCATGGCGCGCGCCCGCTCCTCGAGCCCCATCCCGAGCAGGTTCACGGGCCTCGAGGTCGGGGGCGAGAACAGCTTCGCATTCAGGACGAGGAACTCGGCGGGCATGGCGTCTGCGAGACCTCCTTGTCAAGGCCAGGGGCCGCGGGTGGGGCAATGCAAGATGGATGCCGTGGCCGGGTACGGAAGACAAGGCGGCGCTCCGAAGGTACGTTTCGCCGCACGCCGGTGACCGTGACCGCGTCGCAGTCCGTGACCGTGACCGGGTCGGTGTCCGCCTCGGCGTCCCTGCCGTGCCTGCCGACCCCGGACCCGGGCCCCCGGGTCTGGATAAGCGATGCTCCATGCGCGGACGAATGTAGTACACTGCATCCGGTTGCATGGCCGTTGACCGGTCGGGATGGAACGGAGGCCCGCGCGATGAGAAGGGCGCTCGTCCTGGTGGGGTCGGGGCTCGCGGTGGGGCTCGCGTGCTCCGGCTACGTCAAGGCCCCGGCGGATGCGGGCGACCGGGCGACCCTAGACCGCGACACGCCGGGGTCGGACCCGAGCGATGCCACGGACCAGGCCGGGACGGACCCGGACGTTCCGCGCGATGACCCGGGGTTCGAACCGTACGAGGGGGTCCTCGACCCGGAACCCGTGGATTTCGCGAAGGACCCCGGACTCGAGGACCCGGGCCTCCACGACCCCGGACCCGAGGACCCGGGCCAGGAGGTCGGTCCCATGTCGGGTCAGATCCGCGTGGTCCCGTCCCTCATTGACTTCGGGTTCTGGCCGGGCGGGGTCAGCGTGGAAATCCCCTTCGCGGTCCAGAACATCGGACCGGGCGCGCTCATGGTCACGAAGTTCTGGCTGATGGGGGACCCGTCGTTCTCGCTGTCGGTCGGCTACGACCCCAAGGTCTTGCCGGACAAGGTCGAGTACGACATCGCGGACACCCTCCTGAAGGCCGGATCCTCGTTCGACGGGAAGGTGAAGTTCACGTCCATCCAGGCCCAGGAGGCTTACGCCGAGATGCGGGTCTTCTCGAGCGACCCGGCCTACCCCGACGGCTTCCAGGTCCACATCCTGGCCAACAAGAAACTTCCATGTTTGAAGTTCACACCCGAGGCCCTGGACTTCGGGGCGCATGTGGTCGGGGACCAGGCAGACCTCGAGGTCCGGCTGGACGCGTGCGGGGACCTCCCGCTCGTGATCTCGGCCATCGAGGTGCCCGCGGCCGCCCAGGCCGCCGGATTCTCGCTGGGTTTCGAGAAGTTCCCGCTTGGCCAGGCCCCATCCAAGCAGGCGCCCCTGACGCTGGACCCGGGCGGCAAGGTCACGTTGCGGGTCCACTACGCGCCACAGCAGCCGAGCCCGAAGGACGAGACGGGCCTCCCGATTCCGGAGGCTTACGAGGTCATCGTGTCCGACAACACGTTCACCGGGTCGTCGTTCCTGCCCATCCGGGGGTTCGCGGTGAACGAGGCGTGCGCCATGCCGATGATCCGGGTCGCGGAGGGGACCGCGGTCCAGGTCGGGACCCTCCTGCATCTGTCGGGGGCCGCGTCCTACTCGCCGTTCGGCCCCATCGCATCGTGGCGCTGGACCGTCTCGCAGCCTGCCGGTAACCACGGGTTCCTGCTCCCGTCGGACCAGGCGGCCGAGCCCACGTTCCTTGTCGGGGTGCCCGGGGACTACTCCTTCGCGCTGGAAGTCAACGACACGGCCGGGTCCGGATCGTGCGGGACCGCGACGATCACGGTCACGGTCACCCAGGCGGACCGGGCCACCTTCCTGCTGACGTGGAAGACCGTCAATTCCTTCACGCCGCAACCGCCCTTCCTCGGGCAGGACCTGGACCTGCACTTCTTGCACCCCACCGCCGCTGGCGTGGACGCGGACCAGGACGGGAAACCAGACGGGTACTACGACGTCCCCTGGGACTGCTTCTGGTTCAACCCGACCCCGAACTGGGACAACCTGCAACCGACCGCGTGGTGGGACGACGACGCCCGGCTCCTCTACGACAACACGAACGGCAGTGGTCCGGAGGTGGTCGTGATGGGGCTCAAGTGCCCACCGCAGAACGACTACCGCTTCGGCGTGCATTTCTTCGACGACCACGGGTACGGCCCGGTGGATGCGACGATCCAGGCGTACGTGTCGGGCGTGCTGGTCTGGGAAGGGCAGGCCCGGCTCCAGGCCCTCGACCTCTGGGACGCGGGGGTCTTCCGCTGCGGCAGCCGGTCGGTCACCCCGACGGCGGGACCGGTCATCAAGCACGGCTACAAGAATCCGTCCTTCGTGGTTCCCCCGTGATGAGCCCCGACCTCCAGCGCCGGGTGCTCCTCGTGGCGGCCCTCGGCTCGTTCCTGTCGTCGCTGTCGTCGAGCATCGTCGGCGTGGTCCTGCCGCGCATCGCGGAGTGGGCGGCCCTGGGTGTCCACGACGTGGCCTGGGTGACCCTGGTGCCGATGCTCGTGATCGCCGCGTTTCTGCTGCCCGCGGGCTGGGCGGGCGACGCGCTCGGACACCGCGAGACCTACATCGCCGGCAGCGTCTTCGCGACCGCGGGGAGCCTGGGGTGCGCGCTCGCGCCAGGCTTCGCGTGGCTCCTCGTCTTCCGCGGGGTCCAGGGGGTCGGGGCGGCCCTGGCCATGGCCTCGGCCCCGGCCCTGATCACCTTGACCGCGGACCCGGGCCGCCGGGGCGGGGCGCTCGGAGTCACCTCGACCGCGCTGTACGTGGGACTGACGCTCGGTCCCCCGCTCGGGGGGTGGCTCTCGTCCCTCGCGGACTTCCGCGCGGTCTTCTTCGCGCAGGTCCCGCTGTCGGTCCTCCTGCTGGGCGTCTGCCTGACCGGGTTGCCCCGTATCCGTTCCCCGGAGGCCCACCCGCACGGCGCGGCCAGCAGGCGCCTGGACCTCGCGGGCGCGGTCCTGCTGGCGGGCGGCGTGTGCGGGGTCCTCGGGGCCCTGGCCCGCGGCGGGGTGGGGTCCGTCGCGACCACGGTGGGGTGCGGTCTGGCCGGCATGGCGTCGTTCGCTGGGTTCATCGTGCGCGAGCGTCGCGTCCGGTCGCCGCTGCTCGACCTCAGCCTGTTCGCCGACCGTTCGTTCCTGTCCGCGACGCTCGGGGCGTTCTTGAATTACGTCGCGCTGTTCCACGCGAACTTCCTGCTCCCGTTCTACCTCGTGGACGGACGCGGGATGGACACCGGGCACGCCGGCTCCCTGCTGATGATCATGCCCCTGCTGATGTCCCTGGTCGCGGGTCCGAGCGGGCACCTGTCCGACCGGATCGGGAGCCGATCGCTGGCCTCGACGGGGATGGTGCTCCTGGCCGCGGGCCTGGGTCTCCTGGCCGCGTGCGACGCGGGCTCTCCGATGACGGTCGTGGTCGCAACCCTCGTCCTGATGGGGGTGGGGACGGGGGTCTTCGTCGCGCCCAACACGAACACGCTGATGTCGTCGGCGCCACGGCAGGCCCAGGGGAGCGCGGCCGGCGTGATGGCGCTCGCCCGGACCACGGGCATGATGGTGGGCACCGCGATGGCCGCGGTGGCGCACGAGATGGTCCGGGCGGCCGGGGTGGAGACCGGGATGACGGCGGCGGAGGCGAGCGCGTGGGGGTTGCGGGTCGCGTGGGGTGTCGGATCGGGCATCGGCCTTGTGGGCGCGGCCGTGGTCCTGGTGCGAGCCAGGATTGACCGTTCGTCACCCGACTTGTGCTAGAATGATTGCGTGAGTGGCTGCCGGAGGGGGCGACATGAAGGTGTGTCCGAAATGCGGGAAGAAATGGCCCGATACAGGGAAGTTCTGTCCGATGGACGGGACGCCCCTCGTGTCCGAGGCCGAAAATGGCGAGTCGGACCCCCGTCCGACGCGCGTGCTCAGGCCGGACGAGGTTCCGACGCTGTCCGGTCCTCCGGGGGACGCTCCGCCTGCCGCGCCCACCAGGGCGCCGTCCTCGCCGCCGCCGCGTTCGCCTGAAGCCCCGGCGGCCAGGCCACCGAGTCCGCCCCCGCCTCCGGCGAGCGCCCCGAAACCGCCGCCCAAGGCCCCGCCTCCTCCCGAGGAAGAGGTTCGGCCCCGGGAACCGGACCGTCCCGGGACGTTCTCGGAGACAAAGTGGTTCATGATCGGGGAGCACATCAAGGACGAGGAGATCGAGGCCTCGGACCTGCCGGTGGATGACCTGCAAGAGATCTACAAGCGGACCGGGACTCTGCCGGAAGAGGTCCGCAAGAAGTACTCCCTGCGGTACGGGACCGACGAGGACCGCCAGGACGGTCGGGACTCCCGAAAGAAGAAGTGACCGGATTTCCGCGGACAGACCCCGTGATGGTGCGCCTGTTCGGACCGGACCTCGATGAGGTCGTCGCGTTCCTGCGCGGGGTCGAGGGCGCGGCGGAGCCGGCGGTCGCCTGGGAGGCGTTTCCGGAGGTCCACGTGAGGTGTCCCGGGCCCGAGGTCGCAGGCGTCCTCGTCGAACGGTTCGGCGCCTCGGTCCACACGCTATGCGGGCTGGCCTTCGAGGCGTCCGTGGGCGGGACCCTGGTCGCGGCCGGGTGGACGCTCGCGACCGCCGAATCCTGCACCGGAGGCCTGATCGGGCACCTCGTCACGAACGTCCCGGGCAGTTCGAACTACTATCGGATGGGCGTCGTGGCGTACTCGAACGAGGCCAAGGTCCGGGTGCTCGGGGTCCCGGAGGACCTGATCGCACGGCACGGCGCGGTGTCGGAGCCGGTCGTGCGCGCGATGGCGGAGGGCGTCCGGTCCCTGGCGGGCGCGGACGTGGCGGTGGCGGTGTCCGGGGTGGCGGGTCCGGGGGGAGGGACGCCGCAGAAGCCCGTGGGAACGGTGTGGATGGCCGTGGCGGGTCCGCAGGGGACCCGGGCGGTGCTGCGCAGGCTGGCCGGGGATCGGGAGCGGATCAAGCGGGCCGCGGCCTGGCACGCCCTGGACCTTGCCCGGCGCCTGGCGATCGGGGAGGACGTGTCGTGACGTGGGTCGTGGGGTTCCGCGAGGACGAGGCGAAACGATGACGGCGCCGAATGCCGTGGCGGTGGTGGTCGAGCCCCCCCTGCCGGTGGCGAACACCCTCCTGGACGAGGCCCGGCGCCTGGCGAGCCGTCTGGGGGAGGCGGCCGGGGTCGTGACCTGGATGCGTCCGCACCGATATGCGGCGCCGATCGCGGTCATGGACTGGCCGGTGGACGAGGGTCTGCCCGGGGAGGGGCCGATGACGGACCTGGTGGGGACCCCGGCGTGGCTCGACCCGGTGCTGCGGGCCCTCGACCTGCTGGCGCGAGGGTCCGAGGAGTTTGCGGTCCAGCTGGGGCCCGTCGGCCTGGAGCCATGCGGGGATCGGTCGGTCGTGGCGTCGCGCCTCGTGTCGGCCCGTCCAGAGGACCTTTCCGCGTTCCTCGACGCAGTGGCGAGTCGCGTCGGAGACGTCGGGATGCGGGTCGTCGAGGTCCCGGCGATGCGCGTCGTGCTTGGCCTGGTCCAGGGGGAGGGACCGGAGGCGGTCCGCGACGTCCTGGAGCCGAAGGAGACGCCGGTCGCCGGGTGGCTGCTCGGCGGCGTGTGCCTCGCGCGGGCGTGGCTGGACCCCGAGGTCGGCGTCGTCGAGGCGGAACGGCTTCGGTTCGTCCCACTCCGGCGCCTGGGGTCCCGGCGATAGGGGAAACCGAGGTCGCGGGCGCGACCGCTGCTCGGGTCACGACCATCTGCCCGACAGGTCCTCGACCGCCCACTGTTTTGTGGTAATCTCGCCGCCCGAGGAGGTGCTTCATGGCGAAGGACACGAAGGTCCCGGCGGGGGACGCGGGACGGGAGGAACGGGAACGCAACATCGCCGTCGCCGTCCAGACGATCGAACGACAGTTCGGCAAGGGCAGCATCATGCGCCTGCGCGAGGGCGAGATGGTGGACCAGGCGGTGGCGGTGATCCCGACCGGGTCCCTGTCGCTCGACATCGCGCTCGGCATCGGCGGGTATCCCAAGGGGCGCGTGGTCGAGATCTACGGGCAGGAGTCCTCCGGCAAGACCACGCTCGCCCTCCTGGCCATCGCGCAGGCACAGCGCACGGGGGGCCTCGGGGTCTTCATTGACGCGGAACACGCCCTGGACGTGAACTACGCCCGGCGGCTTGGCGTCAACGTCGAGGACCTCCTGCTCGCTCAGCCCGACACAGGCGAACAGGCCCTGGACATCGCCGAGACCCTGGTCCGTACGAACGCGGTGGACATCGTGGTCGTGGACTCGGTCGCGGCCCTCGTCCCCAAGGCGGAACTGGAAGGCGAGATGGGGGACTCGCACGTCGGGTTGCAGGCCCGCCTGATGAGCCAGGCCCTGCGCAAGTTATCCGGCGTCATCTCGAAGTCCAGGACCTGCATGATCTTCATCAATCAGGTGCGCATGAAGATCGGGGTCCTGTACGGGAACCCCGAAACGACCGCTGGTGGCAACGCCCTCAAGTACTACGCGAGCATCCGCCTGGACGTGCGTCGCGGGGCGACCCTGAAAGACACGGAAGGCGGCGGGATCAAGGTGCGCGTCAAGGTCGTCAAGAACAAGATGGCCCCGCCGTTCAAGGAGGCGGAGTTCGACCTCCTGTACGGGCAAGGGATCAACCGGCTGGGCGAGGTGGTGGACCTGGCCGCGGCGGACGGGGTGCTCGAACGCAGCGGGTCCTGGTACTCGTACGGGGGGGAGCGGCTGGGTCAGGGCCGCGAGCAGGCCATGGCCTTCCTGGCCGAACACCCGGAGGTGCTCGAGTCCGTGACCGCCGCGGTCCTGGCCCGGCACGGGATCGGGGGCCAGCCGTTCGCCGCGGAGTGAGTGTCGCTCCATGTCCGACCAGAATCAGCGCCGAGAGGGCCAGACGCCCCCGGGGGCGGGGCCGCGGGGTGGCCCGGCGCCCGCTGCGAGGCTGGACTTGCCCGGGCTGCTGCGGTTCGCGGTGGCGCAGGGCGTGTCCGACGTCCACCTGAAGCCGGGGCGCACGCCCGTGTTCCGGCGGGGGGCCGCGGTGGACCTCGTGGGGCCGCGGGGGATGCCGATCCTGGAAGAGCGCGACGTGGTGGAGTTGTTCGAGGGCCTCTTGCAGGAGCATCACCGCGCGCGCCTGGCTGAGGCCGGGGAGGTGGACCTCGCGTGGGGCGAGGCCGGGGTCGGGCGTTTTCGTATCAACCTGTTCCGGGGGCGCGTGGGACACCAGGCGGTCCTGCGCGTGATCCCGGTCCGCATCCCGACCCTCCAGGAACTGGGGCTGCCGCGCGTGGTCGAGACCATCGCCCAGGAGCGCCGGGGGCTTGTCCTGGTGACGGGCGCGGCCGGGCAGGGCAAGACCACGACGCTCGCGGCGATTGCGGACCTGATCAACCGGCAGCGGGCCTGCCACATCGTGACGGTCGAGGACCCCATCGAATATCTGATCGAGGACCGCAAGGCGGTGATCACGCAACGGCAGGTCGGGTCGGACACGCGCTCCTTCCACGATGGCTTGCGGGCGGCGCTGCGCCAGGATCCGGACGTGATCATCGTGGGCGAGATGCGCGACCGCGAGACCATCGAGACCGCCCTGACCGCGGCCGAGACGGGGCACCTGGTGCTCTCGACCCTGCACACCATTGACGCCCGGGAGACGGTGAACCGGATCCTGGCGGTCTTCGACCAGACGGCGCGGGAGTACGCGCGGGTCCTGATGGCCTCGGTGCTGCGGGCCGTGGTGAGCCAGCGCCTGGTCACGCGCGCGGACGGGAAGGGACGGGTGCCCGCGGTCGAGGTCCTGATCGCCACGGGCCGGGTGCGCGACCTCCTGAAGGCCCCGGACGGCGTGGACGAACTGCCCGAGGCCATCGCGCGCGGGTACTCGCAGTACGGGATGCAGACCTTCGATCAGTCCCTGCTCGCGCTGTATCGAGACGGGCGGATCACGTACGAAGAAGCCATTGCGCATTGCAGCAACCCCTCGGACTTCGCGTTGCGGGTCAAGGGGATCACCTCTCAGAGCGGATTCGAGGCACTGGATGAACACCGAAGCGACTCCGACTTCAAGTGAGATTCGACGTCGGTTCTTGGAGTACTTCGAGGCCCACGGCCATCGGGTGGTCTCGAGCCACAGCCTGATCCCCCCGGCGGACCCCACGCTCCTGTTCGTGAACGCCGGGATGGTCCAGTTCAAGGACGTGTTCACGGGGGAACGGGACCCGGGGTATCGCCGGGCGGCGACCACGCAGAAGTGCCTGCGCGTGAGCGGCAAGCACAACGACCTGGAGCAGGTGGGTCGCACGCCGAGGCACCACACCTTCTTCGAGATGCTCGGAAACTTTTCGTTCGGAGACTATTTCAAGAGGGATGCCATCCGGTTCGCATGGGAGTTGCTGACCGAGGGCTACGGGCTGCCGGCGGAGCGCCTGTGGGTGACCATCCATCCGGACGACGCGGAGGCGAGGGAGGTGTGGCTCGGGGAGGTCGGGGTGCCTGCGGCGCGGGTGCTCGAGGACCCCTCGAACTTCTGGGCCATGGGCGACACGGGGCCGTGCGGGCCTTGCAGCGAGGTCCACATCGATCGCGGGGAGGGGTTCGTGGGGACGCACCTGCTCGCGGACCCCGGCGAGCGGTTCATGGAGTTGTGGAACCTCGTGTTCATGCAGTTCGATCGAGGGTCAGACGGGACGATGCGCCCATTGCCGGCGCCCTCGATTGACACGGGGATGGGGCTTGAGCGCCTCTGCGCGGTCTTGCAGGGGGTGCGCAGCAACTACGAGACGGACCTCTTCCTGCCGCTGATGCGGCGGGCCGCGGAGGCCGCCGGGATCGAGGTGGGGGCGTCGAGCGAGGGCGACGTGGCCCTGCGCGTCATCGCGGACCACGCGCGGGCCACGGCCTTCCTGATCGCCGACGGGGTGTACCCGGAGAACGAGGGCCGCGGCTACGTGCTGCGCCGCCTGATGAGGCGGGCGTTGAGGTACGGGCACAAGATCGGGCTGCGGGGGCCGTTCTTCACCCCGATCTGCCTGGGGGTGGGCGAGGAGATGGGCGACGCCTGGCCGGAGGTGCGGGCGGCCGCCGGGGTGATCGTTCGCGTGGCTGGCCAGGAGGAGGAGCGCTTCCTGCGGACCCTGTCGTCCGGGATGGACCTGCTGCAAGACGCCATCGTCCGGACGCGAGAGGCCGGCGGGACGGTGCTGGACGGGCGCACGGTCTTCACGTTGTACGACACGCACGGATTCCCGGTGGACCTGACGCGCGTGGTCGCGGAGGAGCATGGGATCGGCGTGGACGAGGCGGGGTTCGAGCGCGAGATGGAGGCGCAGCGGGAGCGGGGACGCGCGTCCTGGAAGGAGGCGGACGGGCGGTTCGAGCCGCTTTTGCGGGCGTGCGAGGAGGCCGGGGTGTCGTCGCGCTTCGTGGGATACGACGCGACGGAGGCGCACAGCGACGTGGTGGTCCTGTTCGCGGGGGGAGAGCGGGTGGCCGAGGTCCGGGAGGGGGCCGAGGTCCTGGTCGTCACGCGCGAGACCCCGTTCTACGGGGAGGCCGGGGGCCAGGTCGGGGACACGGGAACGATGACGTGGGACGGCGGGCGGGGCACGGTGGCCGATACGCAACGGGCGCGCGAGGACCTGGTCGTGCACGTGGTCCAGGTCGAGTCGGGTTCGCTTCGGGAGGGGGTGCCCGTGACGCTGAGCGTGGACGCCGGGCGCCGCGCCCTGATCCGCAAGCACCACAGCGCGACGCACCTGCTGCACCACGCCTTGCGGACCGTGCTCGGGTCGCACGTCCGCCAGAGAGGGTCGCTCGTGGCCCCCGATCGCCTGCGCTTCGATTTCTCTCACCCGGCGGCGCTGACGCCCGAGGAGGTCGCCGCGGTCGAGGACCACGTGGCCGAGGTGGTCCTGCGTGACGTCCCGGTCGAGACCCTGGTCACGACCCAGGAGGACGCGGTGGCGCGCGGGGCCCTGCACTTCTTCGGCGACAAGTACGGCGAGGTCGTGCGCATGGTCTCGATGGGAGAGTCGCGCGAGTTGTGCGGGGGGACGCACGTGGCCCGCACGGGGGAGATCGGCCTGGTCAAGGTCGTGTCGGAGGCGGGGATCTCGGCCGGGGTGCGGCGCATCGAGGCCGTGGCGGGGTCGCTGGTGCTTGGGCTGTTGAGGGAGCGGGAGCGGGTGGTGGAGGGGCTCGCGCACGTCCTGCGATGCGAGGCGGGGGCCGTGGTCGAGCGCGTCGAGAAGGCGCTTGCGCGTCTGCGCGACCTGGAGCGCGAGGTCGGCGACCTGAAGGTCCGGCTCGCGTCCGGGACGGGGGCAGGGCCGGGGGCGGGCGAGGTCCGGCGCGTCGGGGACGTGGAGGTCCTGGCGCACCGCGCCGAGGGGATGGATGCAAAGGGGCTGCGGGACCTCGCGGACGTCCTGCGCGGGCGCGTGCGGCGCGGGTATGCGGTCATCACGCGGGAGGACGGGCAGGGGATGCAGGTGGTCCTGGCGGCGACGAAGGACGCGCCCAGGCCCGCGAACGAGGTCCTGCGGGAGGTGCTGGCCCGGCTCGGGGGACGGGGAGGGGGGACGCCGGGCCTGGCCCAGGGGGGCGTGAAGGCCGCGACCCCGGAGCAGGTGCTTGACGCCGTGGTCGAGTTCTTGCGACCATCGGGCTGACCGGGAATCTGGGGGTTCGGGGGCGACGGTCGGAAAGGAGAAGAGGATGGCCCAGGACGTGCGGATCGTGGTGGACCTGCTCGAGCGGCACTCGCGCGTGCCCTCGCGGGAGGAGATCCTGGAGCGTTACGTGCGGGCGTACAAAGGGCGCCCGGCCGGGGTCGCGAGCGGGGCCACGCCCCAGACAGCACCTGCGCCAGAGGCGGACGTGGGGTCCACGGGAGGGGTTGAGGACTCGTCGTTCGAGGCGCCGACGTCGAGGACTCCGACCCAGGAGGTGCAGGCCGTGGGGACCGTGGCGGAGCAGCCGCCGGAGGGGGAAGCCGCCTTCGAGGAGCCCCTGCCTCCCGAGGGTCAGGAGGCGGTCGCAGGATTCGCGACCACGGCCTCCCCGGAGGAACCCGCGCCGGGCGCGGGCGAGGACGACGAGGACCAGCGGCCCACCCAGATGATCGAGGCGGTGCGGCTCGAGGGAGGGAGCGCGTCGTCGGAGAGCGAGGAGCCAGACGAGGAAGGGCCGGGGGAGGAGCCAGAACCTGGCGGGGAAGCGGGCGCCCAGGAGCGGACCTCGGGCCGTCCCGGCAAGAAGAAGAAGCGCAAGAAGCGTCGAGGCCTCGGGGCCTGACGATGACGGTCCAGGAGGAAGCCTGCTGGGACGCCCTATGTCACCTCGGGCTTCCCCTGACCTCGACGCGGCCCCGGTCTCTGCGGCGCTCGCGGCGGTCGCTCGAGTGCCGGATGATCCGGGCCGCGCGGATCGTGGCGGCCGGGCGGGCCGGGCCGCGGGAGGCAGAGGCCCTGCGCGCCCTCGTGCTCGCCGTCCAGACCCACTACCCGTCCCTGTATGAACGCATCGCCCGGGAGCCGAGCATCGCCGCGCTCGCCCCCGGCGACCCGGACGGGCGCCTCGTGAAACTCGCGCGCATCGCGCGCGCGATCCTGGGCGAGTACCTGTGATGCCGATCACGCCCGACACGATGCACAGATTCGTCGCGCTCGCGGCGGAGCGGATCCACGGGGACCTCGTGGTGCTGGGGGGCGCGGTTCTCCCCCTGGTGGGCGTGTTCCATCGGGTCACCCATGACGTGGACGTGGCGGCTCCGGACGAGGCGACCCTCGACCTCTTCCGGATCGCGGACGAACTCGGTCTGCCCCCCGAGGCCGTGAACCAGGCCGCGGCGTTCTTCCTCCACCGGATTCCCGACTGGCGGGATCACCTGATCCTGGTGCGAGAGGGCCGGGCCGGCCGGGTCCATCGTCCCGACGCCGCCTTGTATATTCTTCTGAAATTATCGCGCTTGAGCGAATCCGACCTGGCCGATTGCCTGGCCTACCTGGATGCGACGAGGGCACGCGGCGAGCCCGTCCGCGCCGAGGTCATCGAGGGTGCCATCCACCGCGAGACCCGACGACGCCCCGGGAAGGACCGGCTCCGGCGCCTGAAGGTCCTCCTGGCGGCGCTGGAACGGAGCGGGTGACCCCGTGTCGCGGAGGCACCGCCACGATGCGGTCAGCCGGCCGGGGCCTTCCTTCGCCGCGCGAGAATGGCCGCGCCCAGGAGCAAGGCGGCCAGGCCGTGGCCGCCACGGCCCGTGGTCTTGCAGCCGCCCCCGTGACCGCTCGGGGCAGGACCCGGGTCGCCCGGGGCGTCGGTCTGGGCACGCTCCTCCAGGACGGGCGGCAGGTCGGTCGTGGGCTCGCCCTGCGCCGCCTCGGCCAGACGGTCGTCCTGGGTCGCGACGTCCGCGAACAGGTCGGGTTCGGGTGAGGGGCCAGGGTCGGGGGGAGACGCCGGGACGTCCTCGACCTCTTTGGCGGTCTCCGCGGTCTGTTCCGCGCGGCCGGTATTCACGATGTCGGCACCCGCGTCCTGCGGGGCCGGAAGACAGGGGACCGGTGTGTCGCCCGAAATCGCATAGAGCCCGTACGCCCGTACATAGACCGTGCCGTCAGAACCGACCGCCGGGGACCCGAGGGCCTGTCCCTGGAAATCCACCTCCCACAGGAGGTCGCCGTCCGGCGTGAGGGCCGCGGCCTTTCCGCCCGTGGAGACGGCGACCACGTTGCCGCAGGTGTCCACGACCGGCGGGGCCCGGTTCAGGTCCACGCCCTCCCCGACGAAGTGGCGGAATCGCACCGCGCCCGTCCCCTTTTCGATCCCCACGACTTCGGCGGTCGTGCTGACCAGATACACGAGGTCGGGCCCGATGGCGGGCGAGGCCCTGGCCGAGACCTCGCGATTCTCCCACTTGACGTGACCGCTCGCGTCGAAGGCCACGAGGTATTCGGACCCCGCGGCCTGCGCCATGGACCCGAAGTAGATGCTCCCGTCGTCGTCCACGGCCGGTGTCCCGAAGAACGGGAAGGGGTCGGGATGGCAGTGGCTGAAGACCGTCTTCCCCGCAGGGTCGAGGCGCACGAGCCGACCGGAGGCCCCGAAGGGATTTGGACACCCCGTGACGGCGACCAGGTCCCCATCCGGCAACACCGCCACCGCGCCCTCTCCCGTACTGTAGGGGCCGAAGTCGAGGGTCCACGAGACCTCGCCATCCAGGCGGATCGCATAGAGGGTCGCGATCCCGCCGAGCAAGAAGGGGTCGGTCATGACGTAGAGCGCGTCCCCCTGACCTGGCGTGGGACTCGATGCGAAGAAGTTGCTGGTCTCCGAGGGATAGACCTTGCGCCACAGGACCTGACCATCGCCCGCCCGCAAGGCGATCAGGGCGTTGTCCTGGGCCGTGACGTACAGGGTGCCGGTCGCCTCGTGAAGGTACGGGGTGGAGTCGAGCCCGACACTCTCCTCGACGGGGGTCTTCCAGAGGATGGCCCCGCTCGCGCTCACGGCGAAGACCGCCTCTCCGAAATCGGAGTCATGCGAGGCCCCGTACACGACGTCTTCCCCCCGCGCCTCGTCGTGGCCCACGACCACGCCCCCGAAGCCGAAGCGTCCCACGGGCACGTGAAAACGGAGCGTCGCATCGGCGGCAAACACAGCCTCCGCGCGACCGGTGTGCCTCGGGTCCCTGCCGAACATCGGCCACGGTGCCTGTCCCTCCGCCACACCCGCGCAGAGGACGACGACCGCGAACACGGCCCTCCGGGCCATCGAATGTCCTATGAAAGTCTGCGCTGCGACCATCCGACACCTCCTATTCGTCCCGGGCAACGGTTCTCCCGGCGCAGAATCTACGATACAACGACCCCTGTTTGACGACCATGGGGCCTGGCCGATCTGATCTGCGGGAACGCGCTGCCTGTTGTCTCGTCCCACGACCCGACGGCCTCCAGGCGGTGCCTTCCGGGGTCAGGCAGGGGCTCCGCGGCAGTCGCGGATACGGTCACGGCCACGGACTCCGACACGGTCACGGCCACCGACACGGCGCACGGTCACGGTCTGGCGCGGGCAGGCGCCCGCGCCGCCACGCGCGAGCGGGCGC
>JBBIPO010000046.1:0-19633 GCA_037442805.1 Deltaproteobacteria bacterium
GAACTGCATGAGAGCCGCTTGTATCTTGGCCCAATCAACATCGCGGATTGCTCAAACCAGGGACAGGCATCCGTCCACGGTGCGCGAGATGGCGAGCCACGCCAGGAATTCGGCCCTCGGTCCCGGGCGGTCCAGGAGGAGCGCATACAGGGCGGACCTCCAGAGGTGGTACGCCGCCGGCGGCGCGGCGCGCAACGGCGCGGCCCGCAATCGTCCCCCCGCCGGGTCCCCGGCCCCCCGGAAGACAAAGGCCCGCATCAGGGCCGCGCGCCACCCGCCCGGGGTCAGCCGCGTCCGGATCGCGGTCGGAACCACCACGCCGAACAGACAGCGAACCACCTCCAAGACCCAATAGAGGGCCGACGCGCACCCCCACGCCCGCGCGCGCTCGGCCAGGACTCCCCAGTCCAGCGGCTGCGTTTCGATCAACCGCGCGGCATCCAAGAACGGCCGCACCCCGGCGAGCATCCCGGTGCGCGCCTGGTGGAGCGCCACGAACAGGAGGTGGTCCTCCCAGACGGGCACCCAACCCCTCGGGACCCGCACCGCACGGGCGAAGACCCCAGGAAGGTCCACCGCGAGGCCGTGGGGTTCATAGGTGGGACCCGCGTGGACCTCCACGAGGCCCCCTCCGGGCGCGTCCAGTTGTCGTTCGAGCGAGAACCTCATGCTGAACCGCCGCGCGGGGTACGACGCCCGTATCCGGAAGCCCGCGTCCTCGAGCGCCCGGGCGGACCGCCCTAGGTCGGCGCGGCCCACCAGCAGGTCCACGTCCGCCATCGGGCGCATCCACGGCGCCGGGTAAAGCGTGTGGCGGAAACACGTCCCTTTCAGCAACAAGAAAGGGATGCCCGCCCGCTCCAACGGGTCCGATGCCTGACGCAAGAGCCGGTCCACCGCGAGGTCCCGCCGGACGGCGTCGCGCGTCCAGGCTTCGGCGCGGTCGCGCAAGGTCGGGTGGCGCCCCGCGTGCCGTCCCGCCGCCGCGACCATCGGCAACAGACCCTCGGACCGGGCGACACGCAGCACCGTGTCCAGTTCCTCGGGCGCGAGCGCGTCCAGGACTCCCGCCGCCACGGCCTCGCGGCCTCCCGCGACCAGGAGCGCCACCCGCCGCACCACGTCCCCGAGTCCCGCCTCCCCCATAGCTCATTTTCCGTTTCCCGTTCCCTGTCCGGGACCGTGACCGTAACCGTGTCCGCGTCCGCCACCGTGTCCGCCACCGTGTCCGCCACCGTGCCCGTGTCCGCTTCGGAGCCGCTGCCGGACACCGGACGCCGGACCCCCGACCCCGGACCCCGGATGTCGGATGCCCGCGCTCCGCGCGGGTGACAAGGCTGCGATTGCTCGCAGCAGTTCAGAGGCTCGCTGCGCGCGCATTCCCCCGCTTCGCTCCTCAGCGCCTCCCCCATGGCTCATTTCCCGTTTCCCGTCTCTGGTTTCCCATTGCCCATGGCCCTCATCCCCGTTACCTTCCTCGCCTCGGTTTCACTTCGCCCGTTCCATACGTCTCGAAATATTCCTTCCACGCCCCTTCGCACCGATCGTCGTCCAGGCACTCGCGGCAGGCATCCGCCTTGGCCTTGCCCTCCACGACCCGGTCCCGGCTCCAGTCGCGGGGACCCTGGTCCAGTTGGCGGACCTCGCTGCGCACGTGTTGCCGGTAATGGTGTTCCGAGGCGATACGGTCGAGGTCCCCGAGCACGCACAGGGGGATGGCTTCCGTGACGGCCTCCCCCCCCGCTCTCTCTATCCGGGCGACCGCCTCGCGCAGCGGCGGCAGGACCTCCGAGAAGGTCGGCACGACCCCGCGGTAGTCCCGGGCCGCGTTCCCGAGTCCGTGGGGAAACGTGAAGTTCGCCCTCGGCACGCCCACCGACACGAGGAGGTCCGCGACGGCCGGCAGCGACGCCACGTTCGCCCGCGAGATGACGACCTTCCCGGTGACCTTCTCTCCCAGGGACGCGAGCGCCTTCATCGCGGAGAGGGTCTGCTCGAACGACCCCGGGGCGCGCGTCACCCGGTCATGCACCGCGGCCTCGGCCCCGTGGAGGGCGACCACGAACCGCACCCCGAGCCCGCACAGGGCCTCTCGCGCCGGCTCGTGGCACAGGACCCTCCCGTTGGTCTGGACCCCGACCGCGAACCCTAAGTCCACGGCGCGCCGCACGAGCACCGGCAGGTCCCGTCGCAGGGTCGGCTCGCCCCCCGTGAAGGTCACGAGCCCGAACCCGCGCCGGCGGGCGTCCTCCAGTTCCGCCAGGACCTCCCTCGTGGTCCGGAAGTCCCTCCCGCGGGCCAGCGCCCGCGCCCGTTGATCCGCCACCACGCAATGGATGCAGTGGTTATTGCACGCGTAGGACAGCTTGATGTCGAGGTGACGGACGGGCGGCGCGGGTGGCTCTCCCCCCACGGCTACACCGTCACCTCCCTCAAAAACCGGGCCGCGTCCTCGGGCGGGGTCGGATTGATGTAGAAGCCCGTTCCCCACTCGAACCCCGCCATCTTGGTCAGGCGGGGCAAGATCTCGAGGTGCCAGTGCCAGTCCAGTTCGATGGTGGACCAGTAGCCGGGCCGCCTGGGCTTTAGGTGATACGCGGGCGCCGTGTGGAGCATGTAGTTGTACGGCGGGTCGTCCAGGCTGCGCTTGATGCGCTGGAGGACCTCGCGTAGATGCCTGGCCAGCCGGGCAATGGCCGCGTCGTCCAGATTCCCGAAGTCATGACCGTGACGCCTCGGGGCCAGCGTCACCTCGAACGGGAAGCGCGAGGCGTACGGACACCACGACACGAAGTCCGCGTCCGCGGCCACGATGCGCGAGTGGGTCGCCAGTTCCTGGGCGATGATGTCGCAGAAGATGCACCGCTCCTTGGCCGTGTAGTGTTCGCGCGCGCTCTCGAGTTCGACGGCCACGGTCCGCGGCGTCACCGGCGTGGCGATCAGCTGCGAGTGGGGGTGCGCGAGGGACGCGCCGGCCGCCGACCCGCGATTGCGGAACACGAGCACGTAGCGAAAGCGCGGGTCGTTGCGCAGGTCCGTGATCCGGTCGCGATACATGGCCAGGACCAGGGCGATCTCGTCGAGCGACAGGTCCGCCAGGTCCTTGTCGTGATGCGGGGTCTCGATGATGACCTCGTGGGCCCCGATCCCGTTCATGCGGTCGTACTGCCCCACGGCGGCCCGGTCCAAATCGCCTTCGATCCGCAGCGCCGGGAACTTGTTCGGGACCACGCGAACCTTCCATCCGGGGCCATTCGGAGCCGAGCCGTCCCGGACCACCCGGATCTCGGGGGGGGTCATGCCCTCGTTGCCATAGCAGAAGGGGCACTTTCCGTTCCCGCCCACGTCCCGCTCGATCCGGAAGTCCGACGGGCGTCGCGCCCTCTCGGTGGCGATGATCACCCAGCGTTTCTGGATGGGATCGTGTCGCAGTTCAGGCATCGGTTCCCTCTTGCGTCCATCACGTCACGGCTAGACAAACCAGTTCTTCGATTCGAAGGTTTCCGGGTCGAACACGAACTCGATGAGCGAATCCCACGGGAACCGTTCCACCTCGAGGTCCCCCTGACCCAGCACCACGAAGAACTCGATCGCGAAGGGTGGTCGCCGGTCCGTCCCAAAGACCCCGACCGGCACCGACACCTCCAGGACCTCGTTCACGGCGACCTCGGAATCCGGCACCACCCCGACCGGCTGCTCCCCGACCAGCCGCTCGACCACGCAGCCGCGCGGACAACCGCGAACCAGGAGTGTCACCTCCGCGGGCCGGACGAAGTGCAGGCGGACGAAGCCGCCCGCCTCCAGGAACTCCCGCAGGGGTTCGAACCCATCGCATCGCACGTACACGCGCTCCCGGTCGAAGCCGAAGTGGACGGAGGCGAGGACCGGGCGCAGCCGGTGGATGGACCCATGGCTGAACTCGCAGAGCCCCGCGCCGACCCACTTGTAGTAGGAATCGCGAAACCCCGTGATTTTCGGATGGATCGTCGCGGTCGGCGGGCGTTGGTTCAGGCTTCGGACGTCCTCGTTCAGCGGTTCGTCGAGCGAATCGGGCGGCGTCACGCCCACCCGACGGTACACGGCGCGCAAGTTCTGGCGAAACAGGTAGTCGAACTCCCGCTTGTGAACCGAGGCGTGTCCCTTCCCGAACCACCAGAACCAGTCCGAAGCCTCGGCCTTCAACAATGGGCAGTCTCCGTCGTTTCCCGGTCCGCCATGCACCTTGCATCGCCGCTCCGGGAGGTCGCGCACCATCTGGTAGGCCGCGGCCAGGGCTTCCCACGCCCGATTCTTGACCGGGTCCCCGATCCACGTGTTCAGGTTCCCGTCCACCCACGACCCGGTGGCGACCTGCGAGACCTCCTCTCCGGCACCGTATCGCTCCAGATACGCGGACAGGGTGATCGGCTCCACGACGTCCGAGTCTTCGATGGCCGTGTACAGGGCGTCCAGGAAGGGATACCCCCCGTCGGGATAAAACTCCCACGCGTTTTCCCCATCCATGGCGATCAGGACAATGCCGCGGTCGTCCGGGGCCGTCCTCGCCAGGTCTTCGAGGCATCGCATGAAGTGCGCGACCGACTTCTCATTCGGCCAGCGGCTGTAAACGAACCCGATGTTGTCCGACAGGGTGCGATCCCGGAAGAAGATCGCCATCCCGTTGAAGCGAACGGGGTACAGTCGCTCGTCGGGTGTCAGGTCCCCCCCGAGCGTCCGCCGCAGGACTTCCTCGTCCGAGGCGATCCAGCGCAGCCCGCGCGAGGCCATCATCCGGACGACCGCATCCGAGATCGCGCCTTCCGGAGGCCACATCCCGGCCGGCCGGGTTCCGAAGAATCGCTCGAAGCCCTCGATGGCCAGGTCCAGTTGCCGTTCGGCCTCCTCCGGGGCCACGAATCGCACGCCCGGGAGCGCCACGCCTGGGTCGGCCTCCAGGGCCGCGGCGCTCGTGACGAGAAGGGGCATCAGCGGATGGTAGTAGGGGCTCGTCGAGACCTCGAGCCGACCGCTCCTGGCCAGGTCCTTGTAAAGGGGGCCGATACCCTGGATGTACCGTCGGCTTGTCCGCAGAAGGGCCTCGCGGTCCGCCACCGTGAAACCGCGTCCCTTCTGGATCAGAGCCCGGACCACGTCGTCCGCCTGGAGGGTCGGGCCACACCAGGCGAGCAGGAACAGCGTCGTCAGGTCGAGAAACTCCTCCGTGGAGAAGGTACACGCGGCCGCGCTCGCGTCCCGGTTCGCCCGGTAGAAGTCGTGCAACTGCCGGTACCGCGGGAACCGGGCGACGAGCGGCTCCGGGCAGCCGTCGAAGCACGTCCGCAGCAGGAACTCGCGGCTCGCCGCGTCGAGGGTCGCAGGGTCCTGGGCCATCACATCGAGGGTCTGGTCGCGCGCGGACCCGTCCACGTAACGCGAGACCTGCTCCATCAAGGAGAGGGTCACGTTGAAGTTCGCCCTCATCCGGGGGTGCCGGGCCACGAGCGCCGCCATGTCCCCGTAGTCCTTCGTGGCGTGCAAGTAGGCCCACGGCAATACGAACAGACCCGTGGTCGGGTCCTCGTACGGGGGCTGGTGCATGTGCCACAAAAAAGCGACGTGGATCTTGTTCGCCATCCTCTCCCTTCTCCCGCGTTCGCGCGAGCCCGACGGACCCCCCGCCGATCATTCCTCCTCCACCAGTGGGCCGAGGCCGTATTTCGCGAGCTTGTACCGCATGGACCGGAAGGTGATTCCGAGGAGCACCGCCGCGTCCTTCCGCACCCCCCCGGTGCGTCGCAAAGCGTTCAACAGGATGCGCCGCTCGATGTCCTCCAGCCGCGCCTCCAGGTCCAGCCCCTCCTCGGGGACCTGGGTCACGTCCTCCAGGGGGCTCAACGATTCTGGGCAGGCCAGCCGGACATGTTCGGGCAGGGCCTCCATCTCGATGGTCCGCCCCCGCGCGAAGGTCACCGCGTGCTCGACGATGTTCTCGAGTTCGCGCACGTTCCCGGGGTATCGGAGGGACTTCAGTCTCTCCATCACGTCCGGAGAGATCGCGAGCGGCTCGCGGCCCATCTCCCGGCAGAACTTGTCCACGAAGTGCTGGGCGAGATAGGGGATGTCCTCGGCGCGCTCGCGCAGCGGCGGCAGGTGGATGCGGATGACGTTCAGCCGGTAGTACAGGTCCTCGCGAAAGCGTCCAGCCCGGACCTCGTCGTGCAGGTCCTTGTTGGTGGCGGCCACGACCCGCACGTCCACCTTCACCTCCTGGGTTCCCCCCACCAGACGGATCGTGTGTTCCTGGAGAAACCGCAGCAGTTTGACCTGCATCGGAAGCGAGAGCTCGCCGATCTCGTCCAGGAAGACCGTACCGCCCTGGGCCGACTCCAGGAGCCCGTGACGCGTCGTGTGGGCCCCGGTGAACGCGCCGCGCACGTGCCCGAACATCTCGGATTCCATCAGCGTGTCCGGGATAGCCCCGCAGTTCACCACGACGAACGGGCCGTCCTTGCGCGGCGAGTTGAAGTGAATGGCTCGGGCGACCAGCTCCTTGCCGGTCCCGCTCTCGCCCGTGATCAGGACCGATGTCCTCGTCGCGGCGACCCGGGCCACCGTGTCGAATACCTGGCGCATCCGGGCGGTCTTGCCCACGATCTGCTCGAAGCGGTAGCGCCCCGACAGCTCGCGCCGCAGGCGGATGTTCTCGAGGGACAGGGCCCGCCGTTCGAGGGCCTTCTCGATGGTGATGCTGATCTCGTCCAGCTTGAACGGCTTGCCCACGTAATCGAAGGCCCCGCGCCTCATCGCCTCGATCGCGGTCTCGACGGTCGAGTACGCGGTCATCACGATGACCTCGCACTCGGGCGCCGCGGTCTTGACCCGGGACAGGACGTCGAGTCCGCTCTGGCGGCCGAGTTTCAGGTCCGTCATGACCAGGTCGAATTCGCCGTCCTCCACGAACCGGAGGCCCTCTTCGGCCGAGGGCGCGCTCGTGACGTCGTGGCCCGTCTTGCGAAGGAACATCTCGAGGACCTGGCGGAGCGACAAATCGTCTTCGATGACGAGGATGCGGGCCATCGTCCGTCCGGGTTTCGGATCACGGGCCAAGGGCCGAGGGACGACGAGCGGAGCGGGAGACGGGATTCGAACCCGCGACGTCAACCTTGGCAAGGTTGCACTCTACCACTGAGTTACTCCCGCCCTGTCAAACAGCCGCGCGAATCCTAGTCGGGTCGCTGCGCCCTGTCAAGCGTGGTGAGTCCGCCCAAGTCGTCGGGTGCCGCGCGGCGTTTCGACCCGCTTCGTGGCCGTGGGCGTGGGCGAAATCGGTGCGCCGGGTCATCCACCGGGTGATGCGGTGCAAGAGGGACGCGAATCGTCCCCACCTGCTCCCGAGCCCACGGCGATGAGAATGCCGCGGCGATGACCCGACGATCAAGGTTCCGCGATCAAACGAATACCAACTCCCGTTGCACCGGCCCGGTGACTTCGACGACCGGATGGCCCGACCCGCCCGCTCCCTCGATCGGGTTGCCCCACCCACCCGCCCCCGCCGCCGGCCGGATGAAGACATCAATCTCGGTGCGCACGGCCATCCGGCCCGGGAGGTAGATCCCGGGTTCCACCGAGAAGCACACCCCGGGCATCAGGAGGCGCTGGTCCTGGGTCTCGAGGTTGTCCAGGTTCACGCCGTTGCCGTGCACCTGCGTCCCGATCGAGTGCCCCGTCCGATGGATGAAGAAGTCCCCGTATCCCGCCTCGCGCACGACGGCGCGGCACGCCTCGTCCACCTCGTACCCCCGGCACGATTCCCCTGCCTCGACCCGCCCGCGCACGAAGTCCACGGCCGCGTCCCTCGCCCGGCACACGACCTCGAAGATGCGCTGGTATTCCGCCGGAGGCTCCTCCCCGGCGTACCCGCACCACGTGATGTCCGCGAAGATCGTACCCTCCCCCTTCAACCGCGCCCATAGGTCCACGAGGATCGTGTCGCCCCGACGGATGGGGACCGAGTTGCCGGGCGTGGGTTGAAAATGGGGGTCGGCCGGGTGCTCGTTCACGCCCACGATGGGCCATTCCCCCAGGCAGTCCACCCCTTCCTCGTCGAAGCGCCGGACGATGAACTGCTGGACGTCGTATTCGGTCAGGGTCTCGCCGCGTTCGAGCGCCGCGTGAATCCGCTCGAAGGCGTCGTCCTTGATCCGGTGCAGGCGGCGTCCGGCCTCCACGTGGGAGCGGTAGCCCTCTTCGCCGATGCAGGCCTCGAAACGCTGGACGAGGTCCGCCGACGACACGACGGTGGCCCCGGCCGCCCGCACGAGGTCCAAGGTCCCCCCGTCCACGAGCGACACGGATGGGACCGCGCCGTCGGGCGAATATTGCATCGCGACCGTCCGCCCTCCCACGAGGGCGCGGAGGCCCTCGACCATGTCCGCCCACGACAGATAGAATCGTTTCTCGCCCGGTAGCGCGTCGAGCCTCGCCGGTTCCACCCGGCTCACCAACCGGACGGGCGTGCCCGAGGCCGGGACCCAGTAGAACCAACGCCGCGACGTGAACGCCGCGAAGTCCAGTCCCAGGATGCGGTATGCGATCGGGTCGCGGTTGTGAAAGTCGTAGAAGAGCCACCCGTCGAGCCCCGCGTCCTGGAGCGCGTCCTGGATTGCCGCGATGTCGAGCATGGTTTCTCCTCGGGGATAGGACAGTCAACCTCCGGGTGGCGTCTCGGCCAGGTCGCCCATCATCACGTGCGCGAAGACCTTCGCGTCGTCCACGAGGTTCGACACCCAGGCGTACTCGTTCGGTTGATGCCCCGTCTCGTCCATGCGGGACCAGACCACCGCGGGGAAGCCCAGGCGCCGCAGGGCCGCGGCCACCGTCCCGCCGCCGATCCCGCGCGGCCGGGCCTTGACGTTGTACACGCGCTCGACGGCCTGGATGACCTGCCGCACCAGCGGGGCATCGGGCGGCGTGGGTGGAGCCGCGTCCTCGCGCTGGACCACCTCGACCTGGACCACGACCCGGTGGTTGCGCGCGATCTCGTCGCACAGCCCCCGAGTCACCGAGAGGACCTCCTCGACCGACACCTGCGGCAGGATGCGGCAGTCCACGTAGAACACGTCCTCGCCCGGCACGGTGTTGATGTTCTCGACGTTGCGCTCTCGCTTCGTGGGTTCGAACGTGGACATCGGCGGGTCGAAGACCGCGTCCCGCGCATCGAAGCGCGCGTGAAGGTCGCGCAGGCGCACCACCAGATGCGAGGCCGCCACCATCGCGTTCTTCCCCAGGTGCGGGGTGCTCGCGTGGACCTGCCGGCCGACGGTGCGGACCTTGAGCCACAGGATCGCCTTCTCGGCGACCTCGACCAGGGAGCCGTCCTCGTTCCCCGCGTCCGGGACGAGGAACGAGTCCTGCGGTCCGAACAGGTCCCGGTGGTTCTCCAGGAGCCAGCGGATTCCATAGGCGCTGCCGGTCTCCTCGTCCGACACGAACAGGAGCCCCACGTCCGTGGCGGGTTCGATGCCCGACTCGCGCAGGGCCCGCGCCGCGAAGACCGACCCCACGAGCCCCTGGTGGTTGTCCTCGGCCCCTCGTCCCACCAGTTTGTCCCCCTCGACCTTGAGCGCGAACGGGTCGGACTTCCATTCGGATGCATCGCCCGGCGGCACCACGTCCAGGTGGGTCATGAACCACAGGCAACGCGACCGGTCCCTCCCCGGCAGTCGCACCACCAGGTTGGGCCTCGGGACGCCGTTGTCCATCGCGGTCAGGCGGGCCGCCACTGGCAGGGCAACTTCCCCCAGGTACTGTTCCAGGAAATCGGCCTTCTCGGCCTCACCCGGGCCTCCGTTCGCGGGACCCACCGCGTTCCGGCGCGTCAACTCGGCCATCAAGGCGACCATCTCTCCCCGGGCCCCGTCGAGCCACCCCCGGACTCGGTCGAATGGGGTCTGTTCCTTCTCCTTGCGGGCACGGGGCATCGAAACCTCCTGTGGTCGCTACTTGCAGGCCTTCGACACCTCGTGGGCCAGGCGGGAAACCCACTCGGTGTCCTTCGCGGCCTCGATCCACGCCGACGTGAAGTCCTGCGGGTTCTGGAAGCCACACTTGCGGTAGATGTCCAGGATCCGGTCCATCTCGCCCTTTTTCTGAGCGCAATAGACTTCCTGATAGCAGGTCCAGAGGCGGTCCTTGTCCAGGGCCGCCGGGCCTCCTCCCGCTGCCTCCGGTCCTTCCGGACCCTCGGCCTCGGGTCCCTGGCCCTGGGCCGCCGTTGGCCCGGCGTCGGTCGTCGCCGGGGGAGCGGCGGGACCTCCCGGGTCCAGGACCCGCGCCGCGGTCGGGGACGGCGGGTGCGCGGGGGTCTTGTCGGTCCGGCAGGACAGCGCCGCGACCGCGATGGTCGCGAGACTCCACGCAAAGACCGCTCGTCGGATGCTGGCGTTCATGGGCTCCACCTCCGCTCGCCGTCGCTATTGAACCAGAGGGTCACCCGACTTGGCAAGACCCGGCCCCGACGGGGCCAGCAAGCCGGCCACGCCGTCGGCCCCGACGAGGAACCCCGAGGGGGGGCCCCAGGCCGAGGGGTGACGTGGGAGGGGCCGAGCGGATGGTCGAGCGGGTGGCCCCAGATGGGCCGCGAGCAACGCAGTGCTAGCAGCGCTAACACGAGTAGCGCAGCGGCTCAGATGGGGCCAGCAAGCCGGCCACGCCGCCGGCCCCGACGAGGAACCCCGAGGCCTGGGGTCGTTGGCACGAAAGGTGCTGGACATCCGTTGGACGACCCGCTACCCTGGAGGCGGCTGGACCGTCGGAGGACATAACCGCTCGCAAGGACGATGGAATCGTGGGCGGGGGCTCGAGGACCCTGGCTAGGGGTGCGAAAATATTGCGCATCGGGGTGTCAACAGCGGTCAAGGAGGCGCCATGAGACTCCATGCTACCTGGCGGACGTCCGTTCTCGCGTACGCGTGCGCGGCGATGGTTGGCACCGGCTGCGGATCGTCCGGTGATGGAGGGGGGGATGCCGGGTCCGGTGGGTCCGACTCCAAGGCCGATACGGGGGCCGGGGTGGACACGAACAAGTCGGACGCGGGTCCAGGTTCTGACGTGCCTTCCGACGTCGCGATCCTGGACGGACTGTCCGCGTTCGCCTCTCCCCTGGAGGGCGCCCCCTGTACCCCCCCGACCCCGGCCCTGGTCATCACCGAGGTCATGGTGGACCCGAACTCGGTCGCGGACACCTACGGGGAGTGGTTCGAGGTGCACAACCCCGGCGCGAATGCGGTGGACCTGAAGGACTGGTGGCTTCGGAGCAGTGCCCAGGCCGACCACAAGGTCGCGGCGTCCGTGGTGGTCCCCCCGGGCGGGTACGTGGTCCTGTGCCGGAACTCCAACCCGGACATCAACGGCGGCGTGCAGAACTGCGCCTACCAGTACACCGGCCTCTCCTTCGCGAACGCGTCGAACGACACGGTCGCGTTGCTCGATGCCGGCCAGAACTTGGTGGACGAGGTCGCGTGGGTTGCGACCTCCACCAAGCACGCCCCGGTGGGCCGCTCCGTCGCCCTGCGCCACCCTTTCCTGGACAACGCCAGCATCGCCTTCCCGAGCAACCCGGATGACCCCGCATCGTGGGCGGGCCTGAACTTCAGCCCGTCCCTGGTCCAGTACGGCGCCGGGGACTACGGCACCCCCGGCGCGAAGAACGCGGACGTCTGGCAGGTCGTCGAGGCCCCGGACTGCAACGACAACGAGATCTGCACCTACGACCTCTGCGAGGCCGGGGCGTGCCATCACGAATGGAAGTCCGGGTGCTGCCACGCGAACGCGGACTGCAACGACGGGAAGTACTGCACGCAGGACGTGTGCAACACCCAGAACAACACTTGCTCGAACAATCCCATCCCGAATTGCTGCACCCAGAACTCCGACTGCCAGGACGGGAACCCGTGCAACTATGATTATTGTTTCAACCATTCGTGTCGGTTCTCGTCGTACAACGTGGTCCCGGGGTGCTGCTGGGCCCCGGACAACGATCCGGCCACGGGTCAGCCCTGGGACCCGCCCGAGAAGAAGCAGCAATACGCGGACGCGCAGTGCGACGACAAGAACCCGTGCACGGTCGGTGATTTCTGCGACCTCCAAACCAACGTCTGCCAGCCCGGCCAGCCGCAGAACGCCTGCTGCATCGTCAACGCGGACTGCGACGACGGCAACCCCTGCACGTACGATTCGTGCTTCTCGAACCAGTGCTCCCACACCGCCAAGCCCGGGTGCTGCGTCCAGCACAGCGACTGCGACGACGGCAACCCTTGCACCAACGACATCTGTTCCATCGGGTCGTGCCGCCACCTGCTGGACCCGAACACCTGCTGCCCGAGCCACGCCTGGTGCGCGACCTACCAGGAGGACGGCAATCCCTGCACCGACGAGAAGTGCCTCCTGGACCCGGCTCTCGGCGTGAAGACGTGCCAGCACGTGTACAAACCCCTGTGCTCGGTGTCGTGCCCGTACGTCGAGACGTTCGACGCCACGACCGACTTCCAGACCGTCGGCTGGTCCATCCACGACTATGGGACGAACGCTAAGAACAACTGGTACGTGGACGGCACCGGGACCCTGGGCCCGGACAAGCACGTCCTGTTCACCTGGAACCCGACGACCGTCCTGGTCAAGAGCGTGAACGTGACGCCGCTCGTGGACTGCTCAGTGTCCGAGGTGGACACCTGGAACACGACGAAGTCGTCCTACGTGGAGTGGCGCATGGCCTACGACCACTACCAGGCCGGGCAGAACGTCACGCTGCGCGTGGTGGCCACCGCGGACGGCGACTACGAAAACGGCACGGTCCTGTGGGGGCAGACCACCGACCAGGACATCGAGTACGACATCTTCCACGCAGCGCTTCCGGACAACCTGAAGTTCGCCACGCAGTTGCAGATCGGGTTCATGGTCGAGACGAACTCCACGGTCTATCTCGACTCGTGGCGCATTGACGACGTGAAGGTCGCGGCGGGCGTGCCCAACAACCTGTTGAAGGTCCAGTTGTGGCGGTGCACGGACGCCAACTGTTCCAAGATGAACGTGGACCCGAGCACCAAGGTCCTGGAGGTCCTGGGGGCCTTCCCGAGCCTGACCATGGCCCTGACGGACCACTTCCGGTATCAGATCTGCTACCGCGACGTGGACGGGGGTGGGTACCAGTACTTTGGGTTCCCCCACGCCGACCTGGACGCCGGGGGACCGCTGGACAAGCCGGGGTTCGTGACCCCGGTCCTGATGAATGGGCCGAACTCGTGCTCGGCGCACGCGGGGTCGGTGACGTCGGCGTGCGGCAGCAGCGAGGCGAGGTTCCTGTGCATCGTGGACCTCAACCCCCAGAACAACGAGGCGTACGCCGGGGTCTATCGCGTCGGCATCCGTGCCTTCGATGAATGGGACCCTTCGAACAAGCCCAAACACAGCCCCTTCGAGTCCTTGAGCAAGGCGGACATCGTCCTCTTGATCCCGGACGGCTACCTCGTGTGGGCCCCGCTCGGGCTCAACGACCCCTCGGCCCTCGCGATCAAGGCGGCCATCGTGGCATCCGGCCGGAAGGCCCAGATCGTGACCCGCCTCGACACCATCCCGAGTCTGGCTCCCTACGATGGCATCTTCGCCACCCTCGGCATCCACGGCCGATACCACACCCTGACCGACGCCGAGGCGACGCTCCTGAAGGATTACCTGGACGCGGGCGGGCGCCTTTACCTGGAAGGCGGCGAGTTCTTCTACACCGGCTACCCGCAGCCGGACACGGCCCTGCACCCGTACTTCAAGATCACGGGGACCTCGGACGGGGCCTCGAAATTGGACGGGCCGCTCGCGGGGCGCAACTTCGTGTGGGGCGTGGACCTCGCGTACAGCCAGAACCCGCTGTACAACGCCTGGAACGACCGGATCGCGCACACCCCCGGTGAGGGCGGCCGCGAGGTCCAGCACAACCTGGGGTCCAAGACGTTCGCGACCGCAGTGACGTACGACTCCGGGTCCTACCGGACGATCGGGACGTCGGTCTTGTTCGGCGGGCTCCAGACCGGGGCGGGCGGGGACACGCCGGCCGACCTGATGGGCAAGTACCTGTACTTCCTGGAAAACGGATATCCCCCGTGCACCCAGGTCGAGCAGTGCGAGGACTTCGAGGTCTGCACCGAGGACTCGTGTACGGGCGGGGCGTGCGTGAACGCCGCGATCCCGAATTGTGTCCCGTGTGAGGACGACCGGCAGTGCGGCGACGACCAGGCGTGTAGCGTCGCGAAGGGGTACTGCGTGGACATCGCGTGCGACGGCACGGCCCCCTGTCCGGTGAAGGCCGTGGCGGGCGCGGGCCAGGTCCCCCAGAACTTCGGGGCGACCCCGACCACGGTCGCGGCCAAGGTGGCGGTGACGCAGCCCGGCCTCGTGCGCGACGTGCAGGTCAAGGCGGGGGTCGCACACTTCTACAGGGGAGACGTCCGGTTGAGCCTGAAGGCCCCGGACGGGACCACGGTCATCCTGCGCGAGGCGAACCCGGCGGACGCGAAGCAGGACATCTTCGAGACGTACGACATCGGGGTGCCGATCGCGGCGGGCCAGACCCTCGATGACTTCATCGGCAAGGTCCTGATCGGGGACTGGCAACTCGTGGCCGAGGACACGAATCCCTTGATCTACAACGGCCAGTTGCAGGGTTTCCGGTTCTACGCCTCGTTCGATGTGCCGTCGTGCAGCAACCCGGGTCAGTGCGACGATCAGAACCTCTGCACGACGGACGCGTGCGTGGGCGGCTTGTGCTCCTGGACGCCCAAGGACTGCGACGACCAGGACCCGTGCACCCTGGACGGATGCGACCCGGGCACGGGCCTGTGCACCCACGACCCGCTCCCCGGTGCCGGGTGCGGGTGCGCGCGGCACTCGGACTGCCCCGCGGACGAGGTGTGCCTCGCGGACGGGCTCGAGGTGGTCTGCGACCCATTGAGTGGGCCCCCGGACTGCCACTGCCGGCCGATCTGCGACTCGACCGTCTATGGGACGGACTGCCGGACCTTCCCGCTGTCGAGCGGCCTGCCGGTCGCAATCCCGGACGCGAACCCCACGGGCGTCACGAAGGTGAAATCCGTGACGGGCGAGACGGGCGTGGTCCGCAAGGCCTGGGTCAAGGTGGTCACGGACCACACCGCCATCGGGGACCTCGTCGCGAAGCTCTGCCGCGGCGCGACGTGCGCCTTCCTGCACTACCTGAGCGGAGGCAGCGACGACGGCTTCTACAAGGTCTTCGAGTACGACCTGTCCGACGGTCCCGGGGACATGACGCTGTTCAAGGGGCTGGCCCTGAATGGGGACTGGTCCCTGACCATCAGCGACAACCTGGGCGGGGACACGGGGACGTGGAAGGCGTTCTCGGTCTATGTGCTGCGCACGGGCTGCTACCAGAAAGCGGATTGCGACGACAACAACCCCTGCACCATTGACGACTGCCAGGTGAACGGGGACGAGGGCACCTGCATCCACACCGCGGTCCAGTGCCAGCCGACCGGCAACCCTTGCAAGGTCCGCGAGTGCAACCCGGCGAACGGCCAGTGCGAGTTGCAAGACCAGGCGAACGGGACCCCGTGCGACGACGGCCTCTACTGCACCGAGGACGACACGTGCCAGGCCGGGACGTGCACGGGTGGACCGGCGAAGGATTGCTCTTATCTGAACGGCAACTGCCGGGTCGGGGTCTGCGACGAGGCCCTCGATTCCTGCAAGCCGCAGAAATTGACGAACGGCGAGTCGTGCGACGCGGGCGAGCCGTGCCTGGGCGGGGACTACTGCGATGCGAACGGGGACTGCCAGCAGGGCAATATCCCGGCCTGCCCGTGCACGAGCGACGCGGACTGCGTGGACGACGGGGACAAGTGCAACGGGATCCTGGGGCACTGCAACACGGTCACGGGGTTCTGCGAGTTGTCGCAGCCGCCCGTGGACTGCGAGGCCACGAATCCACCGCTGCCGGAGTGCAAGGTGTACCAGTGCATTCCGCTGACCGGGGCGTGCGTCGAGAAGAACGCCCCGAACTTCAGCCCGTGCGAGGACGGGCTCTTCTGCACGGTCGGCGACTACTGCGAGAGCGGCGCCTGCCTGCCCGCGGTGGCGCGGGACTGCTCGGCGCTGAACGACAAGTGCCTGGACGGGGTGTGCGACGAGGGCTCGGACGCGTGCGTGGCCCAGCCCAAGGCGGCGGGCACCGCGTGCGAGCGCGACGGCCAGGGCTGCACGGTGGACAAGTGCGACGCCTCGGGCACGTGCGTCTTCGATTCCAACGTGGACTGCTCGTGGATGAGCCAGGAGTGCAACCCGGCCATCTGCCAGAACCTCGGGTGGGGCTCGTACGAGTGCGTCCACGACCCGACCCCGGACGGGTCGCCATGCAGCGACGATGGGAATCTCTGCACGGACGACACGTGCCTCGCCGGGGTCTGCATCCACACGGCGCGCGAGCACTGCCAGACGTGCGGCACCAACGCCGACGAACCGTGCCCGTGCGGCGGCCAGCATTCGTTCGATGCGGGCGACAACACCTGCGGGACCCTGGACTCGTGCGTGGGCGGGATCAACGGGGCCGGCCAGGGCCTGTGCTACCCGACCTGCGGCCAGCCCGGAAACCCGGTCGTGCCCGGGACGTGCGTCGAGGTGTTCTCCGGGGTGATTGACAAGCCTATCAGCGAGAAGAACACCCCGGAGACCCCGAACGGGTGCACGACCCACAAACTGACGGTATCGTCGTCGTACCAGTACGTGGCGGACGCGCTCGTGAAGGTGGAGCTGATTCACTCCTACCTCGCGGACCTGACCATCGAGGTCATTGACCCTCAGGGCTACGCGCACCTGGTCTGGAACCACCTCGGGTTCGCGGAGGACAACACTTACAGTACCTTCGATTACTCGTTCCCGGTGCCGTACCCGCAGATTCTGACCTCCGGCGTGCCGATGTGCTCGTTGAACGGGGAAGAACTGGCGGGGGACTGGTACATTCGCGTGTGCGACACGGGTCCGGGGAACGGCGGCTTCCTGCACCAGTGGTCGCTGACGTTCCGAGGCAGCAACGCCCCGGACCTGAACCCGGGCCACCGGTGCGAGGACGCGATCGACATCGGGAGCATTGACATCAACCCGGCCCAGCCGTTCTCGGGCACGACCGAGTGCTCGGTCAACATCATCCCGATGTCCGGGTGCGGGTCGTCGCCAGGGCCGGACCGCATCTACAAGTTCTCGCTGTCCGTGCCCAAGCGCGTGACGATCACCCTGCCGCAGCCCGACCGCGACCTGATCCTCTATTTGAAGGAAACGGTGGGGGGGTCGTGCGACCCGACCGGGTCGGTCGCGTGCTCGAACTCGGCGGGGGCCGGTGGGCCACCCGAGGTGATTGACCGCCAGATCCTGACGGCCGGGACCTACTACCTCGGCGTGGACACGAACGGCAACCCGTGGGATTACGGTCCCTTCACCTTCTCCATCCGGGTGCGCACCCTGCTCCCGGATGGGGCGAACTGCGTGGACCCGGTCCTGGGGCCGCAGGACCTCGACTGCCTGAGCGGCCACTGCCGCAACGGTTACTGCTGCAACCCGGGTCCCCTGGGTCTGAACGACTGCTGCCCGGGCGGCGAGTGGCCGGTGCCCCCGAACGGGAGCGACCCGGAAGCCATCAAGCAGAACCCGGACTGGATCTCGGCGAACGCGGTGTGCCCGGCCCAGTACAAGGATGTGCCCGTGTGCGACCCGGACCCTGAGCCGGACCAGGGCGACTTCGTGAACGCCTGCCAGGGGCACCGCTACGACGCGAACTGCGTGGCCCACGTCTGCACGAAGACCTACGTGGACGACGACGTGGCCTGCGACGCCTCGGTCCTGTCGAACCGGTGCGGGCTCTACATCTCCGAGTACTGCGGCGACGACGGGCCGTTCCCGCCCGGGGCCCAGGTCGCGCCGACCTGCCTGACCTCGTGCCTGCAACCGGGCACGACGTGCACGCAGCATTCCCAGTGCGGCCAGAGCGCCCGGTGCGTGAACGGGAAGTGCGAGAACGACTCCCTGTGCGATGCAGCGGCGCACTGCGACGTGGACCCGCAGAACGCGCAGAACTCGATCTGCGTACTCGACCTCGCGGACGGCGGGGCGTGCGACGAGAACTCGGACTGCGTGAGCGGCCACTGCCAGAACGGGTATTGCTGCCAGGCGGGTGACTGCTGCCCGACCAACGACCCGGCCGGTGCCCTGGCGTGCCCCGCCTCCTACACGGTGCCGCCTGCGTGCAACCAGACGACCACGTGCGACGGTGAGCGAAAGGACCCGGTCTGCGTCAACTACATGTGCGGCCAGATCACGGTCCAGGACGACTGCGCGTGTGGCGGCCTGATGTCGTTCAACTGCGGTCTGTACGTGCCGCAGTTCTGCGCGTCCGCCCCCAACCCGCCGGACCCGGATGCCCCACCCGGCACGTGCACGCAGTCTCCATTCCCGATGCCGGCGAACGACCCCCAGAAGAACGCGTGGGAGTCGCCAAAGCCCGAGTGTCCGACGTCCTGCAACAACCACGGGCAAGGTCCGGAGAACGACGCCTTGTGTCTGGACGTGGCCCACTGCGACGTGTGCACCGAGGTCAACTCGTACTGCACGGCCGCGGACGTGGCCGAGGGCAACGCGGTATGCCAGGCCGACCTGCCCTACGGCTACCCGTGCAACGAGGACGGCGACTGCAAGAACTACGCGGACCCCGCGCTGGAAGGTCACTGCCAGAACGGCTACTGCTGCCTGACGGGCGACTGCTGCGCGATTGACCTCGGTGGCTCCTGCGACCCGGTTCAGTACCCGAACGGCTGCCCGAACCGCAACGTCTGCCCGACCCCGAACCCGCCGAGCGGGTACTGGGCCGCGAGCGTGTGCGACGACCAGACCACGTGTCAGGGCCACCGCGTCGAGGCGGTCTGCAACGCGACCTTCACGTGCGGGAGCATGGACGTGCCGGACGACCGCGGGTGCACGCCCGACAAGGTCGCAAACGAGTGCGGCTGGTACGTGTCGGTCTATTGCAACGGGCAGGAGAACCAGACTCCACCGACGTGCCCGACCACGTGCGCGAGCGACGCGGGCTGCGACCCGAACGCCCACTGCGACCCGCCGCCGGTCCTGACCGGGTGCGACGAGCCGCTGTGCGCGCCGAACGAATCGCTGCTCCAGCCGCAGTGCGTCTATCCGGACGGGATGTGGTCGTGCAAGTTCGACTACGCGAATCACCCGCCGGCCGCGGACGGGGCGGACATGATCTGCCAGCCGAGGAAGCCCAACGACTGGGCGTGCAACGAGGCCACGGACTGCCTGTCCGGGTACTGCCAGGTCCACTTCTGCTGCGACGTGGGCGGGTGCTGCCGCGGCTGCCGGGTGACCGGCTGGGTGCCGGCGCTCGGGGGCGGCGGGACCGACGACACCTCGCAGAGCGGCGTGCGCGCGCAGACGATCTGGGGTCAGTCCTCGGCGTCCGGCTTCCTGGACGGCAGCCCGGTCTGCAAGACGGCCGGAGACGCCTGCAAGTTCGGCCCGGGGAACTCGTCGTGCCCGAGCGGCCAGGTCTGCGTCGAGATGGGTGCGGGTCAGA
>JBBIPO010000046.1:19733-22528 GCA_037442805.1 Deltaproteobacteria bacterium
TCGTGGCCGGACATCGTGTACGACTGGGGGCCGGGAGATGCGGGGGACACCGCCCCCGGCGAGCCCCAGGCGGACGCAGGCGCGTCGGACGACGCGACCGGTGGGTCGGACGACGCAACGGAGCCGGACCGCCCCGAGGACACCGGGACGCCCTTCGACGACGTGGGACCCGAAGACCTTGGGGAATCCTCCGACGCGGACCGGCCCGGGGACGCCGACACGACCGTCCCGTGCCCCGACGACGGGCTTGCGTGCACCGAGGTCTTCCGCGACGACGCCGGGGACTGCATCACGGTCCTCCAGCCGGGGTTCTGCCTCATCGGAGGGGCCTGCTGGTTCGCGTACCAGCCCGACCCGGAACACCCGTGCCTCTTCTGCGTCCCGGACCTCGACCCGAGCGTGTTCAACCCGTTCGAGGGCCTCCCTTGCGACGACGGCGAGCCGTGCACCGCGGGGGACACGTGCGGACCGGCCGGGGAGTGCCGGCCCGGTGGACCCACCGACTGCAACGACCTCAACGTATGCACCGTGGAGTGGTGCGAGCCCGGCGAGGGCTGCCGCTACCAGCCGTACGACAGCGTCTGCGACGACCACGACGCCTGCACCTACCAGGACCATTGCGAGCAGGGCCGGTGCGTGGGGCTGACACTCCCGTGCCAGGACACGAATCCGTGCACGGACGACGGGTGTGACCCGAAGACCGGGTGCGTCTTCCCGTTCAACGAGGCGGACTGCAACGACGGCGACGCCTGCACCGAAGGCGACCGGTGCTCTCAAGGGAAGTGCCTCGGGACTCCGAGGGACTGCGACGACGGGGACCCCTGCTCGCTCGATTCGTGCCTACCGTCGTTCGGTTGCCACCACGAGTGGCACTACGGCCTGTGCGACGACGGGAACGCCTGCACCGTGAATGATTATTGCAACGCAAGCCATCAGTGCGTTGGTTATCAAGCGGTTTGCTACGATGGCAACCTCTGCACGGACGATACGTGCGACGCCGCCGCCGGCTGCGTGTACCCTCCGAACGATGACCCCTGCGACGACGGGGACCCCTGCACGGTGGACGACCGGTGCGACGGCGGGACGTGCGGCGGGACACCGAAGGACTGCGAGGACGGCAACTGGTGCACGGTGGACACTTGCGACGTGCAGGGCTGCCACCACGCGCCCACGACCGGGGCCTGCGACGACCACAACGCCTGCACCGAGGGGGACACCTGCGCCACCGGCCAGTGCGTCGGGGTCCCGCGGGACTGCAACGACCACAATCCCTGCACGTCGGACTCGTGCGACCCCGTTAAGGGATGCGTCCACACGCCGGCCGCGAGCCTGTGCGACGACGGGGACCCCTGCACGACCGGCGACCATTGCGAGGCCTCCCAGTGCGTGGGGACTCCGAAGCCATGCGACGATGGGGACCCGTGCACGCTGGACACGTGCACGGGACAGGGCGTCTGCGCCCACACCCCCCACTCCGGACCGTGCGACGACCATGATGCCTGCACGGCGAACGACACCTGCACAGGGGGCATCTGCGCGGGCGAACCCCGCGACTGCGATGACCAGAACGCCTGCACCGTGGACGGGTGCAATCGCACGTGGGGTTGTGTCCATTCCCCGAGCGAGCCCAGGCCCTGCGACGACCACTCGGTCTGCACCACGGGGGACCACTGCGCGGACGGCGTCTGCCAGGGCACCCCGATCTCGTGCCACGACGGGAACCTCTGCACGCACGACGAGTGCGACCCGATCGGAGGGTGCTATTTCGTCCCCTTCGAGGGGATCTGCGACGACGGGAACCTCTGCACGGTGGACGACCGCTGCGCCGGTGGGACGTGCTCCGGGACCTCGCTGTTCACGGGCACGGCGGCCAAGAGCGCGACCCTGGCCCTCGGTGTGTCCGGCAACCCCGGCCAGGGCCTCGACGTGGACGGGAATCCCGCGACGTGCGCGCCCAAGGGGTCGTGCGTGAAGGGGATTGACAACGCCGCAGCGACCCTGTCCTGGCTGTTCAACCCGGAGGTCACGAAGGCGGTCGCGGCTGGGACGTTCGCCCTGCTCCTGGAATGGCGGCCCGCGCCGGGGGACGAGACCACGGGGGACCTGCACCTCTACTACGGCGAGCGCCATCCGGACGCCGCCTGCGACCCTACGGCCCCTGGCTGCCAGTGGGTGGTGTATCCGACGACGATCTCCGGGACGTGCCAGCCCCTGTACGGTTTCCACGACGCGGTCCTGACAGGGAACGTCCTCACCGGGGGAGGGCCGCAGGCCACGGTCCCGTTCTATCTCGTCTTCGGAGGCCTGCGCATCCTCGTCCTGATCGAGGCCGCCCGGGTCGAGGTGACCCTGTCCCTGTCGGGCGGGGAGAACCTCGGACAGGGGGTCCTCGCGGGCGGGGTCGACAAGCAGTCCCTCGTGGCCGCTCTCCAGGCCGCGCCCGCGGACCAGTTCCCGCCCCCGTACACGCGGGACCTTGTGGTCCAGTACGTGACCCTGTACCTCCAGCCGGACCTCGACCTCGACCACGACGGCTCGGCGGAGTCCGTGTCCGTGGGCCTGCCGTTCACGCTCGTGTCCGGGCAGATCATCGGGCCGTTGTGACGTCCTTGCGCGAGCGGGCAGTCGCGTTTCCATGACGGCGTCATCGCGGGGCCAGGTCAGACCGATAGGAGGCCACCGTTCGAGAGCCATCCGCGCTGTGGGTGCGGATCGCGATGCGCCCGCAACAGGGGCCCCGTGCCCCGGACGGCCATTTCAATACGTCACGCCTCGTTGCCGCTTCCAGATCGCGA
>JBBIPO010000047.1:0-22268 GCA_037442805.1 Deltaproteobacteria bacterium
TCTAGGCAATGGTTGGCGTGGTTGGCGTGAAGGAGGTCCAGATGAAGCTTTTCACAGCCATGTTCAGCGCGTTCGTGATGGGGATCGGGCTCGTCGCGTGCGGGGGAGGGGATGGCGGGACGACCGACCAGGGCGTCACGACCGACACCGGACCGGTTCAGGATCAGGGACCGACCCAGGACCAGGGGCCCGTCCAGGACCAGGGACCCGTCCAGGACCAGGGGCCCGTCCAGGACCAGGGGCCCGTCCAGGACCAGGGTCCGACCCCGGACATCCCGCCCGAGATGGTGACCTTCAACGCCGTCGTGAAGGACAACCTGACCAAGGAGATCTTGAAGGGCGCGACGGTCGTGGCCTACGACAACACGACGGGCGAGGCCACGCAGTACCAGGCGACCTCCGGGCCGGACGGAAAGGTCACGTTGGAACTGCCCAAGGCCGCCGGGAAGATGGGCTTCAAGGTGTCGCTCGCCGGGTTCAAGGACACCTACCAGTTCAACATCGCCATTGACTCCGGAGAGGAGGAGACCCTTTGGGCGGTCAGCGTGAACGGTTACAACATGGCCGCGGCCCTGGCAGGGTTCATTCCGGACCCGACGAAGGCCATCGTGGCCGGTGCGATCTACTGGGTCAACGACCAGGGTGAGGAGGAATACGTCGGGTGCGCGACGATCACGTCCGACCCCGAGGGCGAGTACCGTTACTTCGGCGACACGGGTCTGCCCGCACCGCTCGCCCAGGTTCCCGAGACGACGACCGGCAAGGGCGAGGCCCGGTTCGTGGCCGGCAACGTCCCACCCGGGCAGTGCACGCTGAAGGCGTGGGTGAAGGGGCAGGAGGTCGGCTCGGCGACCCTGTTCACCTTCGCGGACTCCATCTGCATCAACAACATCTACACGGAAGGGACCAGCAACCCCACGCCCGCCGACTGCACCAAGTAGGGGGGGGTGTCTTCCGGGTCTTTTCATCCGAGCGACCGTCGCCACGAGGAGGGCTCGATGAAGCGGCACCTTGACCGGGCCGGACGATTTTCGGCCCTCGCCGCGCTCGGGGGGGTCATCGCGTGGGGCGCGTTCACGGGTCCCCTCGTGGCGCAGGAGCCGCCCCCGGCGCAGCCCGAGGGCGAAGCCGCGCCGGCGACGGGCGAGGAGGCCCCGCCCGCCCCGTCCGGGGAGGCGTGGGAGGAAGCCGCCCCCGCCACGGAATCTGGGGACGAACCAGGCTGGGAGGCGGGCGAACCCGACATCGAGTTCGGGGAGGTCTTCCCGGCGGAGGAGGAGCCGAAGTTCCGGATCAACGGTTTCCTCCAGAACCAGACCGGGGTCTTCATCTCGCGCCACGAGACCCGCCTGAACGACAAGGGCCTCCCGATTGACCACGGCGACAAGTTCGGCAAACTCTCGATGTTCCGGAACACCCTGCAACTGGAGGCGGACTGGACCCCGTGGTCCGTCGTGTCCCTGCACGCGATCGTGCGGGGCGTGAGGTCCCTGAAACTCTCGGTGGACAAGGATGCCCAGGTTCCGCACGAAGGCTACTTCGGGAACAATCAGAAGACGATTGACTGGGTCGCGGACACTTACTACCAGGAACTGGACCTGCGCGAGTTCTATGTGGACATCAGCGCCTCGGAATACCTGAACCTGCGCCTGGGGCGCCAGCAGGTCGCGTGGGGCGAGACCGGGTCTTACCGGTTGCTGGACGTGGTCAACCCGATCGACTCGACGTGGCACTTCGGGCCGCTCGAATCCTTCGAGGACCAGCGCATCCCCCTGTGGATGCTCAAAGGGCTGGTGTGGATCCCTCCGTTGCAGGGGAGCCTGGAGGTCGTGTGGATCCCGATGCTGGACCGGCCCGAGGACACGGTGACCGTGCCCCTGACCTTCGTGGGGGCCTGGGGGCTGCCGCCCGTGCCCACGCCGGATTTGTTCGGAGGGGACGACTCGGTCGCGCCGTGGAAGATCCGGAAGAAGGTCTTCCTGTACCCGGGGCGCGACATCGGGAACAGCCGCGCCGGCGCGCGCTGGCAGGGCGAGATCGGCAACTTCACGTACACGTTGGTCTATTTTTACACGCACCAGTTGAGCCCGCCGATTCCCCTGTACACGTACGCCCAGTACGAGGCGGGACAGGAGGGCGTGGACGTGTACCTCGGCTTCCCGCGGCAGCACATCGCGGGCCTGTCGCTCGAAACGGCGCTGCCCTATCCCCTGGGGACCAACCTGAAATTCGAGGCCGCGTTCGAGCCCAACCGTACCTACACCTTGCATTCGGCCGAGAACTCGCTGACGGACCGCATCCCGTACAACGCGCCCAACGGGGACACCTACACGTTCTTCCACATGAAGAAGAAGAAGGTCTTCAGTTACGCGGTGTCGTTCCAGCAGCCCCTCCTGCTCGACTTTCTGAACCGGGAGCAGTCCATCTGGGTCGTCGCGCAGTTCATGCACACCTGGATCACCGACTTCGACGCGTCGGACCGGATCGTCGAGGTCCCGGGCTACGACGGGACCCTGTCCAAGCGCCACTCGTTCACGGTGGTGGGCGCGATCTTCACGAATTACCTGCACGGGCTCCTGTCGCCCCGCATCGTCGGGGCATGGCTGCCGGACAATGGGGGCTTCCTGAGCGCCCAGATGGGGGTCACCCTCGGGGACCACTGGCGGTTCCGCGTCGCGTGGAACGGGTTCTTCGGCGACAACCCGTACAAGGGGGTCGGCCTGTTCCGGGACCGCGACGAGGTCAACGTGACTCTGAAATATCAGTTTTGATAGGGTCGCGCGGGCGACCCGGGAGGCGGACCATGAAGAAGGGATGGTTGCTGATCGCGGGGATCGCGCTGACGGCAGGGGCGACGGGCGGCGCCCTGGCGAAGTGCAAGCCAGGCGAGATCACGAAGGACAACTGGACGGACAAGGTCGGTTTCCGGCCCGAGGCTGTGCCGGGGTGGAAGCCGGGCCTCGTGGTGGATGCTTCGAATTACGCGCAGTTCAAGAAATACATCCCGGATGGTTTGGCCCTGCTGATCAGCCAGTACGGGCTGCGCCTGACGGCCGCCCCCTACAAGGCCGTGCACCCGTCGCTCGGGTACATCGAGGCGACCAACAAGTACTGCGGGCAGGTGACGTACCGCGACACCGGCGACAAGGCCCGCGAGCGGGGGATTGACGGGTACGTGGCAGGCCTGCCCTTCCCGGACCCGCAAAACGGTCTCGAGGTGGCCTGGAACTACCACTACGCCTACAACGGTGATGACGGCGGCTACCATTACGGCGTGTACTGGGTCAGCGCGAAGAACGGGGTCGAGCGCACCGAGGAATGGCGCTGGCTGTACATCATCCGCGCCATGCACCGCACCGACCTGGACCCGCGGCCCCACATCCAGGAGTTCGAGGACAAGGGGATCGCGTACGCCTCGATGACGTGGGCCATCGAGCCTTACGACAAGGCCGGGTTCGGCGCGCTCTACTATCGTTACGTGCAGCCCAAGGACCAGGAAGGCTGGATCTACATCCCGACCATGCGCCGGACCATGAAGGCGACGTTCGGGACGCGCGGCGACGCCTGGAACTCGACCGACCTCCTGTACGAGGACGTGCGCGGGTACATGGGCTACCCCGAGTGGATGCACTGGAAACTGCTCGGGCGGCGCACGATCCTCGCGCCCGTGCACTCGGGGATCAAGGCGGGCAAGCAGTACCGGGACCAGACCTTCGACTTCAAGACCCCGCCGCACTGGAACTTCCGTGCGAGGTGGGAGCCGCGCCCGGTCTATGAGGTCGAGGTCACGCCCAAGTTCGCGGACTACCCGTACAGCCGGATGATCATCTACTTCGACGCCGAGACCTTCTACATCCCGCTGAAGGTCGCCTACGACAAGAAGGGGAAACTGTGGAAGGTGCTGGTCAACGCGTTCAACGACTCGCCTGACATGGACCACAAGCCGCTCGAGATCGGGACGGCGCTGGTCGTGGACGTACAGGCGGAGCACGCGACGGTCTTCCCCTCGTACAACTTCTTCTCGAACAAGGGGATGCCCCCGAGCCAGTTCACGCTGACCAACCTCCGGAAGATGGCGAAGTGATGAGCCGAGGCGCGTGGTGGGGGGTCCTGGCGTGCCTCTCGGGGATCGCCGGCGTCGGCGTGGCCCGGGCGCAGGAGGGCCTGCCGGGCGTGGTCCGGCGGGATTCCTTGTACGACGTGGCCCTCGCCGGAGGGCACGTCTGGGTCGTCGGGTATCCGGGCCTGGTTCTGCACTCGGCGGACCGGGGGCGGTCGTTCGAGCGCCAGGGGCCGCGGGCGAGGACCGCGTATTTGGCGGTGGACTTCGCGGACGAGAGAACCGGCGTGGTCGTGGGGCGGGGCGGGGCCGCCCTGTGGACGACCGACGGCGGGGCGACGTGGGAGGCGCGTCCCTTGCCGACCGCGGAGCCCCTCTTCGACGTGGACCTGGTGGACGCGCGGACCGCGTTCGCGGTCGGGAACTTCGCGGCTGCGGCGCGCACGCGGGACGGGGGCCGGACCTTCGAGGCGATGCGCGTGGCCCCGGAGGGCGAGGACCCGACCCTGAACGCCGTGGCCTTTCTGGACGCGCGGCGGGGCGTGGTCGTGGGCGAGATGGGGCTGATCGCGCGCACCCTGGACGGCGGGGACTCGTTCGCGCGCGTGGACGACGGCACCATCGAGGCCCACCTCTTCGGCGTCGAGGTCGCGGGCGAGGGGTTCGTCGTGGTCGGGTCCGAGGGGACGATCCTGGTGAGCCGGGACGCGGGGGCGTCGTTCGAGCGCATCGTCTCTCCCGTGCGCGAGGACCTGATCCGGGTGGCCACGGCGGGCGCACGGGTCGTGGTCGTGGGCCTGGCCGGGACCGTCCTGTGGGCGCGCGACCCGGGCGGGCCGTATCGGGCGGTCCCGGGCGTGCCGACGTGGCAGTGGCTGGCCGGGGTGCGCATCGCAACGGACGGAAAGGGATTCGCGGTCGGGGCGCGGGCGACCCTTCTGGTCACCGAGGACCTTGGCGAGACCTGGCGACCGTGGGGTGGCCGATGAAGGTGCGCGAGGCCCTGGCACGATTCGTGATTCGGCACCGCTTCGTGTTCCTGGCGCTCGTCCTGGGTGTGACCGCCTTTTTCGCGACCCAGGTCCCCAAGGTGCGGGTCGAGAGCCTCCTGATTGACCTGTTCCCGGAGGACCACGAGTTCGTCGAGACCTACAAGCAGTACCAGGACATCTTCGGGGGCGCGAACCTCGTCGTCATGAGCCTCGAGGTCCGCGACGGCGACATCTTCAACATCCCGACGCTCGAGAAGATCCGCAAGGTCACGAAGGAACTGGAGTTGCTGGACGGCGTCAACAACTACCAGGTCCTGTCCCTGGCCCAGCGCAAGGTGAAACTGATCACCGTGGACCCGGTGGCGGGCTTCCAGGCCGTCCCCCTGATGTGGCCCGAGGTCCCCAAGACGGACGAGGAGGTCGAGGCCCTGAGGAAACTGGTCCACACCACGCCACGGGTGCACCGGTACCTCGTGTCGCGGGACGACAAGGCCGCGCTCGTCGTCGCCGGCTTCTTCGAGGGGCAGTTCGACCCGCAAGCCACCTACCAGAGGCTGCGCGAGATCGCGTCGTCCGTCGAGGACGACAACACGACCCTTCGGATGATCGGCCGGCCCGTGCTGCTCGGCTTTGTCCTCGAACATTACTCGCAACTGGTCTGGCTGTTCCTCGCGACGGTCGTGTCCATCGTGGCGCTCCTGGTCGTCTATTTCCGGGATCTGCGAGGGGTCCTCGTCCCGGTCCTGACCGCGGTCATGAGCGCGGTGTGGGGCGTGGGCCTGCTCGGACTCCTGGACTACAACTTCGACCCGCTGATCCTGGTCGTGCCCTTCATCATCAGCGCGCGCGCCCTGTCGCATTCCGTCCAGTTGATCGAGCGTTTTCTCGAGGAATACGCGACGGCCCGGGACCGCGTCGTGGCCGCGGAGCGCACGTTCTCGGGGCTGTTCGAGCCGGGGCTCGTCGGGATCGTCACGGACGCGGTCGGGGTCCTCGTCGTGTGGCTCACGCCGATCCCGCTGATGCAGAAACTCGCGGTGATGGGCAGTTTCTGGGTCCTGAGCATCGTGTTCACCGACATGCTGTTCAACCCGGTGCTCTTGTCCCTGCTCCCCGCGCCGAGGAAGGGGCGCGAGGCCGGCCAGGGCGGCGTGGCGCGGATGCTCCAGGCCGTGGGCCGCTTCTGCATGGGACCGCACCGGTTCACGGTGGTCGCGGGCACGGTGGTGCTCCTGGCGGTCGGATACTGGTTCGCCAAGGACCTCGTGGTCGGGGACATGCACCCCGGCACGCCGATGCTGTGGCCGGACTCGGAGTACAACCGCGACACCGAGGCCATCGGCGAGAAGTTCCACAACACCGAGGTCCTGAACGTGATCGTCGAGGGCTCCGAGTGGAACGCCATCAAGGACCCGGACGTTCTCGAAAAGATATTCATGCTCCAGCGCGAGATGGCCTCGATGGGCGAGGTCGTCGGCGCCACGTCGTCGCTCGTGGACCTCCTGCCCCCGATCATCCGCGCCCTCCACGGTGGGGACCCGCGCTGGGAGTTGATCCCCACCGACGCGCGCGAGAGCGGCTTCTTCCTCGAGATGATCTACGGCGCGAGCGAGCCCGGGGACCTGTCGCGCTTCGTCACCCCGGACAGCCGGCACGCGAACATCTCGCTGTATCTGGCGGACCACAAGGGGACCACGCTCCAGGCGGTCGTGGCGCGCCTGCGGGACTACGTGGCGCAGAACCCCATGAAAAAGGCCCGTTTTCGCCTTGCCGGGGGCTACGGCGGCCTGCTCGCCGCGGTCAACGAGGTCGTCACGGGCACCCAGGCCATGGTCACGGCCCTGGCCTTTCTCGCGGTCTTCCTGTTCTGCGCGGTCGCGTACCGGTCCGTCGTCGCGGGCCTGATGTTCATGATCCCGCTCGCGTTGTCGAACTACCTGACCTACGCCCTGATGGGGTGGCGCGGGATCGGGCTCGACGTGAACGCCCTGCCGGTCGTGTCCCTGGGCGTGGGCCTGGGCGTGGACTACGGCCTGTACGTGGTCAGCCGAATCAAGGAGGAGTTTGCGGAGCGCCGGGACCTGAGGCTCGCGATCGAGACGGCGATGGGCAGCGCTGGCAGGGCCGTGCTGCTGACCGCGGGGACCATGGTCTTCGGGGTCGTGTTCTGGACCATGAGTTTCCTGCGGTTCCAGGCGGACATGGGCCTCTTGCTGGTCTTCTGGATGTGCGTGAGCATGGTCGGGGGGCTCGTGCTCCTGCCGACCCTGATCTATCTGCTCAAGCCCAGGTTCGTCGTGGGAGCGCCGAAGAAGGGAGGGACGCCATGAGGAGACCGCGCTTTCTCGGGGGATGGTTCCTTGCGGTGGCACTCGGGTGCGGGGGCGGGGGAGGGGGGACGGACACCACGCCCGGCCCGGACGCGGTGGACCCCGGACCCGAGGCCGTGGCCGACCCGGGCCCCTGGTCGGACCTCGCGGACCTGACGGAACCGGGGCCCCGGCCGGAGGTGGCCGACCCGGGACCCGGCGACCCCGGGGGCGAGGACGCGGGACCCCAGCCGGTCCTCTGCCTGGACGAGGTCGTCGCGGACCGGACCTTCACGTTCCAGGGCCTGCACGCCCCGGTCGAGGTGGTGCGGGACCGCTTCGGGATCCCGCACATCTACGCCTCGAACGACGAGGACCTCTTCTTCGCGCAAGGGTTCGTGGTCGCCCAGGACCGGATCATCCAGATGCAGGGGATGAGGCTCATCACGCACGGGCGATTCGCGGAGACCCTGGCCGCGGGTGCCTCGGACCTGAACACCGACGTGTACATGCGCCTGATGAACTTCCGGGTGCCGGCCGAGGCGATGTGGGCGGACCTCCAGGCGAACCGCCCGGAGGTCGCGGCGGTGCTCGATGCGTTCGCGAAGGGGGTCACGGCCTTCATCGAGACTGCCAAGGAAAACCCCGCGATGCAGCCCATCGAGTGGACGTTCCTCGGGCACTGGGACCCCTGGACCCCGGTGGATACCCTGATGCTCGGGCGGCTCCAGTCGTGGGACCTGTCCTTCGACCACCACACGGACGAGCTCTCGATGGCGGCCATGCTCGCCGGGATCCTGGAGCGCTTCCAGGGCACCCCGCTCCAGGGGCTCCTGGTGGACGCGTACCGGGCCGCGCCCGGGGCGGACGTGACCATCCTGGAGGCGACGCGACAGGTCCGGACTCCGCCCCGACCGGCGATCCCACGGGGCCTGTTCGAGGCCTTCCCGAAAGGGTACTTCTCGCACGTCGCGGGCCTGCTGCGCGGCGTCGCGATGAAGCCCGCGCCGATGCTGGGCGGCGGGAGCAACAACTGGGTGGTGTCCGGCGAGTACACGGAGTCCGGACACGCGATGCTGGCCGGGGACCCGCACCTGTCCCTGCGCAACCCGAGCGTGTTCTACCAGGTGCACCTGAACACCACGCGCGCGGGCGGGGACCTGGACCTGGCCGGCGTGTGCTTCCCCGGCATCCCGGGGGTCATCCTGGGGCACACCCAGCACGGGGCCTGGATGGCCACGGTCCACGACTACGACGTGACGGACGTGTACATCGAGACATTCGCCGGCGACGACCCCGGTGCCGTCGTCTTCAACGGGGACAAGGTCCCCTTGACATCGCGCAAGGAAACTCTGACCTACAACAAACCCGCCGGAGGCTGCGAGGCGTGGGTCCAGGGGCTCGCGCAGGGGCTCGATCACCAGGTGTCCGAAGAGGGCGGGAAGTGCATCCTGACCGTGACGATCCTGGAGGTCCCGCACCACGGGCCCCTCATCCCGGGGTCGCAGGCGACCTTGCCGGACGGGAAGAAGATCGCGCTCGCGTGGCGCTGGACCGGGTTCGAGCCGAGCGAGGACTTCGCGGCCGTGGCCGGGCTGTGGCGGGCGCGCACGACCGGCGACTTCCTGGACGCCATCCGCCTGTTCGGCGTGGGGGGCCAGAACTGGGTCTGGGGCGGGACCGACGGCCACATCGCGTACGCGGCGTGGGCGAGGGTCCCGATCCGCAAGCACGTGGCCGCGGGCCAGGGCCATGACCACCCACCGTGGCTCCCCATGCCCGGGGACGGGTGCTGCGAGTGGACCGGGGACATCCCCCGCGACGACCTTCCGCACATCGTGGACCCCACCTCAGGGGTCATCGCGACCGCGAACCACGACGCCCTGGGCACGACCCTGGACAACGACCCCCTGAACGACCCGCTCTACCTGGCCCAGACGTACGACATCGGGTTCCGGGGCGCGCGGATCCGGGAGCTCCTCCAGGCGAAGATGCCCCAGAAAAAGATGACGGTCGAGGACTTCCAGGCGATCCAGGCGGACCACCGCTCCCCGCTCGGGGCCCTGCTGACCCCCGCGATCCTCTCGGCCATCGCGGAGGGCCAGAAGGCGGTGGACGGCGCGCCCGGGTCGGACCCGCGCCTCGCCGCGTTCATGGACCAGGACGTGGGCCAGGCCGCGGCCCGGCTCGCCGGTTGGGACTTCGCGACCCCGAGCGGGCTCGAGGGCGAGGCGTCGGATGCCGACAAGGCGTCCTCGGTCGCGGCGTCCATCTTCAACGCGTGGCTTGTGTTCCTGTTCCACAACGTCGCGGACAACAAGGGGATCGGGGACCTGGAAAGCCAGTTCGCCGCGAAACTGCTCGTGGCCATGATCACCGCGCCCCAGGAACTGGCCACCTACTCGGCGGACCTCGACGACACGGTCCTGTGGGACGACGTGAGCACCGAGGACACGATCGAATCGCGCCACCTGATCATCCTGAAGAGCCTGAGCGAGGCCCTCGCGTTCCTGAAGGACCCCGCCCGGGTGGGCGTCGCGCAGTCGGGAGGCTTCGGGACCGCGGACATGGACCAGTGGCTGTGGGGGAAACTCCACACCCTGACCCTGCCGCACGCGCTCGGCGGCGAGGCGAACATCCCGCCCGCGAGCCAGTACCCCGACGGCTTCCCGCGCCACGGGGACAACTTCGTCGTGGACGCGTCCAACCCGGGCTTCAACGACACGCGATTCACGTACTCGAGTGGCCCCTCGATGCGCGCCGTGTATCTCCTGGACCCGGCCGGCGTGCGGATGCAGAACGCCCTCCCCGGGGGCCAGAACGGCGCCTTCCCCAATGCCCATTACAGCGACGACTTCTTCCTGTGGGCCCGCAACCAGACCCATCCTGTGCACTCGGCCACGGCCGACGTGATCGCCGACGCCGAGGCGTGCGTGGTGTTGCGGCCCTGACCCTGTCTCCCAGCCCCGGACTTCGCTAGAATGCCCCTCGGTGACGCGAGGACCGCGAGGTCCAGTGCTGCGAGGAAGACGATGCCACTCTACGAGTTTCACTGCGACGACTGCGGGAGCGACTTCGAGGACCTGGTGCCGTACGGGACTGCAACCCTGCCGTGCCCCTCGTGCGGGGGCGGGCGAGTACGGCGGCGCGTGTCCGTGTGCGGGTTCTCGGTGGGCGGGAGGATGACGACCACGGCCTCGTCCCCCTCCTGCACCGGGTGCAGCGCCGCGAGTTGTTCCGGGTGCGCAAGCGCGACGAGGCGATGACCACGACGCTGCCCTTCGCGCTGGCCCGCCGGTGGCTGGCCCTGTCGGACCCGGGCCTGCGCCGCGGGGTCATGGCGTCGGACCTCCGGGACCTCGACGGGCAATCCCTCGCCCTGTTCCTGCACCACGTCCTCGTTCACCGCGACCGGGACGAGGCGCGGGCCCTGTATCTCGACATGGTCGTGGTGACCCTCGAATCCGACATCCCGGGACGCGAGGTGCGCGAGGACGTCCTGGGTCGCCTGGGCCAGGACCCGCTGGGGCCGGTCCTCGTGTTCCTGGCCGACGGCCCGGAGGGCCGGCCCCCGGCCGTGACGTCCGAGCGTCCCTACGACTTCGAGGACCTGCCCCTGGGTGTGCGCAAGGCCCGGGCTCGGCTGCGCGACCTCGACACGCTGGTCCGGGTCGCGGCCGACCCGGACCCGGGGGTCATCCGCATCCTGCTCGAGAACCCGATGTCCACGGAGGACCTGGCCCTGCGGGTGGCCTCCCTCCGACCGCAGTCACGCGGCAACTTCCTGGAGGTTGCGCGCTCGCGCTTCGGCGTGCGCGAGCGGGTCCAGGCGGCCCTCGCGAACAACCCCTTCTGCCCGGTGCGCCTGGCCGTGGCCGTGACCGCGCTCCTGACCCGACCCCACCTCGAGGAGGTGCGCGGCGCGTCCCTGCTCGACCCCCGAGTGCGCGAGGCCGCCCGGGTTCTACTGGCGTGCGGGCCGTGACCGTGTCCGCGTGCGCCGCGGAGCCCCCGCCGGAGCCCCGACGCCCCTCACATCCCCTCGACCTCGCTGCGCTCGCGGTTCCAGGCCGCGAGGGCGTCCGGGAAGAGCGTCACCTCGAGGCGGGGGGCTCGGGTGCGGCGGAAGCCCTCGTACTGTCTGGCCAGGAACAGGAAACCCTCGGCGGGGATCAGGTCCGCCAGGGCGTCCAGGAAGCGTCGCTGCCGAAGGCGGGGCAGGAAGGTCGTCGCGACCTCCCGGCGTACCTCGGGGTCGGACAGGTCCTTGTGGATTTCAGGGTGGACCTCCTTGATGAAGGGGAGGTGCCAACCGAACTTGCTCCGCACCGGCGCGGAGGCGAATCGTCCGGGGGTCGTCGAGACCACGGCGTTTACGACCGCGTCATCGAAGATCGTGCGACCCTTCTGGATGCGTTTGCGCTCGTCCCACGCGAACTCGTACTCCTGGTAGGCGAGCCTCGAAGCCGATGCCTTCAGGTCGTCGAGCAGCAGGGGGAGGTCCTCCGACTCGGGGGCCAGGCGGCCCAGGGCGTCCCGCGTGGCCAGGATCGCGGCCTCGCCCTCGGCGAAGCAGGCGGACGCTTCCTGCGTCGCGCAGTGCTGTGGCGTCCCGTCGCAGCAGATCCACTGGTAGTCCTGCACCACGAAGATCGTGAGGTGGTTGAAGCGCCCCCGGACCGCCGGGATGTTCCACAAGGGGGTCAGGTCCACGTCGGTCATGTCCTCGGGCCGGGCCTCCTCCACGAAATGGCTCGCGAGCCATCGCGCGACCAGCGCGCGCTCGAACACGCCGCGCAGGCTGCCCGGGTCGAGGTTGGGGTCGCGGGCGGCCTCCTGGGCCAGGGCCTCTTCGGCGATCAAGGCGTGCAGGACCTCCCTCGGGTCCGTACCCTCGCCCGCGTGCGCCAGGGCGCGCTCGTAGCGTCCGGCGGGAATCGGGATCCCGTTGACCCACGCGACCGCCCGCTCGCCCGGAAGGGCCCCGGTCCACTCCGGGCGGTTCGCCGGGACCAGGATCGGCGTCGCCCGCCTGAACTCGACGCGGTCCGGCCCCCCACAGCCGGCAACGGCCCCCACCAGGAACAGGCGCGCGACCCTGACCGCGAACGCCCTCATGTCCCGCTCATGGCCTGGCAGGCCGGGTCGATCTTCCTCTGGTCGATCAGGAGATAGGGGTTGAAGCAGTAGTCCGTCGAGTACCCCTCCTTCGTGTCCCAGTTCCAGTCGGCGTTCAGGCGGTGACGCTTCAGGAAGAACCAGGCCGGGTCCAGGAAGTAGTTGCCGCGCGGCAGCGAGTAGAGGTCGAAGTTGAAGGGATTGGTGGACCACTCCCAGGCCCAAGGCGGCCGCCCCTTGTAGGGGGACGTGGGGGTCACGGGGTCCAGGAAGGCGCTCGGGAGTTCGAGCCCGTTGCCGGGTCGCCCCTCCGGAGCCTCATACTCGAACGACATCGTGTAGATCGTGTTCGTCCCGGTCTGGTCTCGCCGGGTCCAGAAATCCTGGAGGACGAGGCGCAAGCCGTACCGCACGTCCTGCTTGGCCGCGGGGAACGCCCCGCCGTCCTTCTTCAGGGTGTCCGAGGCGCCTCCATCGTACACGTACTGGATGACGGACAGCCCGAGTTTTTCCCCTTCCGTCAACTGGCAGAGCTGGTCAAGCAAGTGCTCCTTCGTGGTGTGGATCCACAGGCAGGATTCGTGGGTGTTCGCCGTCAGATACGCGAGGTAGTGTCCTCCCGGGAACAACTGCGCTTCCGGGAAGACCGCGTTCACGCGATGGTAGTTCAGGCCCTGCTGGGTCACGATTCCGGATTCCTCCGTCACGTAGGAACGGACCTCCTCGTTGTCGCCCGCCGGGAAGTACGTCAGGACCGCGACGGGTCGCTCCTGCGGATACTTCGCCACGACCACGGTCGCGCCCGCCATCTCGTTGCCGAACGCATCCCCCCCGAGGAGCCCGAAGTGCAGGGGATGGAAGTAGGCGTAGCGGATGAAGAAGTGGCTCTTCGTTTCCACGACGTCGTAGTACACGAACGACCGGATTTCGGTCGCCTTCTTGATAGCGTCGTAGTTGTCGAGCGCCTTCCAGTTCCCGTCGAAATCGAATGTCGTCAGGTAATCGAAGTGCGGCGCCTCCTTGCGCGTCGCCTGATAGACGACCGGGGCGTACTTCGCGGCCAGGGCCTCGTAGGTCTCCATGTCGGACGGCAGGGCGGTCGAGAAGGCAAAGTAGTACCAGTCCGCAAGTCCATTGCCCGCCTTGTCCTGAATGATCGTGCTCAGGGCCACCCGATACGGCGAGGCGAGCATGATCTTCGCGCCCGCGTCGGGCGTGAACACCACCGTGTTCGTCGCCTCCTCGTAAGTGTAGCTCCCGTTCACGGGTTTGTCGTCCACGTCGCGCACGCGGAAGGTGTTCTTGTCCACCGTCTCCTTGAAGCGGATGGGTTCGCTGAACGTGACGCGGATCACGAAGGGGACCGCCACGCCTGTGGCCCCATTCGCGGGCTCGGTCTTGACCACCTTGGGCGGGGTGTTGTCCACGAGCAAGTCCTGGAACTGGAGGTCCGGCGGGACGTCTGGTGGCAGCGGTCCGGGGTCCTGGACATCGTCCGGCGCCGGGTCCGCTGGGGCCTCGTCTTGAGCCAGGTCCGGCGACGACACCGCATCATCGGGAGCGGGGCTCGTGTCGGTGCCCGGAGCCGGGTCGTTCCCGCCACCTTCCTTCCCGCACGCGACCGCGACCACCGCGAACAGGACCGTCAGTAGGCGCTTCATGGCCAACCTCCTCCCCGGACACGGCGCCAATATCGCAAACGTGGCAGGGGATGTCAATGACCCCCACGCCGGCCGCTCCCGGTCCGTTGACACCGGGCAAAGCATGATTACCTTTCCGCAGGCCGGACGGCCGTTCCGGCCATTCGATTTCGCGGGAGGCGAAGACGATGGAACGCATCATCGGAATTGACCTCGGGACGACCAACTCCGTGGTGGCGATCATGGAGGGCGGCGAGGTCAAGGTCATCCAGAACGAGGAAGGTGGGCGGACCACGCCGTCGGTCGTGGCCTACGACGACAAGGGCGGGGTCCTGGTGGGCCAGATCGCGAAGCGGCAGGCCATCACCAACCCCGAGAACACGATCTACAGCATCAAGCGGTTCATGGGGCGGCGCATCGGCGAGGTCGGCGAGGAGATCCGCCAGGTTCCCTACAAGGTCGAGCGCGGGGACAATGACCTGGCCGCGGTCCGCGTGCGCGGCAAACTGCTGACGCCGCCGGAGATCTCCGCGAAGGTGCTCGGGAAACTGAAGAAGGCGGCCGAGGACTACCTGGGCCACCCGGTGACGGCCGCGGTCATCACGGTCCCCGCCTACTTCAACGACTCGCAGCGCCAGGCTACGAAGGACGCTGGGCGGATCGCCGGGCTCGAAGTCAAGCGCATCATCAACGAGCCCACGGCCGCGGCCCTGGCGTACGGGATGGACAAGAAGAAGGACCAGACCATTGCGGTGTATGACTTCGGGGGCGGGACGTTCGACATCTCGATCCTCGAGGTCGGGGACAACGTGGTGGAGGTGAAGGCGACGAACGGCGACACGCACCTCGGTGGTGACAACATTGACCAGCGCATCATCGAATATCTGATCGAAGAATTCCGCCGCGACACGGGGATCGACGTGAGCGGCGACAAGATGGTCCTGCAACGGCTCAAGGACGCGGCCGAGAAGGCGAAGATCGAACTGTCCTCGATGATGGAGACGGAGATAAGTCTGCCCTTCCTGACCGCGGATGCGAGCGGCCCGAAGCACATGAGCGTGAAGCTGACCCGGGCCAAGCTCGAGCAACTGATGGCGGACCTCGTGGAACGGACCATCGAGCCGTGTCGCCAGGCCCTCAAGGACGCGAAACTGACCCCCGCGGACATTGACGAGGTCATCCTGGTCGGGGGGTCCACGCGCATCCCCCTCGTACAGGAGACGGTCCGGAAGTTCTTCGGCCGCGAGCCGAACCGAAGCGTCAACCCGGACGAGGTCGTGGCCGTGGGTGCCGCGATCCAAGGGGCGGTCCTCGCGGGCGAGGTCCGCGACGTGCTGCTCCTGGACGTGACCCCGCTGTCGCTTGGCATCGAGACCCTCGGGGGCGTGATGACCCGCCTGATCGAACGCAACACGACGATCCCGACCCGCAAGTCCGAGGTCTTCTCGACCGCGGCGGACGGGCAGACGAGCGTGGAGGTCCACGTCCTCCAGGGCGAGCGCGAGATGGCGGCGGACAACCGGACCCTGGGCCGCTTCATCTTGGACGGCATTCCGCCGGCGCCGCGCGGCGTGCCGCAGATCGAGGTCACCTTCGACATTGACGCGAACGGGATTCTCCACGTGTCGGCGCGGGACAAGGCGACGGGCAAGGAGCAGAAGGTGACGGTGACCGCCTCGTCCGGGTTGAGCGAGAAGGACATCCAGCGCATGGTCGAAGAGGCCCGGCAGCACGAGGTGGAAGACAAGAAGAAGCGCCAAGAGGTCGAGGCCCGCAATCGTCTCGACGCCCTGATCTACCAGACCGAGAAGTTGATCCGCGAGCACAAGGACCGCATCCCGGTGGCGGAACTCAACGCGGTCGAGTCTGCCATCGAGAAGGCGAAGGACGCGCTGAAACGGGGCGACCCCGCGGCGGTGCAGCGGGCCAGCGACGAACTGACGCAGGCCTCGCACCGGCTGGCCGAGGCGATGTATCGGCAGGCCGGGGGGTCCGCGGGCGGCGGCAACGGAGAGGGGACGCATGCGCCTAGTGGCGGGGCGGCGGGTCCCGGTTCGAGCGGCGCCACCTCCGGCGACGTGATCGACGCCGAATTCGACGACAAGGCGTGAGGCGCGGAGTCGGCCGCGCGTCACGGTCCCGTCACGTTCTCCGCGCGCGCACGGACGAACGCCGCGTCCACCACGACCGTGCTGCCGGCGAGTTCCGGGCCGTGGAACAGGACGTCCGAGAGGACGTCCTCCAGGACCGCCTTCATGCCCCGCGCACCCGTGTCCCTGCGTTTCGCGAGGGCCACGACCTCGCGCAACCCGGACAGCTCGAAGCGGAGCGTGACGCCGTCCAGACGCAACAAATCGACGTATTCCTTGAGCAAGGAATCCGGCGGCTTCACGAGGACGTCGAGCATCTCGTCGTCCGTCAGGGCGGACAGCTGGACCTGCACCGGCAGGCGACCCAGGAACTCGGACAGCATCCCGTACCGCAGCAGGTCCTTCTCGGTGATCCGGGGAGCGCGCGCCGCCCCACCGGCCGCGCCGAACCCGAGGGCCCTCGTCCCGCCCGAGTACAGGTGCAGGTCCGAGAAGGTCCCCGCGCAGATGAACAGGATGTCCGTGGTGTCAATGGGGACGAAGTCGTGCTTGCTCCAGTGCTGCGTGACGTTGGTCGGCACGAAGATCTGGCGCCCCTCCAGGAGTTTCAGCAGGGCCTGCTGGACGCCCTCGCCGCCGATGTCCCGGCTGCCGGCCCCAGTCACGGCGCCGTGGGAACGCCGCGCGATCTTATCGATCTCGTCAATGAAGACGATTCCTCGCTCCGTGGCCGCTACCTCCGCATCCGCGGTCAGGAACAACTCGCCGATCATGACCTCCACGTCCTTGCCGTAGTAGCCGGCCTCGGTGTATTCGGTCGCGTCCGCCACCACGAAAGGGACGTCGAGGAGGCGCGCCAGGGTGCGGGCGATGTGGGTCTTGCCGCACCCGGTGGGTCCGATCAGGAGGACGTTGGACTTGCGCGCGAGCAGTCGTGTCCCGATCGCCCGCGCCCGCACGCGCTTGAGGTGGTTGTACGCGGCGATGGCCACGGCCTTCTTGGCGCGATCCTGGCCGATCACGTGCCGGTCAAGCCCCTCGTAGATCTCGACCGGGCTCACGAGCCTGGGAAGGGCCTTGGGGACCGCCATGCCTCCTCCTCGCGATGCGCCACCCATTCCGAATCATATCCAATCCGGAAAACGGAAGGGAACTGCTCTCGAACGGATGGGGCCGCGGACCGCGACGCGCCCGTCAAGCGCGGCGCGTGATCACGTCGTCAATCAGGCCGTATTCCTTGGCCTCCTGCGGCCCGAGGAAGAAGTCGCGGTCCGAGTCCCGCGCGATCTGCTCCGCGCTCCGCCCGGTGTGAAGCGCGAAGAGGTCCGTGATCTGGTTCTTCAGGTACAGGATCTCGCGGGCACGGATGTCCACGTCCGCCGCTTGGCCCGAGAACGACCCGAGCGGCTGGTGCAGCAGGAAGCGCGCGTGCGGCAACGCGAACCGCTTCCCGGGGGTCCCGGCGGCGAGGAGCAGGGCCGCCATGCTCGCGGCCTGGCCGATGCAGATGGTCGAGATCGGACACTTCACGTACTGCATCGTGTCGTAGATGGCGAGTCCCGAATGCACGAGCCCGCCGGGGCTGTTGATGTACAGGAACACGTCCTTGTCCGGGTCCTCGGATTCCAGGAACAGCAACTGCGCCACCACGACGCTCGCCAGGTTGTCGTCAATGGGCCACCCGAGGAAGATGATCCGCTCCTTGAGCAGGCGCGAGAACACGGTCCACTCGCGTTCCCCGCGGTGCGTCTGCTCGATCACGGTCGGGACCCACCAGGTCATGGCTGCACCTCGTCAGGGTCCGGTCGGGTCGCCGCGGCCTCGACCACCCTGGGTTTCACCACGGCGTAGCGCACCAGCATGTCCAGGGTCTTTTCGTGTCGAATTTGCGAGTTCAAACGATCGAGGACCTCGGGGCTGACCGCAGCGCGCAGACGCGGAAGCGGCACGTCCAGTTCCCGTGCGATTTCTTCCAGTTTCCGATCCAGGTCCTCGGGCGTCGCCTCGATTCCCTCGCGCTTCGAGATCGCGTCCAGGAGGAGATGGCGGGCGAGTCGGTCACGGGCGAACGATTCCATCTTCTCCGGCTCGATGCCGAGCGAGACCTGCTCCCGTTGCTCGGCCGGAATTCCTGGCATCAGGCGTTCCTTTGCCCGGGACTCCGTCGCGGCCGCGAGGCGCCGGACGGTTTCCTCGCCGATCTCGAAGGGGTTCGCCTGGAGGATGGCCGAAACGACCGCCTCCGCGCGCATCTCACGCAGGGTCTCCTGCCGCTTCTTCTCGAGATGTGTCCGCAACTTGTCCTTCCACGCGGCGAGGGTCTCGGCGGTTCCGTAGCGGCGAGCGAACTCGTCGTCGAGGGCCGGCAGGACCTTCTCCATCACCTTCTGGACCTTGACCGTGGCCTCGACGCTCTGGGTTGTTTCCTCGCCCGACTCGTTCTTCGAGGCCACCGTCCGGGAGAACGACCGCTCTTCCCCGGCCCTCATTCCCAGCAGCTCTCTCCCGATGTCCGGAAGGGGCTCGTCGGCCAGCCCGACCTCGAGGCGCAATGTCCGCGGCTCCTCCACGGCCTCGCCGGTCGCCGCGTTCCGCAACGCGACCTCGCAGACCGCCAGGTCGCCCTCGTGCGCCACGCTGTCGGCAGGCCGTTCCTGGTACGTGGCCACCGACTCCTGGAGGCGCTTCAGACCGGCCTCGATGTCGTCGTCGCTCACCGGGGGCAGGTCGAGGTCCGGGACCTCGACCCCGAGGTAGTCCTTGGGGTCCAGGGTCGGCAGCGTCTCGAACTCCGCGGTGAAGGGGATGCTCCCGTCGGCCCCTGTGTCCCCGTACTCGATGTCCGGGTCAAACGTCAGGCTCAGCGAGCGCTCCTTCAGGACCGCCGCGATCGCCTGCCGCGCGGCGGACTCCCTGGCCTCCTCGTCCAGGGCCGGTCCGACCTGGCGGGCCACCAGTTCGATCGGGACATGGCCGGGTCGGAATCCCTTCAACTGGACGTAAGGGGCGTAGGCGCGTGCGCGCCGGTGGCGCTCCCGCCGCAGCGTCTCGGCATCCACCTCGCCGCGGATGCGGAACCTCTGCCGTCCCAGCGCCTCCAGTTCGGTCTTCATTCCACACTCCTGGCTCGCCCGGCGTCCCCCGCCGGCGCGCAGGCGAATCTATCAATCTCCTCGCCGGGTCGCAAGCAGCCCGTTCTCGTTGACGACTTCCTGCGACCGCGGTAAAATGCCTGACGAACTTCACGGAGGGACACCCGATGTACATCGAGAAGGAACCCGCAAAGACCGTTCAGGACCAGAAGGCCAAGAAGGCGCTCGAGAAAGAGCCGGTCGAGGCCTCGAAGGCCAAGAAGAAGGAAGAAGTGAAGGCTGCGGCCGGCTACGCGGCCCAGACCAAGGCCGTCTCGGCCCGAGAAGCTCCGAAGCCCGGACAGCCGGCCGTGCCCCAGAAGGACCCGGTCGCTGATCTCAAGAAACTGTTCCGCGAGATGGACCTTCCGGACAAACTGGTGCCCGAGAACGTCGCCGACTTCACGTACGACCAGGGGACGGGCGCCCTCGTCATCCAGTTGAAGAACGCCTTCTCGCGCCAGTTCGACGCGGAGAACACGGTGACCTTCGACAAGACGATCTCGGGGACGCTCCAAAAGGGGGCGTTCACGGGGTTGACGGGGATCCGGCGCGGTTCGGCCTCCATCGTCTCCATCGAGAGGACGAAGCCCGGGGTCATCGGGATCCGAGGGAAACTGGGTCCATTCTCGAAGACGTTGGAGTTCAAGGACGAGCAGTTGCCGTCCCTGCCGTGAGTCCGGCTCATCCGCACGTCGAGGCGGCGCGCGCCAGGGACTCGGCCACCATCCGGGCCGAGGCGGGACGTGCGGACGGCTGAAGCGCCAGGCATGCCCGGATCACGTCCTTCACGCCCTCCGGGAGCCCGCTTCGGTCGAGCGCCTGAAGGCGCTTTTCGCGGGCGGCGGCTGCGGTCATCGCGGACGGCAGCGAACCCAGGAGACATTCCAGCAACAGGAGTCCGAAGGAATAGATGTCCGTGGCCGCGGTCAGGTCCTCGCCCGCCTCCTGCTCCGGGGACATGTAGTCGGGCGTCCCGCAGATGTAGAGCGAGCGGTCCCGGTGGACTTGTAACGCCTTCGCCATCCCGAAGTCCATCAGCTTCACGTGCCCATCGGGGAGGACCATGACGTTGCCGGGCTTCAGGTCCCGGTGGATGACCTGGCGCGCGTGGGCGTACGAAAGGGCCTCGGCCAGCTGGGACGCGATGCCGATCACCTGCGGCAGGGGGAGTCCCTGGCCGGATCGTTCTTCCAGGACCTGGTCCAGGGAGCGGCCCTCGATATACTCCATGACGATGTACATCCGTCCTGCCGCGTTCCCGACATCGAAGATCGTCACGATGTTCGGGTGGGACATCCCAGCCACGATCTGGGCCTCCCGCATGAAGTACTCCTCGGCCAGGTCCCCGGGGAGGCTCGGGTTCGACAGGACCTTCAGGACCACGTTGCGGCGCAGGAGTCGGTCGTGCGCGAGGACCACGATCGCGGTTCCCCCCTCCCCGAGGCGCGACACGACCGAGTAGCGATCCGACAGTTGCGGCGGGACCCCGATCCTCGGGTCCACCGGGACCTGTCCAGGCGCGGCCTGCGCCGTCTCGGCCGTGGCCTCCTGCCTGGCCATCCGGTTCGCGAGACGGTGCAGGGACTCGCGGTGGTCGGCCTGGAGCAGTCCGGCCTGCTCCAGTTTGCGCAGGCACCGGATCGCCACGTCTGGGACGTTCTGGCGCTCGAATAGGCCCGCGAGGTACTCGAACGCGGAACGGGTCTTCGGTGTCGGGTCCGCCCGCTCCACGAACAGCGCGTAGTACTTGATCCCCTCCTCGATCCGCCCTGTCTCTTCGAGGATGCGCCCGAGCAGCAGACAGGCCCTCGCGTACCCCCGGTCCGCCGGGGCCGCGAGTTTCAGGATCTCCTCGGCCCGTTCCTTGAGCCCCAGTTTGTACGCGAGGTACCCAGCGGCCAGGAACTCCCCGGCCGCGACCAGGGCCTGGATCTCGCCCACCGGGTCGCGGACCTTCTGATACAGGCGCGCCGCGGACGCGTGGTCCCCCGCCTCCTCGTACATGGCGGCGGCTTCGGAAATCGCCCCACTGCGCTCCAGGACCTGTGCGGCGAGGTCCGGCCTTCCGGCCTTCTGGTACGCCTCGGCGGCCTCGCGCACGGACCCCGCAGCCGCCAGGCACTCCGCCGCGGCCTCGAGTTCCCCCGCCTGGAGGAACGCCTTCGCCGCGCCCGCGAGGTCCCCCTCCTCGCGCAGGGCCTCCCCAGTCAGCCGGTCCGCAAGGATGTCGTTCCCCAGTTGTCGGTGGAGCGCGGCGGCCTGCTTCCGGCGGCCCATCGCGACCATCTCCTCCGCCGCGGCCCACAGGTCCCCGATCTGGACGTACACCTCGGCCGCCTTCTCGTGGTTTCCCGCGCGCGCGAAACACTCGGCCGCGCGCCGGAAGTCCGGGATCTTCAGGAACGCCAGGGCCGCGGCCTCGAAGTCACCCGCCCGTTCGAACAACTCTCCGGCCCGCAGGGGTTCCTGCATGCGCAGGGCCACCCGGGCCGCCCCCCGGAAGTCCCCCGACGACACGAGGAGGTCCTGGGCCTCGCGCAATCGGCCCGAGGCCAGGAGGGTGGCCACGGCCTGGCCGTGCTGGCCGTGGGAGATCAGTCGGCTGGCCTTCTGGGCCCGACTCCCGTCCTGTCGGCGGGCGGCGCGCGCGGCGGCGATGCGCACGACCAGATAGAACACGGCGGCCGCGGCGAGCACCACGCCCGACACGATGGCGATGTCCACCAGGTCCACGAGCCGGCACCCCCGCTGTCAATCCCCGAACCGCCCAGCTTATTATCGTCATGGATTGCCCGTCGTGCCAAAGCGACGCCCGGGACCTTCCGGCGAGTCGGCGACAAAGTCCTTGACGAGCAATCCGCGATGTTGACTGGGCCAAGATACCAGCGGCTCTCATGCAGTTCCGAAAATCGCTTTACCCCAGGA
>JBBIPO010000048.1:0-22193 GCA_037442805.1 Deltaproteobacteria bacterium
CGTCCGGGATCCGGTGTCCGGCACCCAGTCCCCGGACTTGTCCGGGGACCCGGTCAAACAACCGCTTGTCTTGCCGCAGAGTTTTTGCTAGGTTCCGTCCGTTCGGATGGGGTCTGGGCCCACGGCGGGGCACGGGGACACCAGACGGTCCAGTCTCCAAGAGGGGGTACCGATGCAACCTCCCACGCGGTTTCCCGACATCGGTGAGAAGTTGGCGAACCGGTTTCGCGTCGTATTCGGCCGCGGGTCAGGACCGAACGGGGCGGTGTTCAAGGCCCTGGACTTGGCCCTGGATCTCCCGGTGGCCGTCAAGGTCTTCAAGCCGGGACTGTTCGCGTCCCCGTACAAGGACCAGAACCTGCTGCGGATGTACCGGGCCCGCGCCTACCAGGACCCCAACCTGATCAAGATCTTCGAGGTCCAGGAGGACCGGGAATTTCACTTCATTTCCTGCCAGTTGATGGAGGGGATGTCCCTCGCGGCCATCCTGGACCTGCACGCCGAGAGCGGCGAGCACTTCGCGGTCCCCAAGGTCCGATCCATCGTGTCCCGCATCCTGGCCGGCCTCGGGGCGATCCACGCCACGGGGGCGATCCACGGGAACCTGAAACCTCAGAACATCTTCGTTCTTCCCGACCGACTGGTCCTGTCCGACCCGTACTACCTCGTGGCCGAGCCCCTGAAGGAAGGCCAGGAAATCCCCGTGTGGGACTACTATCGCGGGCCGGAGCAACTGACCGACCCCGCTCTCGAGATGCCGCAGACGGACCTGTACGCGGCGGCGTTGATCTTCGGCGAGCTCATTGGCGGCAATCCGGTGAAGCCCGGGGTCCCGCTGTCGGCCCAGGTCCCGCGCCTGACCACCCGCTTCGATGACTGGTTCGTCCGCGCCACGGCCATGGATCCGTTGCAGCGCCCCTCGTCGCTGCGGGAGTTCCAAGATTCCCTGTCGGCGCTCCTGGACGTGGCCGAGTCCGAGGGGCTTTGGCAGCGCCGTTACCACGAGACCGGGTCCTTCCGGGCCATCCGGGTGGTCCCCCCCCGCGAGGAGACCATCCAGCCCGTCGTGCCGGTACCACGGGCCGCCCCTGTCCCGGCGCCCGTCGTCCCGGAGTCGTTGCCCCCCGCGGAGCCTGCCCCGCCCCTTGCGGAGCCTCCCCCGCCCCCCGCGGAGGCCCTGGTTGAGGAGGTCGGGGAGGAGGCCGCGACCGCGGTGATCGCCGCGCCGGCGCCCGAGCGTGCCGAGGTGGAAACCGTGGTGCTCCCGGCGCCGGAGGTCGCCGCGGACCGCGTCGTCGAGCCGGAGGGGACCGCGGTCGAGCCGCGGACCGTGGAGGTCGCCACGGAACCCCGCGAGCCCCCCATCGCGGACGTCGCTCCAGAATCCGCCGAGCCGCCGGCCGTGGAGGCTCTACCCGAAGAGGATGGGATCATTGTCAGCCTGGACTCGGAGGCCCTGGAAGAGACGGTCGAGGGCATTGAGGTCGTGACCGAGGAGGTCCCTCCGATGCCGGTCGAGGCAGTGGAGCCCGCGCCCGGGCCGCGCCCCACTGCGACGTTTTCCGCGGAGGAGGTCCCGGCGGAGGAGGCCGTCACGGTCGAGGTTCCTCCCGTCCCGGCCGAGGCCGTAACCGAGGCGGTAACCGAGGAACGGGCCCTCCTCGAGGCGACCGGGGACACCCTGGAGATGGAGCGCGTGGTCGAGCCGCCCCCCGCGCCCGCCACGCGGATGGCCCCCATGCAGCGGGTCGCAGGCGTCGGGGAGGCGGCGCGGCCGGCGGGAAAGCCCGAGGGGGCACCGGTGCGCACGTTGCTGCTGCTCCTGGCCCTGTTCGTGGTCGTGGGCGGGCTGTCGGTCTTCGCGGTCCTGTGGTTCGGACAGGAGCCGCCCCCGGCGCCTCCCGCACCGCCCACCCCGGCGCAGGCCGTGAAGCCCGCGGCGCCGAGACCCGTTCCGGCCATGGCGGCGTCACGGGATGTGCCCGCGGCTACCGCGCCGGATGCAGCGGCCCCGGCGGGCGCGGATGCGGCCGTCGCGACTCCGCCGCCCCCCCCCCCCCCCCCCCCCCCCCCCCCCCCCCCCCCGGCCCCACCCCCCCACCCCCCCCCCGCCCCCGGGGGGGGGCCCCGGGCGGCGGCCCCCCCTCCGCCGCCTCCTCCCCCGACGCGCACTCTGGCCGAGGTCCTGACCTGTCCGCCGGGGATGGCCAAGGTCGTCCTGGCCCCGGATGCCCCCGACGACGCCGACCCGAAGAAGGTCGCGTTCTGCATCGCCACCCACGAGTACCCGGGCGCGGGTCAGAAGCCGAAGACCGGCGTATCGGCTGCGGCCGCCAGGGCCGCCTGTGCCAAGGAGGGGAAACGCCTGTGCACCGGGGATGAGTGGAGGACCGCGTGCGGCCAGTCGTATCCGTATGGCGACGCCTACCGGGATGGGGCCTGCAACGTCACGTCCGGAACCTTGAAGGAATCAGGGTCCTTTCCGGACTGCAAGACCGCCGCGGGGGTCTTCGACCTCGTGGGCAATGCGTCGGAGTGGGCCGCGGACGGCCGCGTGCACGGCGGGGACGCGTCCGGGGGCGCGGACAACCGGTGCGACACTTGGAGCAAGCGCCTGATGCCGGGTCCGACGAACGGGTTCCGTTGCTGCGCGGACGCGACGCGATGACGCCACGCGTTCCACGTTCCCCCGGAAATCGCCGATGATTGACCGCTACTCCACCCCCGAGATGCGCCGGGTCTGGTCCCAGGCCCGGCGCTGGGAGCGGATGCTCGAGGTCGAGGTCGCCTACCTCGAGGCGCTGGAAGAAGACGGCGTGGCCCCGCCCGGCGGCGCAGCCCGCATCCGCGAGGGCGTTCGCCTCGACTCGACCCGGATCGACGCGCTCGAGGCCACCGTGCGCCACGACGTGATCGCCTTCCTGGCGCATGTGGAGGAGCAGGTCGGAGAGGCCGCCCGGTTCCTGCACTTCGGTCTTACGTCGTCCGACGCCCTCGACACGGCGTTCGCCCTGCAACTCCTCGAGGCATGGGGCCTGGTGCGGTCGGCCCTTCAGGGACTGGCGGACGCCCTGTGGGACCTGGCCGAGTGCCACCGCGACACCCCGATGGTCGGGCGGACCCACGGGATGCACGCGGAGGTCACGACCCTGGGCCTGGTGGCCTCGGGCTGGCGCGAGGAGGTCTGCCGGGGGGTCGAGCGGGGGGATCGGGCCGCGCACGACGTCGCGGTGGGGAAACTGTCCGGGGCCGTGGGGACGTTCGCCTTCGGGGACCCGGCCCGCGAGGAGCGGGTCCTGCGACGCCTGGGCTTGAGGCCGGAACCGGTGGCCACCCAGGTCGTGGCCCGGGACCGCCACGCGGCGTTCTTCACGACCCTCGCGGTGATCGGCGGAACCCTGGAGCGGATCGCGGTCAACGTCCGCCACCTCCAGCGCACGGAGGTCGGGGAGGCCCAGGAACCGTTCGCCCAGGGACAGCGCGGATCGTCCGCGATGCCGCATAAGAAGAACCCGGTGGACAGCGAGAACGTCTGTGGGCAGGCCCGGCTGTTGCGAGCCTATGCCCTGGCGGCGCTCGAGGACATGGCCCTCTGGCACGAGCGGGACATCAGCCACTCGAGCGTCGAGCGGGTGATCGGACCGGATGCGACCGCGACCGCCGAGTTCGCGGCCCTGAGGCTCGCCTGGATCCTCCGCGGGCTCGTGGTCCGGCCCGACCGGATGGCGGAACACCTGGCGGCGAGCGCGGACCTCTTGAATTCCGAGGCGGTGCTCCTGGCGCTCGTGGCCCGGGGCCTGAAACGGCAGGAGGCCTACGCCCTGGTCCAGAACGCCGCGATGAAGGCCGCGGCCGGGGAGGGGGCGTTCGCGGACCTCCTCGCCGGGGACCCGGAAGTGCGGTCGCGGCTCGGGGAAGACGACCTCCGCCGGTGCTTCTCGCGCAAGGAGCACTTGAGGCACCTGGACGCGATCCTGGCGCGACGGACGCCGCGATCGGGGGCCGGGAAGTCCGAATGACGCTTGTTTTTGGACAGATATTTATCCGTGACATCGCAGAACCCGGGCTGGCCCGTGCCCTGAGGGCGGTCCTGGAGCGCGAGGGATACGCCCCCTTCGAGGCGGTGCGCATCCCGGCCGGGTACCCGACGCTCCCCCGCGAGGTCGCGAGGGTCGCGGTGTCCGACGAGGACGCGACGGGCACGCGCGCCGTGCTCTTCGAGGACTGGGACCGGACGTTCTTGCGGGCCCTAGTCCTGTCCCGGGAATGCCCCGGGAAGGACGTGGTCGCGGTCGTGCGCCCCCCCCTGGAGCCCTTGCGCCTGAAGGCCTACCGGGACGGCGGGGTCGTGCTCAAGGTCGGGGAGGACCCCGACGACGAGGTCCCCTACTGCCCGGTGACCTCGTCCGCGGAGGATGAGGAACGCTTCGTGACGGCGTGGCGGCCCGGGGGACGGACCGGCACCGGGGTCCTGGCCGCGCTCGCGGATATCCGGCGGGACTGCGCGTATGGCGAGGCCGTCGCCGGCGCATGGCCGCGTCCATTGCGGGAGTGGGTGTTCCTGTCGCGGCGGTCCAGGCTGTACATCGAGTCGTGACGACGCGGGGGGAGGTGGGCCGATGGCGAAGGTATCGGTCATCGTGATGCCGAAGGGGGAGGTCCTGGACCCCCAGGGACGGGCCGTGCTCGGGGCCCTGCGTAGCCTCGGGTTCTCGAACGTCTCGGATTGCCGGGTGGGCAAGGTCATCCGCCTGTCGTTCGAGGGAACGTTGGACGTGGAGGACCTGCGTGCGACCGCAACCGAGATGGCGAAGGCCCTGCTCGCCAACCCGGTCACCGAGGACTTCACCGTGGAGGTCGATCCGGAAGGAGCGCGCCCGTGAGATTCGCGATCATCGTGTTTCCCGGGTCCAACTGCGACCGGGACTGCGCGCACGTGCTGGGGACCGTCTTGCGCCAGGAGGTCCGGTTCGTCTTTCACAAAGAGCGCGCCCTGCCCCCGACCGACTGCGTGGTCCTGCCCGGGGGATTCAGTTACGGGGACTATCTGCGATCCGGGGCCATCGCGCGCTTCTCGCCGATCATGGGCGATGTCGTCCGATTCGCCCAGGCAGGGGGCCTGGTCTTCGGGATCTGCAACGGCTTCCAGATCCTGCTCGAGGCCGGCCTGCTGCCTGGAGCCATGCGGCCGAACGACAGCGGGCGATTCGTGTGCCGCGACGTCTTCCTGCGCGTCGAGAATGCGGACACGGCCTTGACCCGGGCGTGCCGGCCTGGTCAGGTCCTGAGCATCCCCATCGCGCACGCGGAGGGGCGCTACCACGCCCCCCCGGACCTGCTCGATCCGATGACCCGCGCGGGGCAGGTCCTGTTCCGCTACGTGGACCGAAAGGGGAGGACGCGAGAGTCCGCGAATCCCAACGGGTCTGTGGAACACATCGCGGGCGTGATGAACCGCCAGGGGAACTGCTTCGGGATGATGCCGCACCCGGAGCGGGCGAGCGAGCGCGTCCTCGGCAGCGAGGACGGCCGGCTCCTGTTCGAATCGCTGGTCCGGTCGCTTCGACGGGGATGATTCGCCATGCCAACGGGGATGAGGGAACTGGCCCTGGCCCAGGGCCTGACCGAAGCGGAATGGGAACGGATCCTGGCGACCCTGCGCCGGGAACCCACCGAGGCCGAGGTCGCGGTCTTCGCGGCCATGTGGAACGAGCACGTCTCGTACAAGACCTCGCGGCCCTACCTGAAGCAACTGCCCACGCGCGGCCCGCGGGTCCTCGTGGGTCCCGGCGAGAACGCCGGGGTCGTGGACCTCGGGGGCGGGCTCGCGGCCTGCTTCAAGATGGAGAGCCACAACCACCCCTCGTATATCGAGCCGTTCCAGGGGGCCGCGACCGGGGTCGGGGGCATCCTGCGCGACATCTTCACCATGGGGGCACGGCCCATCGCGAACCTCGACTCCCTGCGCTTCGGGTCGCCCTCTCACCCGCGCACTTCCTATCTGGTGTCGGGCGTGGTGTCCGGCATCGCCCACTACGGCAACTGCATGGGCGTTCCGACCGTGGGTGGGGAACTGGTCTTCGACCCGACCTACGACCAGAACTGCCTGGTCAACGTGTTTACGCTCGGGGTCGTGCGGAAGGACCGAATCTTCTACGGGCGGGCGTCCGTGCCGGGGAGCATCGTCGTCTACGTGGGGTCGGCCACGGGGCGGGACGGCATCCACGGGGCCTCGATGGCGAGCGCGGCCTTCGAGTCGGACGCGTCGCTGAGACGGCCCACGGTGCAGGTGGGCGACCCCTTCGCCGAGAAGTGCCTGCTGGAGGCGTGCCTAGAACTGATGGACCGCGGCCTGATCCTGGGCATCCAGGACATGGGGGCCGCCGGGATCACGTGCTCGACCTTCGAGATGGCGGCACGCGGCGGGACCGGCATGAAGGTGGACCTGTCACGCGTGCCGCTGCGCGCGGCCGGGATGACCCCGGCCGAGATCCTGCTGAGCGAATCCCAGGAACGGATGCTGCTCGTGACCTCGCCGGGCGGGCTGGGGGCGGTGCTCGGGGTCCTGGCCGCCTGGGACCTCTGCGGCGCGGCCATCGGGGAGGTGACGGACACCGGCCGCATGGAGATGACGTTCGAGGGGAAGAAGGTCGTGGACCTGCCCGTGGCGCTCCTGACCGACGAGGCCCCCGTGTACGAGCGGCCGTGGGCCGTGCCCGCGGACCTGCCGACACGCTGGACCCTTCCGGCCATGCCCCCTCGACGCGAGGTCTGGGAGTCGTTCCTCGACCTGCTCGACGACCCCTCCTTCCGGTCGCGCGCGCCGGTCTTCGAGCAGTACGACCACATGGTGCAGGTGGGGACCGTGGTCCGGCCCGGCGAGGCGGACGCCGCGGTGATCCGGCTCCTCGATGCCCCGCCCCGCGGGCTCGCCGTGGTCTCGGACGGGAACGGGGCCATGTGCTGGCTCGACCCGGCGGCCGGGGCCTTCAACGTCGTGGCCGAGGCCGTGCTCAACCTGGCCTGCGTGGGCGCGCGCCCTCTGGGCCTGACCGACTGCCTGAACTTCGGCAACCCCGAGCGGCCGCAGGTGATGTGGGAGTTCCGCGAGGCCGTGCGCGGGCTCGCGGAGGCCTGCGCGGCGTTCCAGACGCCCGTGACCGGCGGCAATGTCAGTTTCTACAACGAGACCGCGGGGCGATCCATCTTTCCGACGCCGGTGGTCGGGGTTGTCGGCCTGGTCGAGGACGTGGGCCGCGTGGCGCGAGCGGGGTTCCAGCGGGCCGGGGACGCCGTGGTCCTGCTGGGCCCCTCCGAGGCGCGGCTGGACGGCTCCCTGTACCTGCGGAGGCGCACCGGCGAGGTCCGCGGGCGGCCCGCGCGGGCGGACCCCGTCCTGCACGCGGCCCTGTGCGACCTCCTGGCCTCCACGATCGAATCCGGCCTCCTGCACAGCGCACACGACGTATCCGACGGGGGGCTCCTGTTCGCGCTGGCGGAGTGCGTCGTGTCCTCTCCGGAGCAACTCGGGGCCGTGCTCGACCTGTCCTTCGCCTCCGAGGACCCGGAGAGGCTCCTGCTCGGCGAGGCCCCGTCCCGGGCCATCGTCACGCTGGCCCAGGAGGGCCTTGCCGTCCTCGAGGCCGCCTCCCGCGAGCGCGGAGTCCCCTTCCTGCACCTGGGCGTGGTCGGTGGCCCCCTGCTCCGCGCCGACCCCTTCGTGTCCATCCCGGTCGAGACCCTCCTCGCCCGCCACCACGCGCCCTTGCCGGGGCTGTAGCGCGGCACATTGTCGCCCTGTCCGGCCGTGCCTATAATCGCATTCGTCGCAGGGCGGTTGTCAGGCGGTGGGCCTCATGGACCGGGACGAGCTCCGAAAGACCTTCGAACGTCTCGACGAGGCTCTCGAGTTCGACACGGTCCTGGTGATCAGGGGAGGGGCGGCCGTCCTGGCGCTCGGCCTGGACCAGCGCGTCACGATTGACCTGGACGTGCTCCCGCAATCGGAATACTTGGAGCCTGACCTCCGGGCAGCGTGCGAGCGGGCCGGTCTCGGCTTCAATCCTTCCGACAAGGACCTCGCGGACCGCGACTACCTCGAGACCGTGCCGGAAGAGACGCTCGTCCTCCCGGTTCCGGACGACGAAATCCCATACAACATCGTCTTCCGCGGCCGCCGTCTCACCGTGAAGACGCCTCCGGCCGCGGACCTGGTCGTGGGGAAACTCAAGCGCCTCGACCCGGAGGACCTCGCGGACATCGCGTTCCTGGTGCGGAGGTTCGGCCTGACGCGACGCGACATCGAGAATGCCTTCGGCCGGCTTCCGAGGCGCCATCGGGACGACCCTGTCCTTCGCGACAACCTTCGGTACGTGCTGGAGGACTACCTGTGAGACTTCGAGCCCAGGCCCGGACCCGCACGGACTGGACCGCGGCGCTCGACCGGATGATCGCGGAGATCCGTCAGCCCGATCCCAGGAACGATGCCTACTGGGCACACCAGCTCGCCTTTGGCCCCGCGCTCGTTCACGCCCTCGCGCTGAGGCTGCGCGACGGTGCCATCGCCCCCTCCGACCGCGAATCGGTGGGGCGAATCGTGTTGACCTCCATCCGGCTCCTGCGGGCCCTTCCCGAGCCGGTCGGGGGTGATCCGACCACGCTGAGGGTCCTGGCCTTGCGGCAGGCTTGGGCCCTCGCAGTGGGTCGCCGGAGCCACCTCGTCAAGGTCGCGCGACGGCTCGGCCTCTCCGTCGAATCCGAGGTGACCGGCACGGTTCCGCTGGCCCTCCTCCGCTGCTACCCGATCCTGCATTGACCCGCGACAGACCGGGTCTCGGACCGCGGAGAGCGGCAGGACCTCATGGCCCGACGTTCCGGAACTCGACCCGCGCGTCGGCCGCGACCGGCGTGATCGTGACGTCGTACAGGGAGGGCCCAGTCGGGGGCGGCACGATGCGGACATCGCCGAGGGTCGCGGACGAGACGTCCAGGACCTCGCACGTAGCCCCGGCGGGACACGCGAAAAAGACGTGGGTCGGTTCGCCAGGAATCGCCCGCCGGAAGACCACGTCGGTCACGCCAGCCGTGAGGTCGGTCTTCACCGACGCCACTTCCACCGCCCCGCCCGCAACGTGCCGGTCCGTCCCGAGGAACACGCGGTCCGCGGGACGCACGATGACGATACGGCCGGTCCTGGGCTTCATCCACACGGGCACCGGACCCGTCAACACCGGCGACCCGCTGCCGTCCGTCAACAACTCCCCCGCGAGCCAGTCCAGGGCCAGAAACCCTGGACCTGCCGGGAGGGGCAGGACGACCTCGCGGTCCTCGTCCGGGAGGTCCCGGCCCTCGAACAGGTCCCGGTTCTTCCCCCAGTTGAACAGGCCAAAGACCTCGTACGTCCCGTCGGGTCCCTCGAGCGGCAGGCGCCAGACCTCTGGCCAGCGCCGCTCGAAGAGGTCGAGGGGTTCGGGGTGGCCCTGGACCATCGGCAAGAGGCGGCGCGAGAGTCCCAAGGCGTCGGGGTGCTCGTGCAGGAACACGAAGGACTCGCCCAGTTTGAAGACACCGGAGAAGATCGCCACGAACAGGGTGAAGGCCGTCGCCTCGTCCGGCGTGAGCCCGAAGTCATCCCGATAGAACAGGAGGTCCGGGTGATTGATCCAGACGGTGTTCCCCAGGTAATACCGGTGAGCCGCAGTCAGTACCGTGGTCTTGATCCCTTGGTCGTTCGGGCCGAGCGGGTCGTTCCACAACGGCTCGTTGTCGAGGGTCAGTCGCTCCCCGTCCACGATCCCAAATCCCGAGCCCATGGCCCCGATCCCGAGGAAGAAGGTGTCGGGCCCGATGGCCTCGCGCACCACACTCATCCCGGCGCGGTAGGCCTCCATCGCGGACAGGGCCTCGTCGTGGTAGCGCTCCCCGAACAGTCCGTAGTAGCCGAAGTCCAGTTTGAGCCAGCGGTAGCCCCACTCGCCGAAGACCCGGTGCATCACGGATCGCAAGTAGGCCTGCGCCCCTGGGTGGGACAGGTCCAGGACGCGCGTGTCCGGGCCGAGCATCGCGGTCCCGATCGGGTCGGTCTCCAGCATCCAGTCCGGATGGTCCGCGTACAGTTGCGACGACACCTCCACGCGGAAGGGGGACATCCAGACCCCCGGGATGAAGCCGCGCTTCTCGATCTCCCGCGCGAGCCAGGCCATCCCGTTCTGCTCGCCATGGTCCGGGAAGCGGCTTTGGTCGGGAAACCAGTAGCCGCTTGTGTCCTGCCACCCATCGTCCACCAGGAAGTAGTCCATGCCCCAGGGCAGGTAATCCTGCGCCGCCAGGTCGAGGTTCTGGAGGATGAGGGCCTCGTCAATGTCCTGCCCGTACCCGTGGTGTCCAGACCCCCCGCCCCACGAGTTCCATGACGCCGGCACGGTCGGCCACAACGCCTTGCCGTACGCCCTCGACACGGACTGTCCGTATTCGACGAGGGCCGCATGGGGGTCCCGCGTGAACACAAGGATGCCGGTCTCCGAGGCGAGCCTCCCGTCCGCCCCCACCTTGCGACCCGGCTTGTAAAGACAGCGCAGGTCAAAGACGGACAGCGCCTCTTCCCCGGGCGCGCGCTCGCGGGCCTGGTCGTCCTGGAAGTCCGTGGCGACGAGGGGGAAGGCGCGATCCGACGTGATGAAGCCCGCGACCACGCAGGACCGCTCGCGGGTGCAGACCGCCGCGTTCCAGTTCGAGGCATACCCGGGTTGCGAGAAGAGGCTTGACCGCTCGCCGACCCGCGACACGTCGGCCACGAAATCGAAGTAGAGGTCGTTGCCATCATCCAGGACCACGGAGCGCGAGGTCCCGGGGCCCAGATACAGCCCGCCGCCCTCGACGCCCCGGGCCACGATGGGATGGATCGCTCGAACGCTCGCGCCAGGCGGCAAGCCGACCTCGGCCCTCGCCAGGACCACCGGCGACCCCTCGCGCAGATGGAAGACCACGTCCAGGGTTCCCCCTGGCGCCTCCGCCCGCCCGTAAGAAAAGCGGACCAAGAGCCCCGGACCTAACCGGTCTTCCGACCAGGATGCCGACTGCCCCAGGAACGACGAGTCGGCCGTGGACAGGGTCCACTCGGCGGCCTCGCCCTTGCCCTCGTCGGAGAGCACAAAGACCGCCTCGGACCTGGCATCGAACAGGACGGCCTCGCCATCCTGGGACGAGACGGAGAAACGTCCCTTCGTCACGTTCACGGCCAGGGTCACGAGGCCGTTGGTCACCGTGCACGTGTCCCCGTTCCTCGTCGGCGCGAATGGCCACGTCGCCGCCACGTCAATCGCGAGGTCGGGCGGACCGGAGTCGCCGCCGGGATCACCTGAGGGTTCGAGTGCGTCCTGGCGGTCCCCGGCCGGGACATCATTGCGGCTCGATGCCCCGCCTCCGCACCCCGCCAGGACCACCAGACCCACCAGAAGGAACAGCCCTTTCACAGTACTCCTCCCGCCCAGACGTCGTCATGATACCTCGACGGGATGGAGGAAAACCGGAACGCCCGCGCCATGACAAGGCTACGTTTGCACGCAGCAGTCCGACGGCGCGCTCGCGCGCGGAACCGTGACCATGTCGGTGACCGTGGACGCTGACCGTGACCGTGTCAGAGTCCATGACCGTGACCGCGTCCGCGTCCGAGTCCGCCGCGGAGTCCCTGCCAAATCCCGGACCCCGGATGCCGGACCCCGGACCCCCGTGACGGTGACCATGACCATGGCCGAGTCCGTGACCGGGACCGTGCCCGTAGCCATGACCGCGTCGGTGACCGTGCCCGTGTCAGGAACCGTGTCGGTGACCGTGTCGGCCACGGAGTCCCTGCCGGACCCCGGGCGCCGGACCCTCGACCCCGGAACCCCCGCCCGGGCCTCGCCCTTGTTCATTTGGGGACAAGCCTACGGCCCGCTGCCGGCATCCCGCCACGCCCGCCACAGGGACACGACCTGGTCCAGGGGGACGTGGGAGGGGCGCAGCGTCGGGTCCACGCCGGCCCTGTCGAGCAAAGCCAGGGTCGCGGGCCGGGGCAGGCCGAGTCCCGCCGACAGGGAGTTCAGGACGGTCTTGCGTGAGTGGGCGTGCAGGGCGTGGGCGAAGTCCTCGAAGGCGGGGTCGTCCGCCGCGTCCGCCAAGGCATGGTCGGCGGGAAGCAGGGTCAGGCGCAGGGCCCGGGACCACACGCGCGGTGGCGGGGAGAAGCGCTCGGGACCCACGTCCATCAAGGGCTCCACGCGGCAGCGGACCTGGACGAGCACGGACAGGGCCCCGTGCTCCCGGGCACCCGGGGGGGCCGCGAGGCGCGCGGCAACCTCGCGCTGGAACATCAGGACCATCCGCGCGACGAGCCGGCGCGCGCGCAGGAGGTTCGCGAGGATCGCGGTCGAGGCCTCGTAGGGCAGGTTCCCGAGGACGAGGGCCCCGGGCGATGGGAGCAGGCCCGCGAGGTCCACCCTCGCCGCGTCGTCCTCCACGACCGTGACGGCATCGCGGTTCGCGAGTCGCTCGCGCAGGGCGCGCGCCAGGTCCGGGTCCCGCTCGATCAGAACCAGGCGCGCGCACCGCCCCACGAGATGCGTGGTCAAGGCCCCCCGCCCCGGGCCGATCTCCACGACCGTGTCCTCCGGACCTGCGCGCAGAGCCGCGACCAGGCGAGCCGCCACCGAGGCGTCGCGCAAGAAGTGCTGGCCGAGGCGCTGTCTCAAGGGACCTCGAAGGGCAGGGTCGTCGCCGCGAGGGCGTCGGTCTCGCACCGGGCCTCGTTGCGTTCCACGCCCTGCTCGCACCCGATCCGGTACGCGACTTGGACCCGGTAGGTCCCGGGTACGTCCACCGAGAACGCGGCCACGGTGCCGCTCCCCGGCGGCAGGGGCCACAGCGGCACGAGCCCCCCGCAGGCTGGGTGTTGGGCCGGCGGGATCCACGAGTCCCTCCACTGCCCCTCCTCCTGGAACTGGACCACGGCCGCGAGGCAAGGGTCCAGGTAGATGGGGACCGGACCCTGGTTCACCACCATGGCGCGGAAGGGGACGTTGCGCTTGACCTGATTCGAGTCGAGGGCCAGCGCCACGCCCTCGCCCGGGGCCGGCGGTTCCCCGCAGATCCCCGGGTGGGCCTCTCCCATGCCGTGACAGAGGGTGCCCGGCGGGCACGCCAGGGCGGCCCGGCACACCCACCCCCCGCTGCAGTGGTCCTGCTGCCAGCACCGGCGCAGCCCCGGGGCGCCCGCGCAGAACCCGGCGCGGTCGGGGAACACGCAATGCGCATCCGGACGGCACTGGAAAGCCCCCACGCAGAATCCCCCGTCCGCCGACCCCGCGCAATCCGCGTCCGTGAAACACCCGCCCGCGGGCGAGCACGTGCCCGGCACCGGGTCCCCCAGAACCCCGAGCACGGCCCCGGCGCATCGCTGCCCGCCGGGACAATCGGCGTCATCGAAGCACTGTCCAGGCGCGGCGGGAGGGACGCACCGCCCGGGGTACTCGGGTCCCGGACACAGGGTGTCGAGACCGCAAGAGACCTCGCCGGCGCACCGCTGTCCCGGGGGACAGTGGCCGTCCTCGTAGCAGGAGTCCGCGGACGGCCGCTTCCGGCAGAGCCCGCCCAGGAGCACGTCCGCTTCCGCATTGAAGACCCGACCCACGCACACCGAATCCTCGTCGCAGTCGTCGTCTTCGTGGCAGGCCTCGGCAAGCGTCCAGGGGAGGCAGGCGCCGGGGTAATCGTCGCACAGGCCCCAGCAGGGCGGCTCCTCGCACCCTCCGACGCCCAGGCACGCGGTCCAGGCCGGGCACCCCGCGGAGGAGACGCATTGTGACTTCTCGAGCACTCCCTCGCACGTCTTGGGGACATCCGGGGCCGCCCCCTCGTCGGGGGGGAGGTCCTCGCCCGCCTCGATCGGGGCATCGTCCGGCGCGTCGGTGACCGCGACGTCCGCGTCCGGCGCGGCGTCGTCCGCGCCCGGAGGGGTCGCGCCCGAACCGCACGCGAGAAGCCAGGACAAGACAATCGCCGGAAGACCTCTTGAGCGATGCATCCCGTGCCCCCACTCAAGAAACGTGGGCGTGGGCGTAAGCGTGGGCGTGGGCGATCCCCCCAAGACGCCCCGGAACGCCCTCCATTCCTCCGTTTCATCCATCCAGGTGCGCGCGCCCAGGGCCCCTCACCACCCGTCCAGGACGTGGCGCTCGAACGGGTCCATGTCGAGGTCCCGCGGCACCGCCCGCGACCCCGCGACCTCCCCAAAGAGGTAATGATACCCCAGGGCCGCGACCATGGCGGCGTTGTCGGTGCAGTAGGGGAGCGGGACGAGATGCAGGACGAGGCCGACGTCACGCGCGGCCTCGGCCATGCGTGCGCGCAGACGCCGGTTGGCCGCGACCCCCCCCGCGACCACGACGTGGCGCACGCCGGTCTGGCGCGCGGCCTTCAGGGTCCGGGCCACGAGCACGTCCACCACCGCCTCCTGGAACGAGGCGGCGAGGTCCGCGACCTCGTCGCCGTTCGGGGGTCGCGGCAGCCCCTCCAGGTGCCTGCGAAGCGCGGTCTTCAGCCCGGAAAACGACATGTCCAGGGTGTCGTCGTGGATCATGGCGCGCGGGAAGCGGACCCTGCCTGGGTCGCGCCCCTCGGAGACGCGGTCCACGTGGACCCCGCCCGGATAGGGCAGGCCCAGGAGGGCCGCGGCCTTGTCGAAGGCCTCGCCCGCCGCGTCGTCCCGGGCGCGGCCGAGCAGTCGCACCCGGCCGAGGCCGCTGATCAGGTAGAGGCTCGAATGCCCCCCGGACACGGCCAGGGCCACGAAGGGGAAGTCGGGCGGGTCGTCCGCGAGGAACGCGGCCATCACGTGCGCCTCGAGGTGGCTGACGCCGACCAGGGGGCGGCCCAGGGCGAAGGCCGCGGCCTTGGCGAACTGGACCCCCACGAGGAGGGACCCGATGAGCCCCGGTCCCACGGTCACCGCGAGGCCGTCCACGGCGGCGAGGGGGACCCCGGCCTCGCCCAGGGCCTGTTCCACGACCGGGACCACGGCGCGCAGGTGGTTGCGCGAGGCGATCTCGGGCACGACCCCTCGAAAGCGGGCGTGGATCGCGACCTGCGACCAGACCACGTTGGACCGGACGACCCGGCCGTCCTCCACGACCGCGGCCGCGGTCTCGTCGCAGGAGGTCTCGATGCCGAGGACGACCATGGTCGTATTCTAGCCCAGGCGGCGGACCTGGTGCGGAATGAGCGATCCGCGCTGTCGGCGCGGATGGCCCCCGGAGTTCGTCTCTTTGACGAGACCGCGGGGGATTTCTAGAATCCGCCCCAGGCTTCGCGGAGGTCTGAACCCGATGAAGCGCTTCATCGTTGTCGGTGTGTTGCTGGGCTGGGCCGGAAGCGCGACGGCCGAGACGTTCCTCCCGATCCGACCCGGGGCCGGTCTGGAGGCGCCGGCGGTGCGCGTGGAGGTCGTGGAAGCCACGCCGGATGCCACCATTCTGGGCGTCGAGGTCCTGGGGTTGTTCCTCGACCAGGTGACGCTCGAGAACGGTCCCTACACGACCGTCTCCCTTCGAGAGGGGCGAGTGTCCACGCCGGGGAAGCCCGAGGTGCCCTTCGTGTCGCGGTTCCTCGCGATTCCGCGCGACGCGGTGCCGATCATCGAGGTCGTGTCCGACGACCGGGTCACCGTCGAGGGCGTGCGCGTGGCCCCAGTTCAGCCGAAACCCAAGCGTTGCGGGCCGGCCTCCGGCACGCCCCGGTTCGTGTGCGACCGGACGATCTACGACGGTCGGGAACCGTACCCGGCGGACCTCGCGTCCATCGAGGAGGTGGGCGTGATGCGCGACGTGCGCTACGTCCGCGTCCGCGTCAACGCGGTCCAGTTCGACCCGGCCGGCGACCGCCTCATGGTCCATTCGCGGATGCGAGTCCGCGTGCGCCACGCGGGCACGAGGTTCCTCGCGGACCCGCGCCTGTCGCCCACATTCGAGGCCGCCTATCGCCGAACCTTCGTGAACTGGGACGCGCTGCGCCTGCGCGATGGGGCGGTCCCGGCCGTCGAGCGCATCCTGATCCTCGCGCCCGACGCGTGGGCCGCCGGGGCGCAGGCGCTCGCGGATTTCAAGCGCCACCAGGGGTTCCGCGCGGACGTAGTTCCGTTGTCGACGATCGGCCAGACAAACACTAGCATCAAGAAATATCTTCAGTCCCAATATGGCGACCCGGCCACGCGCCCCACGTATGTGATCCTGGTCGGCGACGTGCAGAAAATGCCAACGAACCACGGGATCGGGGGGTGCGCGTCGGACTTTATCTACTCGCAACTCGAAGGCAACGACCTCGTGTCCGACGTGCTGGTTTCTCGTTTCAGCGTCAAGGACGAGGCCGACCTCGCCCTCCAGGTGGGCAAGGTGATCTGGTACGAATCCGAGGTCACGACCGATGCCACGTGGCTTTCCGGGGCCGTGTGCATCTCGTCGTCCGAGGGCGAAGGCACCAGCAACGACGACTATCGCTCGAACATCATCTGCGGGCTCCAGAAGGACTACGGCTACAACCCTGTCAACAAACTGTACGCGAGCAACGGGTTCAACACGACCTCGAAGGTCTCGGGCGCGGTCAACGAGGGGCGCGGATGGCTCACCTACCTCGGACATGGAAGTGGAACCTCCTGGGCCAGCACGGAGCCGGAGTTCAGCGTGAGCCACGTCCAGCAGCTGAAGAACACGGGGAGAGTCCTGCCCGTGGTGGACATTTCGTGTGACAACGGGGCCTTCGACCAGTACGACACGTGCTTCGCCGAGGCGTGGATGCGGGCGAACCAGCTAGGCCAGGCGACCGGCGCCGTGGCGATATACTCGGCCTCGACCCCGGCCTACTGGGACGAACCCGGCGAGATGGCCATCGGAATGACCAAGGCCTTCACGCAGCAGGGGATCCACCGGTGGGGGGAGGTGGCGCTCGCGGGCCGGACCTACCTTGCGCAGGTCTGGGGGACCGGGGACACGGTGCAGGAGACCTTCGAGCAGTACATCCTGTTCGGGGACGCCTCGATGCTCTTGCGCTCGCGCGCCCCGGACACCTTGCTCGTGAACGGCCCCTCCGTGCTCCCGGTGGGCGAGGTTTCCGAGACCTTCACGGTGACGAGACCGGACGGGACCCCGGTCGAGCGCGCCCTGGTTCACGTCTTCCGTGAGGGGGACACGGATGGCGCCGGCTACACGGATGCCCAAGGCCAGGTGACGCTCGACTTCGCGCCCGAGACACCCGGGGACATCGAGGTGCTCGTGACGGCCTTCGATGCCGTCCCGTGGACCGGGACCGTGTCCGTCGTCATCACCGGGTGCGGGATCGTCAAGGTCCAGCCCACGGTCCTGCGATGCGACCAGTCGCTGGCTGTAACCCTGTGGGACGCGGACCTCAATCACAATGCGGCCTTGCAGGAACAGGCCCTGGTGACCGCGCAGAAGCAGGGAGGCCCTGCCGAGGTGGTGTCCTTGACCGAGACCGCGCCAGACTCGAGCCAGTTCACGGGCACGCTCGACCCGGTCGCGGCGGGGCTTGCGCCCTCGCACGGCGCCGTTCTGACCGTGCGCTACCAGGATTCGGATTGCGAGGGAACCTCGACCGTGGCCGAGGCGCAGGCCCTGTGGGACTGCCAGCCGCCTCTGATTACGAATATCGAGGTCCTGGACGTGACGTCCTCGTCCGCGCGGATTCGATGGCGCACCGACGAGCCCGCGGCCGGCCGGGTCCTGCTGGGACCGGGCGGTCAAGAGATCCCGGCGCCGGGCTTTGGCCTGGACCACGAGGTCACGCTGAAGGACCTGACCCCCTCGACGCATTACGTCTATCGCATCGAGGCCGTGGACGGAGCCGGCAACGTCGCCATGACCCCCACCGAGGGCGCCTTCGACACCCCGGCCTGCACCCCGGCCTGCGAGGGCAAGGCGTGCGGCCCGGACGGATGCGGCGGCGAGTGCGGGACATGCGGCCCGGACCAGGAATGCAATGCCAAGGGCCTGTGCTACGGAGGACCCGGGTGTGAGACACAGTGGTGGCCGGGGTGCGGCGGGTGCCAGTGCGAGGCGTGCGTGTGCGCCATGGATTCCTACTGCTGCTGGAGCGCCTGGGACGACATGTGCGTGGACGAGTGCATGACGGAGTGCGGGGGCTGCGGGTCCTGCACGCCCAACTGCGGGGGCAAGGAGTGCGGGTCGGACGGGTGCGGGGGCTCATGCGGGTCGTGTCCCCAGGGGATGGGGTGCGTGGCCGGGACGTGCCAGTGCGTGCCCTCCTGCGCCGGGAAGGCGTGCGGCCCGGACGGATGCGGCGGCGAGTGCGGGAAATGCCATTTCGGCCAGGAGTGCGTGCAGGGGCACTGCAAGTGCGTGCCCTCCTGCGAGGGGCTCGCGTGCGGCGTGGACGGGTGCGGGAACTCGTGCGGGACGTGCGGCCCCGGACTCGTCTGCCACGAGGGCGCCTGCGTGTGCGTCCCCGACTGCGACGGGCGCGAGTGCGGCCCGGACGGGTGCGGCGCCACGTGCGGGGAATGCCGCGCGGAGGAATACTGCAACGACTCGGGCCGGTGCGTGCCTCTGTGCGTGCCGGACTGCGAGGCCCGCGAGTGCGGGCCGGATGGATGCGGCGGGGAGTGCGGCACCTGCGGGGAGGGGACGGCCTGCCAGGATGGAGTCTGCCGCTGTGTCCCGGACTGCGGCGGGCGCCTGTGCGGGGACGACGGGTGTGGGGGCTCGTGCGGCGATTGCCCACCGGGATTTGCGTGCGCGGACGGGCGATGTGTCTGCGTCCCGGCCTGCCAGGGGCGCGAGTGCGGGCCGGACGGGTGCGGGGGCACCTGCGGCGACTGCCCGCCCGGCGAGGTCTGCGCCGGGGACGGGACGTGCCTGGTGCGGCCCGCGGGCGATCCGTCGTCGGGCGGTCCAGACGCGACGGCTTCGGACCTCCCGGCCTCGCGCGACCTCGGGCCGACGCCCGCGGTCCGGGGATCCGGGGGGTGCGCCGCCGGCGACGCGGCGCCAGGGCCCTGGGCGTGGCTCCTCCTGGGCGCGCTCGGGCTTGTGCTCCTCCGCCGGCGCCGTGACCGCGAGGAGGTCAGGCCATGAGGACCCTTTCCACCGTGTGGACGGTGGCGTGCGCCCTGGGACTTGCCGCCTGCGGGGGCGGGGGCCCGGGACCCGGGGTCGGGGATCCGGGACCCGGGGTCGGGGATCCGGGGTCCGGTGAGGACGCTGGCACGGATGCGAGGTCGGTCGCCGACACGGACTCCGTCCCGGTCACCGACACGGATTCCGCCACGATTCTGGACACGGGTGCGGACACGGCACTCCCGCCCAAGCCCGGCGTGGACCCGGCCCGGTTCACGGTCTGCCAGGGCCAGGACCCCGTGACGACCGCGCGTCCCGCGACCCTCGCGTACCACAACGGCCAGCCTCTCTACCATCTGTCCGTGTCCGGCCACCCAATTCAGGCCGGGGACAAGGAGGCGATCCAGTTCCGCCCCCTTCACCCCTTCCGGCTCCAGCGCGTGGTCCTGCGCTTCGTGGGAGGCCCGGGTTCCGGGACGGTTCGCCTGGTCGGGGACTTCGGCAACAGCCAGCCGGACGAGACGCTGGACCTCGTGCCCCCGCGGCCGGTCCAGGTGGCGGATGCCTCCAAGCCTCACGTCCTGGACCTGTCCGGCGAGGGCCTGGTGCTTCCCCCGCTCTCGAAGTTCTGGGTGGTGTTCGTGCACGACGATGCGTCTTTGTTTCTGGCGCTCGACAACGGCCAGGACCCCGGGGACGACTCACACTCGATGTTCTGGATCGCGACGCTCATCGAGCAGTGGAAGGAAGAGGGCCAGGCCTTCACGTGGGGCGGGATGCAGGGCAACGACTACGGGGTGGAGGTCGAGGGCGAAACGTACTGCCCCGTCCAGGACCCGGCCTTCGCGGACCGCACCCCCGGGGTCGCCCCCGTGGCCGGACGCAAGGCGGGCAGGCTCCTCGTCGGGGACGTGGACGCGGACGGGTGGGACGATGTGCTCGGCATCCTCGGCAACAACCCCGTGGACCCCGACACCGGCAAGGTCGCCACGGGCGGACAGTTCCTGGTGCGCAACGGGGGCGGCTGGTCCTTCAGCGACATCACGGACGGATGCGGCCTCGTCGGGACGGGCATCACCCAGGCCCAGTTCGGGGACGTGGACAACGACGGGGACGTGGACGTGTTCGGCGGGGTCAACGTCAACGTGTCGTCCCCGGAGACCGACAACGGCCGACGCAGCACCGTCTTCTTGAACGACGGCACCGGGCGTTTCCAGGCGGTCATCCCCTCCGGCCTCGAGTACGAGGCCCCGGTCGCGGCCGCGGCCTTCCTGGACTATGACCGGGACGGGTTCCTGGACCTCTATCTGGGGGCGTGGCTCCTGAAGTACCCGTACCCCGAGGCGGCCCCGGACCGCCTGTACCGGGGAAACGGGGACGGGACCTTCACGGACGTGACGGCCCAAGCCGGCCTCCCGGTCGAGCCGTTCAAGGCCCTCCCGTGCTACGGGGTCGTGCCGGGCGACTACAACAGGGACGGCCTCACCGACCTCTTCGTCGCGAATTACGGCTACTCCCCAGACGCCCTGTGGCGCAACCAGGGCGACGGGACGTTCGTCAACGTCGCCAAGCAGGCCGGACTGAGTTACATGGCGCGCACCCCGGACGACGGGAGCGGTGGCAACGGCTTCGGTGGCGATTTCGGGGACTACGACAACGACGGGGATCTCGACCTGTTCGTGGCCAACATCGCGCACCCGCGCTACCAGCCGTGGTCGGACAGGTCGCACCTGAGCCGCAACGGTGGCGGGCCGGACCCGGTCTTCGAGGACGTGACGGACGCGGCCGGGATCGTCTATGACGAGGGCGACATTGACGGGACGTTCCTCGATTTCGACAACGACGGGTTCCTGGACCTGTTCACCTGCCCGGTCTATCCGCACCACTACGCCCGCCTGTATCGGAACAATCGTGATGGTACGTTCAGCGATGTTACGTATTTCACTGGAATTTCCGTGCACGAGTGCCAGTCCGTGACCTTCAGTGACCTGGACCACGATGGGGACCTGGACCTCCTCGTGACGTCGCGGCGGGATGGGGGCATCCCGTATCTGTACGAGAACCGCGTCGGCCAGGACCACCGTTTCGTCGCCTTTCACCTGCGAGGCACGACCTCCAACCGCTCGGCCCTCGGGGCGCGCGTGACCGTGACGGCCGGCGGCAGGACCCAGGTGCGGGAGGTCCGGGCGGGCAAGGGACACAACGGCATGGCCTCGACCCTGGTCCAGAACTTCGGCCTGGGCCTCACCGACACCGCGGACCGCGTGGAGGTCCACTGGCCCTCGGGGAAGACGCAGACATTCGGCCCGCTCCCCGCGGACCGGTCCTACCGCGTCACGGAGGGGTCGGACCTCGTCGAGGAACTCCCATGACGTCCGCCGGCATGGCCGTCTGCCTCGTGGCCCTTGCGGCCTGCGCCGGGGCCGGGCCGACCGACTCGCGGTCCCGGATGACGGACACGGTCATCCTCACAGTCTTCGCGACCAATGATTTCCACGGGGCCCTTGACGGGGTGCGGGACCCTGACCTCGCGGGCGAGGGGGGACGGCTCGGCGGCGTGGAAATCCTGGCCTCGGCGGTGAAGGCCTTGCGGGCCGAGGCCCCGGGCCCGACCCTCCTCCTGGATGCGGGGGACTGCTTCCAGGGACCCTTGCCGGTCAATGCCTCCGAGGGGAAACTGTGTCATCAGATGTTTTCGCTTGTTGGATATGACGCGGTCGGGCTCGGGAACCACGAATTCGATTACCGGGACTGTGGTCCGGACCCCCCGGACCGCGAGCCCGCGGACCCCCAGTGCGCGTTGAAGAAGGTCCTGCGCGAGGCCACGATCCCGGTCGTGACCGCGAACGTCCGCGCCGCCGCGACCGGGGAGCGGGCCCTGGGCCTGCGGCCCTACGTGGTGCTGAACCGGGGAGGCGTGCGAGTGGGCGTCACGGGCGTCGTTCCGCCCGAGACGCCGATCGTGTCGAATCCGGGCGGGACCCGGGGGCTCGTGTTCACGGACCCGGTCGAGGAGGTCTGGTCGGTCCTGCCCCGGATGCGGGCCGAGGGGGCGGGGGTCGTGGTGGTCCTGGC
>JBBIPO010000049.1:0-16071 GCA_037442805.1 Deltaproteobacteria bacterium
TCTCGGACGTGCCACTGGCACGTCCCCCGACGACGCGGTCATCCACCGGATGACCGCTCCCGACCTTCACTCGCTGCGCTCGTTCAGGTCGGCGTCGGGGCCCCCCGATGTTCGGCCCTTCGGGCCTTCACATCGGAACTGTGGCCCCGCACCCCCCACGCCGGCCGCGCTGCGGCCGGGTCGCAATCCGCGCTTACAGCGCGGATTGCTCGTTTATTGCCCGTTTTCGAGTGGGGACGCGGGCGTTGCCCGCGCATCCCCGGCTGCGCGGCTCCTTCTCCCTTCCCCCATTTCTCATTTCCTGTTTCCCATTGCCTGTCCGTGACCGGGACAGTGACCGTGTCGGAGCCCGTTACCGCACGCCCCCACGGACACGGCCACCGCCGCCGTCACGGCCACGGCTCCGGACGCGGTCGCGGGAAGAGATACCGTCCGCCTCGACGTGGACCCGCTGGGGACACACGCACTGCCTGGAATTCTCGACGACACGCACCTGCCGGATCAGGTCCCGCTCCACGGATACAGGCCGTTCGAGACCTCGATCTCGTAGGACTCGCACGAAGGCGGCTTGGTCTTGTCCCGGCGGACCCGGATGTAGAACTTCTCGGAATTGTTGGAGCACTGGTTCTTGCCCTTCTCCGCGTGTCCCGGGCAGCTCCCGCACTTGTCCTTGCCGGCCACGGCGACGCACTGCTCGTAGTTCGGGGGTGCCGTGCAGCCGTCCAGTTTCGCTGTTGAGCACCCGCACTCCCCGGCCGTCTTCCCTTGGTAAAAGTTCGTGGCCCACTCCGCCACCAGGCCCCCGGAGCAGATGTTGTTGGCCTCGGCGCAAGAACCCCGGTACACGTCCAGCACGAAGGTGTTACCCGGGTTTTTCGTAAAGAAGACTTTGAAGTTAAACAGGTCGCAGGCGTTCGGTTCTGCGTCCCAGAACAGGTCCCGGGCATCCACGACGTACCAGTCCTCGTCGTCCTTGGGGACGATGTTCCCCCCGAGCACGACCTTGGTCCCGTTGTCGCCCATGGTCCCGACGGACACCGCGTGATTGCACGCCTCTCCCCCGTCCTTCTCCTCCATCCCGGCCTGGCACTCGCACCCGTCGTGGAAGTCCTCGTTGACGTCGTACCATCCGGGCGTGTAGTTTCCACCCGGGTCCGTGACCGGTGGGTCGCACGCGACGATCTGGCACTGCCCCTCGCATCCCACGCTCCCGTGCAGGTCCACCCCGGCCTTGGGCGGGCACAGCACGGCCGGGTCGCCCTCGTCGGTCTGGCCGTTGCAGTTGTCGTCACGACCGTTGCACGCCTCGCTCGCGAGCGGGAAGACCATCGGGTCCAGGTCGTCGCAGTCCCCGGACTTCTGCGTGTTGTAGAGCCCGACCGGCCCGCACAGGCATTTGAACTTGGACGAGGACCCGAAGCCGTCACCATCCCCATCGTAGTACCAGGGTTGGCACCCCTTCGCGTTCTCGGGGTCGGTGATCCCGTCGCAGTCGTTGTCCAGCCCATCGCACTTCTCGGAGGCGGTCGGATAGATGTCCCCATTCCCGTCGTCGCAGTCGTACTGCTTCTCGGTCCCGGTATACGGCGGGATCGGCTTGCAAAGGCACTTGGTCTGCCCCACGACCCCGTACCCGTCCCCGTCATTGTCGAGCGAGTACTCGACGCACCCGGGCGCCCCCTCGTCGTCCGTGGTCCCGTCGCAGTTGTCATCCATCCCGTTGCAGATCTCTTGCACGCCGGGGTGCACCCCGTCGTTCACGTCGTTGCAGTCCCCGGGCGTCATCGTGTAGCCGGCCCCCGGGTCCTCGCACAGACACTTCCCGACGCCCATCCCGTACCCGTCCTGGTCCACGTCCTGGTAGTACGTCGTGCATCCGCTCGCCCCTTCCGGGTCCGTGGTCCCGTCGCAGTCGTCGTCCCCCCCGTTGCACTCCTCGCGCGCTGGGACCTTCGCGTCGCAGGCCGTGAGCCCCGCAGGCAGGCACTGACGCGACCCCGGGCAGGTCCCCCACTCGTTGTGGATGTAGCACCCGGTCGAGGCGTTCACCTGGATCGCGAGCGCGTTGCACTCGCACGTCCCATCGTCCGGCACGCACTGGTCCGACGTCCCGCCGCCCGCGATGGGCACGTTCTGGCACGAGTACCCCTCGGGGCACGGCCGGTCGTCCTCGCCCCCGCACTTCACCCCGCAGAAACTTCCGCTCGCCGCGTAGGACACGCACCGGTTCTCGCTCACCTCGATGGACGACGCGCACTCCGAGTTCTCGCGGCATGGCCGGCACAGGTACAGGCCGAAGGGGATGCAGACCCAGGCCGGTTCCCCCTCGGTGTTGATGACCTGGCGGCATCCCCACCCCTCGGGACAGTCCTCGGCCGCGTAGCAGAACTGCGTGCAGACCTTTCCGTCCGGGGAGTCCACGCAGAAGCCCGACTGGCAGTTCTCGTTCTTCTTGCAGGGACAGCCGAACCAGCCAAGGCAGGGTTCCGACGTCTCTCCGGCGTCCTCGCCGCCCGCCACGTCCTCGCCCCATGAGCCCTGGTCATCTCCCCACAGGTCCTTGCGCCCCGTCTCCCGCGCGTCCTTGCCGTCCGTGACCGCCGTATCGTTCCCGACGGTTCCCGCATCGGGGTCCGCGGTTCCCGGCGCGGGACTCCCTCCACCGCCGCACCCCACCGTCACCCCGAACACCACCACGCCCCATGCCCAACCACGCTCGCGGGTCATCGTGCCCTCCTCGTGCCCGTGTCCGACGGGATTATCTGAAATTGCTGCCGATCCTTCCACGTGACCGACGGATCCGTCCTCCATCCCTCCGAGCGGGATGGAGCCCTCACACGACCTGCGCCAGGACCACGGTGATGTTGTCGCGCCCGCCGTTCCGGTTCGCCTGGTCAATCAGGGTCTGACACGCCCCGTCCAGGTCCCCGTCGGCCTCGGTCACGATCCGGAGCATGTCCGGGGCCTCGACCTCCCCGGACAGGCCGTCGCAGCAGAGCAGGTAGATGTCGCCGGGCTTCACCGGCTCCCTCCTCACGTCCACTGCGACCACGGTCTTCATGCCGAGCGCCCGAGTGATGATGTTCTTGTGCGGGAAGTTCTTGATCTCGTCCGGCGTCAACTGGGCCAGGCGCTTGTAGTCGTTCAACAATGAATGATCCTCGGTCAATTGTTCGATTCGCCCGTCCCGGATCCGGTAACACCGAGAATCCCCGACGTGCGCGATCACGCAGGCGTCGTCATCGAAGAGGGCGGACACGCAGGTGGTTCCCATCCCCTTAAACTGGAGCGCGCTGCTCGCCTTCTCGAAGACCATGTAGTTGGCCCACTTGATGCCGACGACCAGGCGGTTCTCCCCTTCGGACAGCCGCCGATCCCCCTTGTAGGGCCACGTGATGTCGGGATTGTTCCGGATGGACTGGAAGAAGCCGGAGATCTGGTCCACCGCCAGCTGCGAGGCGACCTCCCCGCTGGCGTGCCCCCCCATGCCATCGCAAACCACGAACAGCCGGTCTTCCGGCTGGACCAGGAACCGGTCCTCGTTGTGGGTCCGCTTGCGGCCGACGTCGGTGCGGCCGGCGTGTCGAATCTGCATTCCGCTCCCCTCAAGAACATCCGGCGGACCGGAACATGCTAGCACCCCCTCGGGCGCGGAACAACCTCTGGTTTTCTGCAAGAGACATGCCGCGTTCTGACCTCGATCACGCGCTCTTCCCCGCGGCGCCCTATAATCCCAGGGCCGCGGGAGGTGCCAGACCTTGGACGACGAGGTCATCGAGATCCTGGGCGCCCGAGAGCACAACCTCAAGGGCATCCGAGTCGTCATCCCGAAGCGACGCCTGGTCGTCCTGTCCGGCGTCAGCGGGTCGGGCAAGTCCTCGCTGGCCTTCGACACCCTGTTCGCCGAGGGACAGCGCCGCTACGTGGAATCGTTGTCCGCCTACGCGCGCCAGTTTCTCGGACAACTGGAAAAGCCGCGCTACGACGCGATCCGCGGCCTGACCCCCACCATCGCCATCGAGCAGAAGAGCGCTTCCTCCAATCCCCGCTCCACCGTCGGGACCATCACGGAGGTCCACGACTACCTGCGCGTCCTTTTCGCCCGCGCTGGGGACCAGTTCTGCCATCGGTGCGGCCGCCCGGTCGCCCGCCAGGAGGCCTCCCAGATCGTCCGCGACATCCTGGCCCTGGGCCGCGACGCTTCCGCGCGCCTCGTGCTCCTGGCGCCCCTCGCTCGGGGTCGCAAGGGCGAGTTCCGCGACCTCTTCGCCTCTCTCCAGACCCAGGGATTCGCCCGGGTCCGCGTGGACGGCCAGGTCCACGACCTTTCAGACCCCCCGGCCCTCGACAAGAACCGCAAGCACGACGTGGACGTGGTCGTGGACCGCCTCATTCTGAAGGAGGGCATCGCCCCGCGCCTCACCGATTCCGTCGAGACCGCGCTCAAGGTCGGCGGCGGCCGCGTGGTCGTGGTCGTCGAGGGCGAGCCGGATCGCGTCTTCTCGGAGCACTTCGCCTGCGAGGTCTGCGGCCTGTCCTTTCCGGAACCCACTCCGCAACTCTTCTCGTTCAACAACCCCGCCGGGGCGTGTCCGGCCTGTCACGGACTCGGGACCGCGCTCGACGTGGACCTCGACAAGGTGGTGCCTGACCCGTCGCTGTCCCTCAACCAGGGGGCCATCGAGCCGTGGGCTCGGGCCCTGGACGGCCTCGGACTGACGGGTGAGATCCTGCGCGGCCTGGCCCGCCTCCACGGGGTAGACCTGGACCGTCCTTTCCGCGACTTGCCGGAGCATCACCGTCGCCTGATCCTCTACGGAGACGACCGCCGCGTCCCCATCGAACGGAACTCCCGCAACTTCCAGGGGTCGGCGCGCATCCGCTACGAAGGGGTCGCCAACACCTTGCTCAGACGCCTGCGCGAGACCCGCTCCCTCGAGATGCGCGCCTTCTACCAGCGCTACCTCACCGACCGGCCGTGCGACGCCTGCGGGGGCCGCCGCCTGCGACCCGAGGCCCTCGCGATCCGCGTGGGCGGCCTCAATATCGCGCAGATGTCGGAGATGACGATCAGCCATCTCCTACGCACCCTGGAGGGGCTCACCGTCCCCGACCACCGGGCTCCCATCGTCGCGGAACTCCTCAAGGAAATCCTGTCGCGCCTGCGCCTCCTCCAGGACCTCGGGATCGGCTACCTGACGCTTGCCCGCTCCGGGGCGAGCCTGTCGGGCGGCGAGGCCCAGCGCATCCGCCTGGCCAGCCAGATCGGCAGCGAGCTGACCGGTGTCACCTACGTCCTCGACGAGCCCTCCATCGGCCTGCATCCGCGCGACAACGGGCGCCTCATCGCGACCCTGAAACGCCTGCGCGACCTCGGCAACACTGTGGTCGTGGTCGAGCACGACCGCGACGCCATCCTGGCCGCGGACCACGTCATCGAGTTCGGCCCGGGCGCGGGTCGCCACGGGGGCGAGGTCGTCTTCGCCGGCACCCCCGCCGAGATGATGCGCAGCGAGGTCTCCCTGACCGGGGCGTACCTGTCCGGCCGCCGGCGCATCGAGGTCCCCCGCTCGCGACGCAGCGGTCGTGGCCGCCTCGTCTTGCGCGGCGTTCGCGGACACAACCTCAAGGGAATGGACGTCGTCTTCCCGCTTGGGACCTTCACCGTGGTCACCGGCGTCTCCGGCGCGGGCAAGTCCTCGCTCGTGACCGAGACGCTATGCCCGGCCGTGACCCGTGCCCTCAGGCAGTCGTCCCAGGCCCGCCCCCTCCCCCACGACGGCCTGGAGGGGGTCGAGCGCCTGGACAAGGTCGTCGTGGTGGACCAGGAGCCCATCGGTCGGACCCCGCGCTCCAATCCCGCCACCTACACCAAGGTCTTCGATGCCATCCGCGCCCTGTTCGCGGCCACGCGCGAGGCCCGGGCCTTCGGTTTCTCCCCCGGCCGGTTCTCGTTCAATGTGCGCGGGGGCCGCTGCGAGCGCTGCCAGGGGGCCGGCATCCTGCGCGTCGAGATGCACTTCCTCGCGGACGTCTTCGTGACGTGCGAGGAATGCGGAGGCCGCCGCTTCAACGAGGCGACCCTGCGCGTGCGCTTCAAGGACCTGACCATCCGCGACGTCCTCGACCTGACCGTGGACGAGGCCCTCGACGTCTTCGCCCACCACCGCGCGATCCGTCGCATTCTCGAGACCTTGCGGGATGTGGGGCTCGGCTACATCGCGCTCGGACAGCCGTCCCCGACCCTGTCCGGCGGCGAGGCCCAGCGCATCAAGCTGTCGCGGGAGCTCGCGAAGGTCTCGACCGGCCGCACCCTCTACGTGATGGACGAGCCCTCGACCGGCCTGCACGCGGACGACGTGCGCCATCTCCTCACCGTGGTTGACCGCCTCGTCTCGCTGGGCAATACTGTCGTCATGGTCGAGCACAACCTCGACATCCTGAAGGTCGCAGATCACGTGATTGACCTCGGTCCGGAAGGCGGGGACGAGGGCGGGTTCCTGGTCGCGGCCGGCACGCCCGAACAGGTCGTGGCCTGTGAGGCGTCCCACACGGGGCGGGCGCTCGCGTCGGTCCTGCGAGGCGACGCCACGGGCTGGAGGCGGTCGAACCGGAGACCGCAAGGGAGGATGGTGGGGAAGACGACATGAAGGCCGATCGTAGCCGAGAGTGGCGGGGGAGGGTCTGCCGGGCGTGGGTCCTGTTGGCGTTCGCGGCAGCATGCCGCCCCCCGGAAGGGGAGACGACCGGGGACGAGGCCCGCTCAGGGGCCGTCGAGATCCGTCCCGGGGTCCTGCACGACGACAAGGTGGCGGCCCGAGGAGACCCCGTGGACTTCAAGCGATTCCAGGTGGGCCAGGTGACGCCCTGCACCATCAACGTATACTGGGACAACCCCGCCATCGCCGCCCACCTGGTCCTGAGGGACATGTTCGGCGGGACCGTGGCCGAGGTCACGCATGCGAAGGGGGTCGGGAAGGACACACTCGGACCGGTGTCCCTGAAGGACGGGACGTTCTTCCTGGAGATCGCGGCGAAGTCCGGGGCCTCCGTCTATACGGTCGAGTTGTTTCTCGGCGACCCGGAAACGATGGGGAGCGAGGCGATCCCATGGCCGGAGTGAGAGGACGGACCTCGCCGTTCGGACATGGTCGCTCGGGTTTGCGCGCAACGAAGTGGGGGACCGGTTCATGGGGACTTTGGACCCCAGGGGGGGGCCTGCAGTCACCAGGGAACACTCGGGGGCGGTGGTCCCCAAGAGGCCCGAGGTTCCGCCGGACCTTGAAAAAAACGATTGACAGCCGGTCCTGACCAGGCTAGAAACAGCAATCGTTCTTCAGGACGCACGGACGGATGAGCCAGTTCGAAGTCATCCGGGACATTGGCGAGAGCATCAAGGAACTGCTCAAGGGCTCGTTCCGCGCCGCCGGCTTCACCACGGTCACCGTGTCGAACGACCGCCCCAAGAAGGACAACGTCAAGAGCCTTCCCCTCGTCTCGTGCTACCTGTACCATGTGAGTTTCGCCCCTGGCTACAAGGAGCGTACCGACCACCTGGTCACCACGTACTCGAAGGACGGGCGCCTCGTCGAGTACTACCAGGACGCGCCGGCCTACATGCATGCCCAGTTCATCGTGTCGGTGTTCGGGAACACCCCGAACGAGGAAAACCTCCTTCTCGGGCTCGTGGTGAAGACTTTTCTCGAGAACCCGATCTTGTACGGGGAAAGGCTGAAGGGCGACTCCTTCTTCCCGGACGAGAAGATCAACGTGTACCCGAATCTCCAGGCCGATTTCAACGATTCGTTGGCCTTCTGGAGGAGCCTGAACGAGGAAATCCGACCGTCGCTGTTCTATTACGCGAAGCTGCGCATCGAGTCCGAGCGGCGGTCCGAGGAGTTGCAGAGGGTTACTGGCAGGGATCTTGCAGTCCATCGTCCCGGATGAGGGGCGCCCGGGCGCCGGGAGCCCGGCCAGTAAACCTCGGGGGTTGGGACCCATGGTTTCGGCAACGTGACAAAAGGAGGTTTGCATGGCCACATCGTACCTGTCCCCCGGCGTCTACGTAGAGGAAGTCGATCGAGGCACCAAGCCCCTCGAGATGGTCGGCACCAACACGGTCGCCTTCATCGGCGAGTGCAAGGCCGGCCCGGTCAACCAACCGATCCTCTGCACGAACTGGAGCCAGTTCACGAAACACTTCGGTGACTTCCAGAACAGCGAGTACCTGGCGCACGCCGTGTACGCCTTCTTCAACAACGGCGGCGGCCGGTGCTACGTGCTGAACGTCGGGACCGAGGATCAGGCCAGGGAACGCGGCGAGGACGTCTCGAGCAAGGCGGCCCTCTACATCGGGACCGACAACGGGCCCGGGACGCGAACCGGCCTGAAGGCGTTCGAAGACATTGACGAGATCAACATCGTCTGCGCCCCCGGACAGACCGACCCGGTCATCCAGGACGCGGTCCTCTCGCACTGCGAGAACATGCGGTATCGCTTCGCGATCCTCGATTCCCCCGAGGTCATCGAGAAGGGCGGCGTGGACAAGATTCCGAAACCGCGCGACTCCAAGTACGGCGCCTATTACTTCCCGTGGGTCGAGGTGTACGACCCGGTCAAGGGGAACATCTATCAGCCCCCGTCGGGGTTCATCGCGGGGATCTACGCGCGCTCCGACACCGAGCGCGGCGTCCACAAGGCCCCGGCCAACGAGATCGTGCGGGGGGCGCTCGGTCTGCGCTACCAGATCACGAAGGGCGAGCAGGACATCCTGAACCCGCGCGGTATCAACTGCATCCGCTCCTTCCCGAACCGCGGAATCCGGGTGTGGGGCGCGCGGACCATCTCGAGCGACGCCTCGTGGCGCTACGTCAACGTGCGGCGCCTGTTCAACATGGTCGAGCAGTCCATCGAGCTCGGCACGCAGTGGGTCGTGTTCGAACCCAACGACCAGCGCCTCTGGAAGCGCGTAACGCGAGACATCAGTGCGTTCCTGATGCGCCTGTGGCGGCAGGGGGCCCTCTTCGGCAAGACGCCCGAGGAGGCCTTTTACGTGAAGTGCGACGAGGAGACGAACCCGCCCGAGGTCATTGACGCGGGCCAGATGATCGTCGAGATCGGCATGTGCCCGGTGAAGCCGGCCGAGTTCGTGATCTTCCGGATCGGCCAGATGCCGGCGGGCGGCGAGGTCTCCGAGTGACGGACGGGGCCCCAGGGCCCCGCTGACAACGGGGGTTTTGGCCCGGGCCATGGGGGTCCGGGCCGTGACAAGTCTCTCTTGTTTGGAGGTGTACCATGCCCAACCGGAGACCGCACGACCACATCGGGAACTTCAACTTCAAGATCGAGATCGAGGGGGTGACGCAAGGCGCCTTCCGCAACGTCGAGGGCCTCGACTCCGAGACCGAGGTGGTCGAGTACCAGGACGGGGACGACATCATCCTGCGCAAGCGCCCCGGCCGCACGAAGTACTCGAACATCGTGCTGAAGCGCGGCTACATCAACACGGACGAGCTGTGGCAGTGGCGCAAGAAGGTCATCGAGGGGAAGGTGGAGCGCAAGAGCGGGTCGGTCATCCTGTGCGCGGACGACGGCAGCGAGATCATGCGCTACAACTTCTTCGAGGCGTGGCCCTGCAAGTGGAAGGGCTTCACCCTGGACGGCAAGGGCAACGACGTGAACGTCGAGGAGATCGAGCTGGCCGTCGAGAAGATCGAGCGGATGTAGTCGTCTGACGCCCCGCCTCGGGGGCAGGCCCCCGGGGCGGGGTTCCCCCCGGTCGTTCCCAAGAGGTAACCCATGGCATTCCGGACGGAATTCGAGTTCACGCTCCCGCGCGGATACGTGGATAAGGACGGCAAGGTCCACAAGAAGGGCGTGATGCGCCTCGCGACCGCGAAGGACGAGATCCTGCCGCTCCAGGACTACCGGGTCCAGCAGAACCGGGCGTACCTGGTGGTGATCCTCCTGTCGCGCGTCATCACGAAACTCGGGGACCTGAAGAGCATCAACCCCTCGGTCATCGAGGAGTTGTACGCCTCGGACCTTGCGTACCTCCAGGACTTCTACCGGCGCATCAACGAGGACGGGACGTCGCACGTCAAGGTCTCGTGCCCCGAGTGCAAGCACGCGTTCGAGGTCGACCTGGGAGGTGAACTCAACGTGGGGGAATGATAGGCTACCCCCTGGACAAGTTGTACCAGGAGGTAGCGTACATTGCCTATCATTTCCACTGGTCCCTGGACGACATCCTCGAGATGGAGCACCGGGAGCGCCACGTCTGGGTCAAGGAAATCTCCGAGATCAACAAGGAGATCAACAAGACCCGGTCCTGACGCGGTGTTCCTGAACCGGCCGGGCTGTCGCCGCGGGCGTGGGCGAAGCGGAGGCCTGACGTGAACTCGACCCCCACGACCATCGAGGGAGGCGTCCCGACCCTGGCCGGGGGCGATGCGTTCGCCCTGCGCCCCCCCGGCGTCTATCACGAGGAGCGGGAACAGCGGTTCACCCCGATCACGCTCGGCCGCAGCGGGATTGTCGGGTTCCTGGGGCTCGCGGAGCGCGGGCCGAGCCACGTCCCGGTGCGGGTCACGGGGGTGGCCCAGTTTCACGAGGTCTTCGGGGACTTCCCCCAGGGCGGGTTCCTGGCGCCGGCGGTCGAGGCCTTCTTCCGCAACGGGGGCCAGGAGTGCTTCGTGGTCCGCGTGGTGCACCGGGGCGGGAGCGGAACCGGAGACTTCGCCTGGCCCGCGTCCTTGCGTCTGCTGGACCGCCAGGGGCAACCGACGTTGCGGGTCGAGGCGGCCAGCGAGGGGCTGTGGGGGAACGCGATCCGGGTGAGCGCGAGGGTCCAGGCTCCGCGCGCCCAGACGATCCTGACGCTGGACGCCCGCGCCGGGGACTGCGAAGCCACGATTCGCTCGACGCACGGCTTCCGGGCGGGCACCCTGGTCCGGTTCTACCACGAGGGGGTCGGGCTGGACGGGGCGGGGCGGCCGGACGAGGTGTTCCGGTTCGTCACCGGAGTGACGGAGAAGACGCTGCGGTGGTCCCCGGACGAACCCCTCGACCGGGGTCTCGCGGCGAGCGCGCCCACGTATGTCGAGCCGGTCGAGTTCGAACTCCGCGTGAACTGCCCGTTCGCGAACGAGGTGTTCCGGGACCTCTCGATGCATCCGGGGAGCCCGGCCTTCGTCGAGCGGGTCGTGGCGGACCGGTCGCGACTGGTCCGGGTGAAGTCGCTCGCGTCCCCGTCTCCACCTCCGTGGAACCTCCCCGCGACGGTGGAGGGGGCGGCCCTGGAGGGTGGGCGCGATGGGGTCGAGGACCTCACGCCGGATGACTTCATCGGGCTGACGGGCGGACCCGGCGAGCGGACCGGACTGCAAACCCTGGAACTCGTCGAGGAGGTGGATCTCCTCGCGATTCCCGACCTGATGTGGCTGTTCCAGCGCAATCAAGGTACCCCCGGACGACCGTTTTCCACCCTCAAGGACGTGGAGGTCGTCCACGACGCGATGATCGCGCAGTGCGAGCGGCTGAACGACCGGTTCGCGATCCTGGACTCGCCGTTCCCGGACCTGCCGGGCCGGATCCGCGAGTACCGGCTCCAGTTCGACACGCGGTTCGCCGCGCTCTACTTCCCGTGGGTGGTGGTCGAGAGGCGCGGCGAACGGATCGTGATGCCGCCGAGCGGCCACGTGGCCGGCGTGATCGCGCGGTGCGACGCGGACATGGGGGTCCACCGCCCCCCGGCGAACGAGGTGATCCAAGGGGCCGAGGACCTCGCGATCCTTCTGCGGGATGAGGACATCGGGGCCCTGAACGCCGAAGGGATCAACTGCCTGCGGTCCGCGTCCGTGAGGGGCCTGAGGGTGTGGGGGGCACGGGTCATATGTTCCGACCCGCAGTATCGCTACATCAACGTCCGGCGCACCATGAACGCCATCGTCAAGGCCATGAACCTCCACCTCCAGTGGGTCGTGTTCGAGCCGAACGTGCCGTCCCTATGGAAGACGCTGACGCGCAACATCACTGATTTCCTGGTGGACCTGTGGCGCAAGGGCTACTTTACCGGGCGGACGCCCGAGGAGGCCTTCTTCGTGAAGTGCGACGACGAGACCAACCCGCCCGAGGAGCGCGACGCGGGGCGGTTGCTAATCGAGGTCGGCGTGGCCCCGGTCCGGCCCGCCGAGTACCTGCTCTTGCGGGTGGCCCAGGAAATGCAAGGAGGGACCGAGGGTGGTCCGTGACCCCCTTGGCCCGGAGGTGAGCGATGCCGAAGACACCCGTCAACGTCCCCAAGATGCAGAAACCCAAGGTGAACCAGTACGGGACGATGATCGGCCGCGTGGACCCGGACGTGACGTACACCTTCTACGTGGAGATTGACGGGATCCGCTGCGTCAAGTTCACGGAGGCCCGCGGCCTCGAGTGGAAGGCGGAAACCGTGTCCTTCTACGAAGGTGGCAACCCCGCGTACAAGGTGAACCTCGTGGGTCCCGGGTCGTTCACGCCCTTGACCCTGAAAAAGGGTTTCTTCGCGGCCTCGTCCGAGTTCTTCAAGTGGTTCCAGGCGATCATGGACGGGGGCCGCACGCCGGTGAACCGAGTCACGATCTCGCTCGTGATCCTCGACCGGGCCGGGGAGGAGGTCGGGCGGTACAACTTCTTCCGGGCGTTCATGTCCAAGTACGTGGGGCCGGGCTTCAACGCCACGGAGGACGCGATCGCCTTCGAGGAGGCGGAAATCACATACGACTATTTCACGTACGAGCCGGGGCCTGCGGCGGGCGCGTTGCAAAGCGGGCTGGCCGCGGGCAAAAAGTGAGGACGCGGAGCACGGCATGAGCGACGCGCGAGCAGGGACGCGGATGCAGGTGGTGGACTGGAGCGGTCGGCGGATGCTCGCGACCCGGGATCGGGCGGGCCTGGGCCCGGGGTCGTGGGGCCTGCTCCGTCGTCTTGCCTTGCGTGGCTGGTTTGGTAGCTTGGCGGCCCGCTGGGACGGCTCGCGGTTCCTGGCCACCAGGATCGAGGAGGCCCTGGCCGGCTGGTTCGCAGACGCGCGAGCGCGTCCGTGGGACTTCTCGGGCGATGCCCCGGAGGGCGAGGTCCTGGTGCTCCGGACGCCCGCGGTGGAACACGAGGTCGCCCTGCCCGCCCAAGGGCGCCGGCGGCCGGGGCTCTTCCCCGGGGGGGCGAACCAACCGGGGCGGGCGGTCCGGTCCAGCCGGCTGCGCAGGATTGCGCGCGTCCCGCTCGCAGGGGGGACGGTCGGTGAGACCTGGTCGCGGCCGGCACGCAGCGTGCCGGTGGAGCCCGGGGGAGATCATGCTCTTTCAGGCGAGACGACCGCTGAGGGTGGCGCCGGGGCGCGTGCCCAGGCGATCCTGGGCCCACGGACCCGGGAGTTCCGGAGGAACCTTGCGGCGGACAGCCTGGGGTTCGTGCGCCTGAGGTCCACAGTCCCCATGGGGACTGCGGGCACCCCGGGGACGCGGCCGGTCCGGAGCGGCCTGCTGCGAACCGTGGACCTGGCGCGCTCCCAGGAGATTCGTCTCGAGGCCAGTGGCGGACCGGAATGGCCCGAGGTCGGGACGACCGCGTGGATGTCTCGACCGGGCGGGATGGCGACCGGGAGGCCCTTCGCGCCGGTGTTGGCTCGGGGCGCGGCCACGAGAGTCTCGCGACCCGCGGCGGGCGCGGACCCCGGCCGGGACGCGGGCTGGCCACCTGGAGCGCGGGGCCAGGCTTCTGGCGATGTGACGGCGGGTGTTTTCGCCTCGGCGACGCCGTTTTCGGAGGCCGTCGAGGCGGGCGTTTCCTTGGGCGTGGCCCTGGAACGTCCGGACGTCGCATTCCTCGTGTTCTCGCGTCGCCGGGCGGGGGAACCGGCAGGTGCCTCTCCCGTGTTCCCGGAGCGGGTTGTGGAGCGAACCGAGGTCACCGAGTCGGGGCGCGTATCCGGGCGCATCGGGGAGGGAACGCGGCCCGTCGAAGCCACAAAGTCCGCGGTGGACACCGGGAAGGGGCGTCGGGGCCGCGCGAAGGGATTGGCCGAGGCCGCGCACGCGGGGGACGCCCGGGGAACGCCGGGTGGCTTCGTGGCCCGGGCCACCTTCACGCCGCGGCGCGCCGGGGTGGAGGCCCCCTGGTTCGCCCCTGTGGCGCAGTCGGTGCCGGTCTTCGGGCACTCCCTGTGGTCTACCTCCATGGGACCAATCCGCCCGTGGGAGGCGATGCCGTCTGCCGCACCGACTGACCTGGGAACGCCGGAGGCCTCGACGACTGGCGCGTCGGTTGCGGGGCGACCCGGAGCCGCGACCTCCGGGTCGCGGCGGCTGGGCGATTTCCAGGTCGCGCCATTCGCGCGACCCGTCACCTTCCCGACGTTGGCGAGCAGAACGGCCAGGACGGGCGAGCGCCCCCTGCCTGGCCTTTCCGGGCCTTCCACGCAGCTCTTGACCCTGCGGTCCGCGGCGACTGGTTTGACGCTCGCGCTTCCGGGAGTGGTCCATTCGGGGCGAGGCGTACCCGACCTGTCATCAGTCGTGGGCGCGCAACCTGGAGCCGCGACCTCCGGGTCGCGGCGGCTGCGCGACCTCCAGGTCGCGCCATTCCTGGAACCCGGCGCATTCCCGAACCTCGCGACGGGGATGCTGGGGGCCGACGAGGCCGTGCTGCTCGGCCTCTCCGGGTCCATCGCGCATCCCCCGTCCATACGGTCTGCGGGTGTCGGTCTGCCGCCGGCGGGTTCAGGCAGGGTCTATCCGGAGCGATCCGTGGCCCGCGCTGGCGTATGGGCCGGCACGGCGTCGGGAGATCGGGCCGCGGCCGGGGATTTCGCGGACGCGGAGGCTTCGGTGGGCGCAACGGCGCGGGCGGGGGGCCTCCGAACCGCGACCTTCGCCCCGAGGCGGGCGGGCGTGGTCGGATCTCCTGGTGCGTGGCTTGATGTCCGGACAGCGGACGAGGTCCTCGCGGCCCTGGGGATGCGGGGCCTCGCGAGGGGCGAGGCGGTCGGGGCCGTGGCTCCCACGGTCGCACCCTGGGCCGGATGGGCCCCCGAAGGGTCCGGCATCGCGGTTTCCGGATCGGTGATCGCCCGCCTGGAAGGCGGAGGGTTCGCGCCCTGGGCGTTTTCGGGTGCGGCGGAGCGGGCCTTCCTCGCGGTTCAGGGCGCATGGACGACGCGCGCAGAACCCGGACGGTACGGGAGCACGCCGCTCGCGCGCCTGATGGCCCCCGTGGTCAGACCCACCCAGGCCGGTCGGGGCCGGACGGAAGGGACGGGCGGCGCCTCCGAGGCCGGGGTCTGGATGCTCGACGGCCTGTTGCGGCTGGGGTTGCGCGGCGATGGCGCCCGACCCGAGGCGTCGAGGGTCGCCGGCCGGGTGTCCGCCGCGGTAACGGAGTCGAGACCCGGGGCGGGCGCGAAGGGTCGGCGAAGCCGACCCCAGTTCGCGGCGACTGAACGATACGGAGAGACACTCGTGAGCCGGACCCTGGCCTCCCGGGAGGTCCCAGGGCAGGGGACGGCCGGCGCCGCGAGTCGGCCGACATCGAGCGCGGTGGACGTGGCGCGCGCGGAGGGGGCGACCTTCTGGGGATTCGCCGGGGACGTGGACGAGGTCTTCCTCCGGTTCCCGTGGGCCGATCGGCTCGAGGACGTGGACCGGGCGGTCGCTCCGACCGTGACGCGGGCCGCTGGAGCGGCCGGGCGTCCCGGGTGGCGCGGGCCCGTGGCGGAAACCCCCGGAGGAATGCACATCGGTTCACGACCCGTCTCCCCGGCGCTGCTCCCGACGATGCGACCAGGGGCCGTGTCTGATCGGCCGACGGTCTGGATGACACGCCCTGGAGCCGCGAACTCCAGTTCGCGGCGGCCCCTCGACCTCCGTTCGGCGGCCGACGATCGAACCGGAGAGACGCCCGTCACCCGGCGGATGGCCGGCGAGCCCGTGTCCGGTCCCGGGACCTCGCGAGGCGGTCGGACGGGATGGGGCGGGCCGGCCACGGTCGCGGGGGACGAGGCGACCCTCCTGGTCATGGCCCGGGCTCCGGGACGGG
>JBBIPO010000049.1:16171-21218 GCA_037442805.1 Deltaproteobacteria bacterium
GGCGAGTCGGACCGTCAGGCCCGAGAGGGTCGAGACCCGCGCCCCGGGACTGCCCGAGGAGCCCGTCACCCTGGAGATGTCGCTCGGGGACGCGGGCCCGGCGGGTCCGGTGGTGGGACCCGGGACCACGCCGTTGCTCGGCGGGTTGATCCGGACCGGAGAGACGCCCGGCCCGGCGCTGCGCGGTCTGCCCCTGGTGGCCCCAGCGGTGTCCGTCGTGGCGAGCCAGGCGATGATGTCGCGCCGGGGCGAGGGTCCCGCGGCGCGCCCGGCCCGGACCCAGGACGCGCAGGCCGGGGCGGCGGGGGCCCAGGGGGTGGGCTCGCAGCCGATCGACCTGGATGTCCTGGCCATGGAGATGGCCGAGCGCATCTTGAGACGGATGAAACGAGAGAAGGAAAGGAGAGGCCACCATGATTAGCAGCCCTCCCAAGGTGGCAGGAGGCGGAAAGATGGAGAAGGCCCTCCTGCGCGTGGTGGACAGCGGGTGGCGCGGGGGATTCACGGACCTCGAGTTCCTGTACAACCCCGAGACGGTCACCGTCGAGAAGGCCTCCGAGTTCAAGGAGCACCAGACCCAGGGCTCCGACTCGGGCGAGAAGGAGTGGACGCACGGCGTCTCGCGCTCGCTGAAGGTGGCCTCGGTCTACTTCGACACGTACGAGACGAAGGAAAACGTCCGGGTCAAGTACGTGGACAAGATCGAGCGGCTGATTCACTACGACGAGAGCCTGCACCGCCCGCCGCAGGTCGTGTTCGTCTGGGGCCAGTTCATGGCCGAGAACGACCCCTACAACTCGTGCAAGTGGTACGTCAAGAAGGTGAACATCCAGTACGTGATGTTCCTGAACGACGGAACCCCGGTGCGGGCCAAGGTGGACTTCGAACTGATCGAGGCGACCACGATCGGCGACCAGGCGATGCACAAGGGTAAGCAGTCCCCGGACCACGCGAAGGTCTATACGGTGCAGCGGGGAGACACGCTCCAGAACATCGCGTGGCGCGAGTACGACGACCCGGCCGAGTGGCGCCGGATCGCGGAGGTGAACGCCATTGACGACCCGATGTCCCTGGAACCCGGCACCCGGTTGCTGGTGCCGCCGATCCTGAAGTGACGAGGTCGCGCGCGTCGAGGGGGTAGGTCCCATGCCCGAAGACTTCAACGGCGTCAGTGCCTGCATCCTGAAACTGGACGGCCAGACCGCGATCCAGGCCTCGAGCGGGCAGGGGGGCGGCGGTGGGGCGCAGGGTCACTGGTTCCTGGAATCGGTCCAGGTGGACAAGCAGCACGACTGTCCGGACATGTTCACGGTGGAACTGGACATCCGGTCCGGGGCGGAGATCCAGATCCTGGATGACCTGAAGGAGGGCCAGGAAGTCGAGATCCTGATGGGGCCGATGGGAAAGGAGCAGACGGTCTTCCAGGGAGAGATCCACTACATCGAGCCCCACTTCCGCCACCGGGGGAAGTCCACCGTGAGCGTGGGCGGGTACGACAAGACCCACCGCCTGACCCGCGGGACGAGTTCGCGGACGTGGGGGGACGGGATCCAGCCCCAGGACCTGAAGACCTCGGCCATCCAGGACGTGATTGACAAGGCCGGGTCCGCCACCGGGGCCTCGGACGGGCTGAGCGCGGACCAGGTCAAGAGATCGAAAGGACCCAAGGCGACGTACCTTCCGCAGCTGAACGTCTCCGACTACCAGATGCTGCGGGCCATGCAGACGGACCTGGACGCGACCCAGGTCGCGGGAAGCCCGGTCCTGGTCCTGGTGCGGGAGGCCATCCACTCGCAGGACGAGGTCGTGGTCCACGAGGCGCGCTTCTCGCTCTCCACGGTCAACCAGGTCTGGAAGGTCGAGGTCCGCGGGTGGGACCCGAAGGCCAAGAAGGCCATCGTGGGGGTGGCCACGGCCCCGGACCACACCTTCGGCGGGACCCCGGGACACGAGGCCACGGGCAAGGCCCTCTATGGCAATGCCTCGACCGGCAAGGTCCTGACCATCGTGGACCGTCCCGTGGACAGCAAGGAGGAGGCGGAAAAGGTCGCGAAGGCCATCTTCGACAAGCTGGCCATGGATTTCGTGACGGGCGAGGTAGACTTCCACGGCGACCCGCGGATCAAGCCCGGGGACCTCGTGGAACTGAAGCAATTCGGGAAGCGCTTCTCGGGCAAGTACCTGGTCCGCCGCGTCACGCACCTGATGATGCCGCGCAGCCTCCCCTTCACCACGCGCATCCAGATCGCCCGCACCGACATCGGGTCGTAAGGGATCCGTTCACCACCCGAACCGGTGCGCGGCCTCGTCGAGGTCGCGGGCGGTGATGCTGCCGACGCGCAGGCAGCGCAGGCGCCCGCCTGGGTCGAGGAGGACCTGGACGGGGAGGGTCGGGGGGTCAGCGATGCCGAGGGCCCGATAGAAGCGGCTGCGGGTGGACTCGTCCCGGACCCAGCGGAACTCGTCGGGGAGCGCGCGGCCCTGGTCGTTCATGAAACGGTCGAGTTGCCGCTCGTCGTCGTCCACGCTCAGGAAGAGGACGCGCAGGGGGGCGCCGCGGTCGCGCTCACGGGCGGCCCAGGCGGACAGGAGGGGCATCTCCTCCTTGCAGGGCTTGCACCAGGCGGCCCACAGGTTCACCCAGGTCCACGCGGGGCTGGCGAGCCGGGGGCCGGGGCGGAGCGTGGGGCCCGGGGGGAGGGACAGGACTTCGGCGCTGGAGCCGTCCGGGGCGCGGTCGCACAGGGGACCGGCCTGGGCGTCCGGGACTGCGGCGGGTTCTTGCGGAGGACTGGGCGCGACTGGCTTGTCCGGGGCCGAGGCCAGGGTCGCCGCATCGCCGGACACCACCTGGACCCGCTCGACTGGGAGTGGCGTGGTCCTGGACCCGGGCGTGTCCTCCCGGTGCAGCAGGGGCCACGCGACCACGGCGATCACCCCGAGGGCGACCAGGAGCATCAGGGCGGTGAGGAACCTCATAGGCGACAGTCGATCCAGGACAGGACGGCGCTACGGTTCAACACCTCCTCGCGGCACGCGGCCTGCGGTCGGGACAACTGCCACTGACAGAACTCCGTGCCCAGTTGCGCGAACTCCTCGCCGAGCCACATCAGCCCCACCTGCTTCTCGATGTCGGGGTCCTTGAAGCGCTCTTGGAGATGGAAGAGGACCGAGTTCGCCCGCTTGTGCGAGAGGACGCGGTTCTTCACGGTGGGGCCGTCGGTCGAGGCCCGGGCCACCACGAAGAAATACGACGCGCCTCGCCGGTCCGCCCACAGCCGTTCGATCAGGGCCCTGGCGCCCTCGTCGAGGTCCTCCTTCCCGACATCGAAGAGGACCACGCCGCCTCGTTTCGAGAGGGGGCGAAACAGGGCGTTGAAGTCCGCGTCGTTGATCTGGGCCACGTTGCGGACCTCGTCGGGCTGACAGCCGCGGCGGCCCCCGCCGATGAGGCCGCACGAGGTCAGGACCCGGCGCAGGACGGCCTTCAGGTCCTGCGTGCAGTAGGCGTCCTCGGCCGTCGAGGCGACAAGCGGGGCCTTCTCGGCCGGCAAGGGGGCCTGGGCGCCGGTCTCCAGCCGCTCGGCCGCGGACGAGACCCACGAACGCGTCGAGACCCCTACCCCCACGAACGCCGCGCCGAACACGATGACGTGAACCACCCACGCATACCTGGCGATCATGGCGTCTTCCCTCCCGCGCCCTGGCCGATCAACCGGGTCAAGGCGAACGTGAGCCCGAGGTCCGTGTCCTCGTCGCACAGGCGCCGCCCGTTCAGATAGACCTGGGGCGTCAGGAGCGGCAGGGCGAGTTCTGCGGCGTGGTGCAGGGCCTTGTTCAGGCGGATCTTGGTCTCGGGGCGGTCCAGGCACTGGGCCAGGTCCGGGAAGCGGTTCGCCACGCGCTCGCGGATCCGGTCCAGGCGCTTGCCGATGCCGTCCTTGCGCAAGTCTTCCTGGTTGTCGTAGATGAAATCGAGCACGTCCGCGGCGCGATCGCCGGCGCACAGGAGGGCGCGGGACAACAGGCACGCGCCGGGGTGCATCGAGTCCTTCAGCATCCAGTTGCACTCGGCATCCAGCGGGAGCAGGAGCGCCCGGGATGACAGGCGCGATCCGAAGTCCGAAACCTCCAGGCGGCGGTGCAGGGCCTTGCACGCCGGACACAAGGGGTCGAGGACCAGCAGGGTGTCCACGGGCGCCGCGCCGGTCGCGGCGCGAAGCGGCAGGATCACGCCCTCCGGGGGTTTCTCGTCCTTGAGTGTCTCGCACTTCGTCACGTACGGGCCGTAGTCGGGCAGGGCGCGGGCCCACACGACCACGGGCAGGGCCACGGCCAGTCCGATCTCGGCCAGGTGCGCCGCGATCCAGAAAAACAGGGTGCCCCCGACGCGCGCGCCCGGCTGGGTGACGAAGCGGTCCGCCCGCGAGAGGTACAGGACGCCGGCGGCCGCGGCCAAAAGGATCCCGGCCCCGATGTATGAACCGACGCACGTGGTGCAAAAGGCGTCGAGGCGGGTCGCAGACAGGTAGAAGAAGACGAGCGAGGTCCCGGCGGCCACAAGCGCGGTCAGGGCCAGGCCGAGGTTCGGGGCGATCTCGTGTCCGCGCCGCGTGATCAAGGCCCACGCGCACAGGGCCAGGGCGAAGGCGTACAGCCCCATCCCCGGCAGGGACCAGGGGATCCCGCCCCAGTACCGGTCCCGCCAGAAGGACGAATACCGCGAGAACATCGCGACCTTGCAGCCCTCCACGGTCTGGTCCACCTGGCTCGCGGGCTCGACCCCGGGCAGCAGGGTGCACCGGACCGGGTGCAGTTGCCGGTCCAGGTGGGCCGCGAAGTCGGTCGTTGAGACCCCGCTGTAGATCAGGCCGAACAGGGCCCCGAGCGCCGCCACGGCCCACGCGATCATCGTCTTGCGGGTCATGGATCCCTCCCGAAAACGGCGTCCCCGCACCGGAATAGACCGATGCCCAAAGCCGACGGATCGTATCACAGATGGCGTGCGACGTCATGGGCCAAATCGTCGGGAGCAATCCGCGCTGTA
>JBBIPO010000050.1:0-20874 GCA_037442805.1 Deltaproteobacteria bacterium
CGCGCAGACGGACGTCGGGGAGTTCGTCCTCTGGGAGAAGCCTGGGGACTTCCCCGGGAAGGTCTGGCGGGAGGTCATGATAGACGTCTCGGCCCTCCAGTCCCATCCCGTGCGGTTCCGGTTCACCTTCGACACTCGGGACGGACACGAGAACAGCGGACAAGGGGTCTACCTGGACGATATCCGGGTCACCAGCACCTGCAAGCCGATCTCGTGCGCGACGGACCTGGATTGTCGCTCGGTCGGGATGGTCGGGTCCTGCCGGGATGGGACCTGCGACTTCTCCGAGGTCCAGGCGGTCGTGCTCGCGTTCGGGGAACCTGGTGCGGGACCCGGGCAACTTCAATCGCCCTTCGATGTCACCGCCGGGTCGGGCACCGTCCTGGTGGCGGACCGGGACAATCACCGCATCCAGGTCTTCGCAGACGACGGCACGTTTCTGTTTGGATTCGGGAAACCTGGGTCCGCAGACGGCCAGTTCCAGAGCCCCCACGGGCTTTCGCTGTCCGGGGATCGGGTGTACGTGGCCGACACGAGAAATCATCGAATCCAGGTCTTCTCGAGGATGGGTGTCTTTCTGTTCGCGTTCGGGGGCCAGGGCACCGACCCGGGCCAGTTCAGAGAACCCAAGGACGTGGCCGTGACGGCGGACGGGGGGATGGTGTACGTCGCGGATACGTCCAATCACCGGGTCCAGGTCTTCGACCCGGAGGGAGTGCTCGCGGTCGGCTTCGGGGAATACGGCAAGAAACCAGGACAGTTCCGGAGCCCCTCGTGCGTCGCACCCGCCCCGGATTACCGGGTGCTCGTTTGCGACACCCAGAACCAGCGGGTGCAGTTGCTGACCTGGGACGGCAACCCCATCTCCAGCCTCCAGGCTACAGGCGACCTGGCGCTCGACAGCCCGTATGGCGCCGCCCTCTATCTCGACGGGTTCGTCGTTGTGTCGGACAGCCTGCACCATCGGCTCGTGACATTCACGGGGGAGGGGATTCCTTGGGCTGTGTTCGGTGCGCAGGGCACAGGGGTCGCTCAGTTCCGCTATCCGATGGGAGTGACCTCGAGCAAAGATGGCCGCCTCTTGGTGGCGGATACCTCCAACCACCGCGTCGTCGTCGTGAAGAAGACCGCGTTCCCCTAGACCCGACCACCCACCGGGTGGCCAGGTCTCACATTCCGGCGACTCGCAACGAGCCACCGGCTAGCGGTCGAAACCCCCCGTTTGCTTGCCCCTGAAGCGAATCCACTGACTCAGTCGCCGGCCTTCACCGGTCTGGTCATCACGTACGGCGCGAGCCTCTGGACGGTCTTGGGACCGATCCCCTTGACGCGTCTCAAGTCGTGTACCCCTCGGAACGGGCGCTTCCCGCGTTCCTCCAGGATGGCCCGCGCCTTCTTCGGCCCGATACCGGGCAGCCGAAGCAGGTCTGCATACGAACAGGTGTTCACATCCACCGATGGGGTGTCCCGAGGCAACCCGGGGTCGGAATCTTCCGACTGCCGCGCAATCTCCCGCCTCCCGGCCGCGCTCGTGCGGCTCCTGGCCGCGTGCCCGTTCACGGCCCGTTCCCCGACCACCTTCTCGTCCGGTCTGGATTTCACCCCAACCCAGGCAGCCCTCTCGACCAGTTCCGGCACCGCCGCCAGTGCCGGCCTCGCCCCTGCCACCGACATCATGAACAAGAACGGTATCACGACAGACCACATGCGAGGCTCCTCCATCACGGGTCGCCTCATCCCGCATGCCAGGATCGTGCCACCAAACCGCCTCGCGCCAGACCTCTGTTATCCCATTGATCTGACACGTCTTTTCCAAGGTCACTCGCCCGAACGCACCTCCTCCGAGCCTTGGACAGGTGTCCAGATTTCTTGGACACCGTCTAACGTGGACCAAAGCCCTGGCCTATCCCACATCATCCAGAGGCCGGACTCGAAAACGCACCCCGAGGCCCTCCGCCAGGCGCCGGCATGCCTCGATGTCCAGGTCCGGCAGCGCGACCACGGTGGCGGTCACCTCGGGAATCACCTCCGCGGCCCTGCGCAAGAAATCGCAGACCGCCCCGAACGCCGCCTCCCCGTATCGCGACCGGCAATACCGCGCGTACGTCGCCGCATCCGGCGCGTTCAGGCTCACGCTGACCTCGTCCACGAGCCCTGCAAGTTCACTCGCCACGTCCCGCCCATGGACCAGGCTCGCGAGCCCATCCGTATTCACGCGAATGTGCCGCGCCCCCCCTGCTCTCAGGCGCCTCGCCAGTTCCTTGACCACGTCCAGTCTCAACAGAGGCTCGCCGTATCCGCAAAACACCACCTCCCGGAATCTCCCGAAATTCTCGGCCCTGAGCGCGGCCCACAGGTCCTCGACGCCGGGATCGCGGCCGATCCTCAGGTTGTGACCCTTGACGACGAAATCCCGGAACTTCCCGCAGAACGTGCAGCGCAACGTGCACCGATTGGTCAGGTTGACGTACAGCGACTCCCTGATCGCGTAGGTCAGCCTGGGCTCCCCGACCTCCCCGCCGGCAATCCCGAACAGGCGCCGCGCATTGACCTCCGTGATCCTCGCGATGTCTTCCACGCTGAGGCCCCTGATTCGCGCCACGGCGTCCACCGTGTGGCGGATGAACGCCGGCTCGTTGCGCCGCCCCCGCACGGGCACCGGCGCCAGGAACGGAGCGTCCGTTTCGACCAACAGCCGTTCCACGGGCACCCCCCTCGCGGCCTCCACCAGTCCGCCCGCATTCCGGAACGTCACGACGCCCGGGATCGACACCGAGAACCCGAGCGCCACGTATCGTCGGGCCGTCTCCAGGTCCCCGGTAAAGCAATGGATCACCCCGGCCCTCTCCCCGAGCCCTGCCCCGGCGAGCACCGCCAGTGCGTCGGCATCCGCCTCGCGGCAATGGACCACGAGGGGCTTCCCCGCTTCCCTGGCGATCTCGACTTGCCTGCGGAATACCTTCAACTGCCCTTCCCGGCTCGACAGCCGATAGTGATAGTCGAGCCCCGCCTCTCCCACAGCCACGACCCGTTCTTCCCCCAGCCATCGCTCGAGCGCGCCAAACGTGGTCTCGTCCGCTCGGTCCGCCTCGTGGGGATGCACGCCGACCGCGGCCCACACCATGTCCTCGTGCCGCTTCGCGACCTCCACGGCCTCTGCCATCACGCCCGGGTCCGACCCGCTCCCGACGGTCACGATGCCACACACCCCGGCCTCCCGGGCGCGCGCGATGGTGGCTTCCACCTCTTCTCCGAAAAACTCTCGAGACAGATGCGCGTGGGAATCGAAAAACCGCGTCCGTCCGGGCATCGAGGTCAGGTCCGGTCCTCCAGGGCTTCCAGGTCCGCGCCCACAGGTTCCTCCACGACCTCCCCCTCTTCGGCCACGCCCGAGCCCCCCTGGTCCCTCCACTTCACATCCTCCAGGGGAAACTCCTCCACCACGCCCGGCCCCAGCATGATCTTGACTGTCCGCCGCATGACGAGGACATCGCGCACCTTCCCCTCCCCCTTCGGTGTTGCGACAACGCTTCCGACCTTGGGAAACTGCCGCCGCATCTCGCAATAGACGCCCTGTTCGTAGGCGAGGCAGCACATCAAGCGCCCGCACACGCCCGACACCTTCTGGGGATTCAGAACCAGCCCCTGGGTCTTGGCCATCCGGATGGTGACCGCCGAAAACTCCCGAAGGAACGTGGCGCAGCAGAGCGGCAGTCCGCACGGCCCGAGCCCCCCCGTGCACCGCGTCTCGTCCCGCACCCCGATCTGCCTTAGCTCGACCCGGGCCCGCAGGGCCCCGGCCAGGTCTCGCACGAGCGCCCGGAAATCCATCCGCCCCGGGGCCGTGAAATAGAAGATGACCCGCGAATCCCCCTGCACAACCTCGACCTCGGACAGGTGCATGTCCAGGCCGTGTCGCTTGACCTCCCTCAAGAAAACGGCCCTCGCCTCCTTCTCCCGGCCCTCGACCCGCCCGAGGACCACCTCCCTCTCCCCGGGCTGGAGCCGTCGCACCACTCGAAGGGCCTGCTCCGGGCTCAGGGCGCGCCTTGACGATGCGGTGACCGCGCTCGCGAGCACGTCCCCCCGGTCCGACCTCACCATCAGCACGTCCCCCCGACCGAACCGCACTTCCTCTGACGCGGCCAGGACCACCCGTCCCGTCTTCGACAGGCGAACCCATCCCGCCTCCACGATGCGGACCGTCACCGCCTTCACGACCGCCTCGCCCCCCTCCACGTCTCGCGGCCAGGGCGTCATCCTACCCGTTGCCATCTCGGCCTTACTCCCCGTCTCCTCGCGCCCCTCTGGTCTCCTCTGCCCCCGCCGGCGCTTCCTCGAGCCTGGCCTCTAGACGATGCGTGCGGTCCTTCTGGATCACGACCGCGCGGATCCAGGAATCGTATCCCGACTTCCCGAGCCTCACGAGCACCTTGCCCACGGGCAACCTCACCTTCTCGATGGGCGTCACCCCCACCTCCCGGTCGTCCACCCACACCGTGACGCCCTCGGAGGGGGTTGTCACGACCTCCAGATACCCGAACGCCGGCTTCAACGGCAGCGACGCCACAACTCGGGCCGGCTCGTCTGCTCGAATTGTCACCATCTCGCGATGGACCTCGCAGTCAGGGTGCCGGAACTCCACCGGGAACTCCCCGACTGGCAGGACCAGGTTCGGCAGCGGCGTCTGCCCCACGAGGACCCCGGACACGGTCACCTCGGCCCCGACCGGCTCGCTCTGGATGGAAACCCGCCCCGTCTCCCCTTTTCGCTCGCACTCTTTCAGGGCCGCCTTCGCGGTCCGGTCATCCTCGGTCCCCGGGGCCAGGTACAGGAACCCTCGGAAATACAGCAGCACGTCCCCGCACCGCTTCAGGTGCCTGGCCACGTTCCCCGCGTTGAAGTAGCCATCCGGTTCGCCGGGGTCTGCCGCCACCGCGGCCTTGAACGCCTCCAACGCCCTGTCGTGGGCCCCTTTCTTCAGCGCCTGCACCCCCTTCCGATGCCAGGCTCGGTACGACGCCTCGTCGGCGAACGCGGCCGCCCCACACAGGACCACGACCACGATTAGAAGGCTTCCCCAGGACCTCCTCATGGCCCACCCCTCCTCGTCGCTTCACTCGTCCTGCTCGCGGCCGGCTCCTCGCCGTCCCGTGCCCCAACCTCCCTCTCGCGATAGACCGTGAAGCGACGCACCGTGGCCCTGTCCTTCCCCTCGATCGCATAGACGGCCACGTCGTTGCGTCCCTCCTCCAGCGGGATCACCGCCTCGAACGGGACGACCAACCCGCGCCCTCCGCCGTCCCTCGCCCAGAAAAACACCTTGTCATTCCCCCGAAACACGAGGATCTTCCTCCGGACACCGCCCCCTTCGTCGTCGCTATCGAAGCGAACCCGTCCCATCAGGGTCAGCTGGTCGCCCACCGGCCGGTCGAGACCCATCGCCAGGGGCTCCATCATGACGGCGGGCATGATGGATTTCGCCAACGAAAACGCCGGCTGCGGCGGGTACCGGACCACGTCGTTGAGCGGCTCCACGTCCACCGCGCGCACGAACGCGAACCCCCCCGTCTCCAGCTCGACCCGGTAGTAGTCTCCGAGCCGCCCGAGCGCGCGCAGCAGGAATCCCTGTCCCACCCGCGCCAGGACCGGTCCGCCCTCGGACGCTGACGCGAGGATCGGCGAGTCCGTCTCGCGCACCCGTAGCGCCTGCTGAGACGCGACGAACGGCACCCGGGGCCCCTTCACCACCGGGAAGGACCGCTCCTCGGCCAGATACTCCCGCAATTTCTGGTCCAGGATGCCGACCTCCACCCTCACCTGTTCCAGGTCGGCCCCTCCCCGGACCTCGACCGTGAACCGGGCCTCCACACTCTGTCCCGGAGCGATGCCTTCCTTGAAGACCCTGCGCCCCTGCCGGACATAGACGCCCTCGCCGCTCCGATTGCGCAAGGTCATCAGGACATCCCTCGCCGGCCCCTCACCGACGTTTTCCACCTCGACCACGAAGTCCACGGTTTCGCCGGGGTCGATCAATCCGTCCGCGTCGCCCGCCACGTCCTGCACGCGGACCGAGTATGCGAACCGCGGTCTGGGCACGCCCTTCGTCGCCACCGTCACGGGCGGAGGCCGCAATCCCTCCACGTCACCCTGGTACACCGCGAAGTCCACACGGTCCAGACGGTCCCAGGAATCGCTCGAGACCCGGACCCTTTGCTCGCGCGCCACGGCCTGTCCCGGCTCGATCCGCCCGAACAGGAACTCCAGGCCGTCGAGTGCCGGGTGGTCCGACACCGTCGTCACGTGCACGCGATAGAGGGTCTCCCCGGACCGGTTACGGGCCACGAGCCGCACCCGCGCATCCGTCCCCGCCACCAGCACCTTCCCCTTCACGAGGTGCCACTCGAGTTCCACGGGACTCCCCGGCTGGACCGGACCTGCGCTCCAGTCAATCCCATGCTCCCGCAGCGCCCTCACGATCCGCTCGTCCTGGCGGGCCAGGATGGCCTTCAGTTCGCCTTCGGCCTCGCGCAAGGCCGAAACCCGCCCGCTGGATCGGATGGCCCGGACCACGGCCTCCGCCACGTCAATCACCTCGTCGCGCACGAACCGGTCCTCGCGGATCGGAGGTTCATCCGCGTCTTCGTCGTCCCCCTCTCGCGCCGCCTCGAAGACTGGCAGATGACAGCGAGGCTCGTCGTCGGGCACCGGCCCGAACGGCTTGAGTTTCCTCTTCGGGTCGCGTTCGGCCCGCTGCTCCCGCGTCCCCAGGGACGCGCGTTCGCCACCGATGCTAACCGGGACCAGGTCCACGTCCGGCGCGATCCCGACGCCCTGGATGGACAGCCCCCCAGGTGTCAGATACTGGGCCACCGTCAGTTTCAACGCCCCAGGACCCACCTCGTACAGGACCTGCACGGTCCCCTTCCCGAAGGTCGTGTCCCCGATCAAGATCGCGCGGCCGTTGCCCTTCAAGGCCGCGGCCACGATCTCGGCCGCGCTCGCGGTGCCTCCGTCCACCAGCACCACCATCGGCACGTCGGCGAACGGCGTGTCGCGGCTCGCCCGGTATTCCTGGCGCATCCGGTTGCCCTCACCCTCCGTGATGACGAGTGTGCCCTTGTGCACGAAGAGGTCCGCGACCTCGACCGATTGTTCGAGGAGACCTCCAGGGTTCTCTCGCAAGTCCAGGATGATCCGGTCGAGTGCCCCCCGGCTCTTGAGGTCGCGCAGGTGTCGCACGAGGTCGTCCCTGGTGTCCTCCTGGAAGTGGCGGACGCGGACGTATCCGACCCCATTCCCGAGCACCTCGCTCGTCACCGACTGGATATGGATCTCGGCCCGGGTCAACGTGAAGAGGCGCGGCTCGGCCCACCCCTTGCGCATCACCCGGATGGTCACGTCCGTGCCCGGCTCTCCCCGCAACTTGCTGACCGCGTCCGTGAGGAGCATGTTCAGGGTGGTCTCGTCCCCGATGTCCGTGATCTGGTCGAGTGACTTCAACCCGGCCCGGTCCGCCGGTGTCCCGGGCAGCACCGAGACCACGGTCACGACTCCATTCCGGGTCGTGATGACGATCCCCAAGCCCCCGAACCGGCCCTCCGTGTCCAGTTTCATCTCGCCGTAGGCCCGGGGCGGCAGGAAGACCGAGTGCTCGTCGAGCGGCGACAGCATGCCGTTGATGGCGGCGTATTCGATCTCGTCCTCCTTCGCGTCCTCGGGGAGGTACGAGGCGATGAACTCGAAGATGTCGAGCAGCCGCCAGTTCATCTCGTAGAGGTCGGACACCCCCGCGATCGGGAAGGTCCGACTCTGGTCCCCGACGCGCACGACCACGGCCCGCACCGTCTCGGGGTCGTTCGGGTCCAGCGTGGCCATCACCTCCGGGACCAGGGCCTCGACTGCCTTCAGGGCCCCGACCAGCATGGGAACGGGTCGGATGCGCGCCGGGGACACGTAGTTCGAGCGGATGTACCCGACGCTCCGCGTCAGGAGCCGGAGTTTCGCGAGGCTCGACCGCGAGCGCTCGCCCGCCTCGGCCTGGCCGACCAGACGGGTCTCGAACAGGACGGACCGGCTTTCGAACCGGAGATTGAAAAGGCTGTATGCGATCAGACCCGCGGCCACCAGTAGGGTGACCAGGCGCGCCGCGCCCCTCGGAACTTTCACGCGCCGATCCTGCCAGTCTACCGGATCCATGGCGACGAAATCCTATCGCCGGGCGGACCTTCGCGCAAGGAAACCGGCCCTGGTATGGCGGGTGGACTCGAGGTGCGCCCGGGAACCCGACTCATTGACAATCCCTGGCGAATTGTTCAATCATCATTTGCCTTCTTTCGACTTCAAAACCCGTTCGGGTCGCGAGACATGGGCCAGAAAGAACAATACACGCTGTACGCGAAGCAAAGCGATTTCGAGTGGATGCGAAGGCGACCGTGGGCGTGCGGGCCCACCGCGCTCTACACGGCCCTGAAGCTCCTCGGACGGCGCGAGGTGACGTTCGACCAGATCTTGCGGCTCGCGGGTACGTTCCAGGCACGCGAGGAGGCCAGGAACCTGCTCGACGAGGTCCGCGCCGAGGTCCGCCGCAAGGTTCGCCGCCTGGCGAAGCGGTCCGTGGATGCGAAACGCCGGGCCGAGGTGCTGGCCGAACTGGACGACGAGCCCCGGGGAGGCCTAGGCCCCGACGACCTGGCCCGCGCAGCGAAACGACTCGGGGTACAGGCCACCAGTCGTCGCCTCAAGGGGCGCCAGCCGGCGTCGGAGGCCCTTCGCCGGTGGGGCGCGGCCGGGAGGCCCGCGATCCTGGCCGTGCGGAATGGCGGGCACTGGGTCCTCGCGTATGGGACGAACCCAAGAGGGGCCTGGGTCATGGACCCGTACGTCCGACGCGAGGGCTTCGGGTGGCGGACGCGGAAGGACCTGCTCGACTACTGGTACGATGACCAGGACCGGGAGTTCTTCGCGCTGGTATTGAAGCCCGTGTCGGCGCGGGCCAGGGCCCTGGCCGACCGGTATGCCCTGCCCCCGTCGGACGCTCTGTTCGAACGGATTGACAACAGGCAGGCGCAGTGCGAGGCCGTCGAACTTCGCCAGTCCCTGGCCGAGATGTTCGATGACGTCCCGCGGCGGGGGCCGCCGGCGCACCGCCTGTTCGACAGCCACCTGAACGCGATCACCCGGGCCATCCTGGCGTGGATCGAGGACGTGGACGAGGACTGGCTCCGGGACCAGGCCAGGCTGATGCGCGACTTCCTCCGCGGGTTGCGCTACCGTGTTCCCGCGCGGTTTCAGGAACGGTTCCTCGTGGACGCGACGGTGACGCTGGCCGTGGACGCCCTCATCGCCGTCGGGGCCGAGGTCGGTTCGGCGGACGAGGACGAACTGCTCACGTACGGACAGGATGCGGACGCGCTGTTCGGTCGGAAGAGGGATGGGCCGTGGGCGCGTTCGTGGTTCCGGCGGCGCGCCGACCTGATCGCGGAGCGGGTGGCCCACTGGATCGAGTGCGCAACGCCGGGAGAGGGACGCAGACACCTCCGGGCGCTCGTCGGGGCCGCTGGCCCGCGCCGGGTGGGACAAGACCCGTTTCGCCTGCTCGTGGAGACGACCGCGCTGGTCACCGCCTACTGCTGGTATTCCCCTTGAACGCGCGGTTCGTGGGAGGCAGGCGCCGCACGGGACGAGCCGGGGGCGGCAGGACCGTGATGACCGCCTCGTTCAGAGATTCGAGCGATGCCTGGTGGAGACCGTTCGCATCCCAATGATCGAACGCACGGATGCCGATACGGTAGGCCCCGACGAACTTCGCGTCGTTCTTGGGGTTGATGTCCACCTGGCACAGGAACCTCGCTTCGGCGCTGCCGCAGACGGAAACGACCGAGGCCGCATTCGCGCTGCACGAGTTCTGACCGTTGAAGGCGACCGGCGTCACGAACGCGGGCTGGTCGAGCGGGCCTCCGGTATCCACGGCGACGTGAGGGAACCCGAAGTACTGGTACCCGCCTCCGTCCAAGTCCTTGTAGCAGGCCTGATAGCGGTAATGCTCGTCCGGTGTCATGACAATGTCTGGGTAGGCCCCAAACGCCTCAGCGACCATGGTGTTCGGGCTCACGTTGATGTTGGAACACGTGGGGTTCAGGCACCGCCACAACTGGGCCTTCCGGAGTTCGTTGGGCACGCCCGGGGCCACCACGACCCGATCGATTTGCCACGACGCCACCGGCTGCGATGAGGACGCCCAGACCATGAAGCCGATGCGGATCGTAGGGGACCACCCGGTGGGCCACCAGATTGGGACCGAGAGCAGCCGGTACTCGAGGTCGCGGTCGAGCGTCCGCGACCACAGGACCGCCCCATGACCGAGGTCCCCGTCCCCCGCGGCCACGGTCCGAAGCGTCACCGGCTGCCCCGGAGAGGCATGTTCGTACACCATGCGCCACTGGAGCGTCATCACTGGTGCCAGGCCCTCCAGAACCGGCGAGGCCAGGACGGTCTTCAGGGGAGTGGTCGCGGGGTCTCCGGTGAACAGGACCTGCGGGTCCAGTCCGAGCGCCCCGCTCCCCGGGAGGGACCAGTTCTGGCTCGCATCCTGGCCGTCGTCGAGGACCTCCCAGCCCAGACCCTCGAACGTCGCGGCCCCGTGGAATTCCTCTACGAAGGGCACCGGGGCAACGCACGGTGGCTGAAGCGGGTGACGGCACACCCGGATCCCGAGCACCGGGTCGAGGATGCAGGCCTCGGCGGTGCACGGGCGACCATCGTCCGGACAGTCCGTGTCCTTCTGGCAGCAGTCCGCCCCTGGAAGGGCCAGCCACCGGCATTCCCCGAGCACGCACGCGTCCACCGTGCAGGAGAGTCCGTCGTCGCAGTCGCCGTCCGACGAGCAGCACCCGGGCTCGCTTCGATGCTCGCAGGCACCGCAGACGCAGGCGTCGCGGGTGCACGGGTCCCCGTCATCGCACTCCTCGTCCCCCCCGCAGAGGATTCCCCATGGCGCCAGGATTCGACAGGTGTTGGTCGCGAGGTCGCACGATGCCGGGAACGCGCAGGCGTCGTTTCGGTCGCACTGGGCATCCGCGTAGTCCTGCGCGAGGTCCGGGGCGTCCCACGACAGCCCCGTGGTGGGGTCGTTCTCGGGCGCCCAACAGCACCCGGGGACTCGGTGACCCCTGCACGTCCCGGCGAGGCACATGGCCACGGTGCACGGGTCCTCCGCCCGGCACTCCGAGTGGGAAGAACACGGGATCCCGACGAGCGCGGAGCGGACGCTTCCGTCCCACCCCTCGTCCGTTCCGCCCGCCGCGCACGCGACCACCAGCACGCCCAGCGACCCCGTGAGCCGTTTCTCGGGACAGCCCATTTTCTTCCACCCCCCTTGGCGTTCGGCCCTTCGATACAACCAGGATACGGAAAAAACGCGTTTCGACGCAACAGGCCAGTCACCCGCGTTCCCGAGCGAGGTCGTGGTGGAGCCTCTGTTTTCCGGACGAGCAATCCGCGATGTCGTTTGACGCAGTAGCCATGAGGGTGTCAGGGGGTCAAGACAATGGCTTGACCCCAGGAATTTTGCCTGTCCGACGGGGCTTCAAAGCGTCCGGACACCGCGTCGCACGCCCTTCCCGTCGATCGGACGGTCCACTGGACCGTCCTCACCGCCTACCGGACGATGGCTCCCGACCTTCACTCCCATCGCTCGTTCAGGCCGGCGCTGGTGCCCCTACTGGGGGCGCGTCGCAATCCGCGCCCGCAGCGCGGGTTGCTCCAAGGGCCATTCCGACGATCCTTGTGCTACCATTCGTCATGTTCAACCTCCTTACCTGGGTTTCGAGCCCAGGAGAAGGCGTGGGGAGCGTACACCGCCCCCTCGCGAGGAGGTCGGGCCTTCTCATTGTGTCTGCTGCGAGCGATCGTAGTCTTGTCATGGCGCGGGCGGCGCTCGCACCCCCACGCGCGAGCGGGCGCTCGCGTCCCCAGGGGGACCAGGTTCGGAGGGCAGACTCGTGACGCAACTCGACCCGGTGTTGATCGTCCGCGGCAGGGGGCTCGTCCCTTATTTGGAAGGATTGCGATTTCAGGAAGAAGCGCGCGAGGAGGTCCTCGCGGGGCGGGCGGATGGGGTGATCCTCGCCCTGCGGCATCCCCCGACTCTGACCCTGGGCCGGAGGGCCAAGTGGGACGAGGTCCACGTGTCGAGGGAAGAACGGCGCCTCCGGGGGGTGGAACTCTACTACGTGGACCGCGGAGGCGGGGCCACCTACCACGGTCCGGACCAGGCGGTCGTCTATCCGGTGGTGCACTTAGAGCGGCTCGGAATCGGTGTGGAGGACCTGCTGCGGTGTCTGGCCGACGTGACGCTGGCGTTCCTGGCCCGGGAAGGCGTCGCGGCCACCTGGGACCCATCGCGGCCCGGCGTCTATGTCGAGGGGGCCAAGGTCGCGTCCGTCGGGCTGCACGTTTCGCAAGGTATCGTGACGCACGGACTCGCGGTCAACATCGGCCCGGACGTCGCCGGGTTCTCGCTGATCGATCCCTGCAAGTCCCCGGGCCTCGCAGTGACGAGCCTGTCGAGGGTCACGGGCCGCGCCCTGGACCCTGACGCGGTCGCGGCCTCCCTGGCCCGGGCCGTCGCGGACAGCCTGCGGGCCATCGCCCGCTCTGGTAGAATCAAAATCGCCGCCCGCCCGACCCGGAGGTCGCGGGGTGACCGGGATTGACGCGCAGGCCCTCGAACGATGGATGTACCGCAAGAACGGGATGGACTACGGCCCGTTCTCGGTGCAGGACCTCCACGACCTCATCCGGGCGCACCAGATTGACGCCGAGACGGAGGTCCGCAACGTTCGCGAGCGGCGCTTCGTGCGGCTCGCGGACGTCCCGCACCTGAAGGCCTTCCACGACGAGTTTGCGCGGAAGGACGCCGAGGAAAGGCGGAGGCGCGAGGTCCTGCGCGAGGCGGAGTCCCTCGAGCGGTCCATCCGCCGCCACCACCGGATGCCCATCCTGCTCGGGGCCGTGGGGGTCGCGGCGCTTGCGGTGGGGGCCTTTCTTGTCTTGCGGCCCGCGACACCGCCGCCACCGGGGTTCGACCTCGACGTGTTCCGACCTCTCGAGGTCGGGACCCTGCCCGCGTTGCCTCGGGCCACGGCGACCCCGGCCACCCCGCCCACGAACGCGAACGGGAAGCGACCGCGCAAGACCGTGCGCCCCTTGGCCCGCCCAGGGACCGCGCCCACCTCGGCGGCCTCCTTGCCGACCGTGGACCTCGCCTTCGATGAGGAGGATGTCTCGGGTGGCCGGGCCCTGACGAAAGAGGACCTCGCGTCGGTCCAGGGGCGGGTATCGGCCGGCCTGGTCCGGTGCTTCCGCGAGGAGGCCGCCGCGCACCCCGAGTTCCGGGGGGGGACGGTGTCGCTCTACATCCTGGGGTCAGGTCGGGTCGCGCTGTCCCGGCTGGATACCTCGCCCCCCGCGTCGGCGAGCCTTGCGTCCTGCGCCCTGGCCGTGGTCAAGGGGGTGCGGGTCCCCCCGTTCGCGGGAGGCGCGCAGGTCATGGAGATCCCCTTCTACGTCACGGGGGTCCGCTGATGCCTGGCGGGGGTCAGCCCTCGGGGCCTGGCTCCGTCGCGGTCGGGGCTTGGGCGGGGGACTCGGGGGGCGGCACCTCCGCGGTGCCGGCCTCCGCCGGGGTGTCCGCGCGGGCGGGGGTCTTTCGGGTTGTCTTGCGCGCTGCGGCCTTCTTCGCGGGCGCTTCCGGGGTCGCCTCTGCCTCGGCGGCCGCGGCCTCGGCCGCCGGCTCGAGCGCTTCGCGGTCCTTGCGGTCCGCCGGGCCCCTGGGCAGGCTCGACACGTCAATCTTCTCGCGGATCAGGTCGCCGATGGTGGTCGGGGCCACGTGCTGGGTTTTCAGGTACTCGGCGTAGTCCCCGCTTTCCTGGGCTTCCAGGTGGCGCCGGATGGACAGTCCCAGTTTGCGGTCCTCGGGGATGAGGGCGATGACCATGGCCGTCACTTCATCGCCGACCTTCAGGACCTTGCTCACGCTCTCGACCTTCTCGGGGCGGATCTCGGACACGTGCACCAGCCCCTCGACCTCGTCTTCCAGCTCGACGATGGCGCCGAAGTCCAGGACCTTCGTGACCTTGCCCTTCACGATGGACCCGATGGGGTACCGCTCGTGTACGCGCTCCCAGGGGTCTTCCTGCAACTGCTTGATCCCCAGGGCGAAACGCTCCTTCTCAGGGTCAATGTGCAGGACCACGGCCTCGACCTCGTCGCCCTTCTGGAACATCTCGGCCGGGTTCTTGGGTTTGCGCGACCACGAAATGTCCTGGAGGTGCACGAGCCCGTCAATCCCGTCCTCGATGCCCACGAACACGCCGAACGAGGTGATCGAGCGGACCTTCCCCCGGACCCGCGTGCCGACCGGGTACTTCTCGGCCAGCAGCTGCCAGGGATTGATCTCGGTCTGCTTCAGGCCGAGCGCGATGCGCTTGTTGCGGGCATCCACTTGCAACACCACCGTCTCGACCTCGTCGCCCACGCTCAGGACCTTGGATGGGTGCTTCACCTTCTTGGTCCAGGACATCTCGGACACGTGGATCAGGCCCTCGATGCCGGGCTCGAGCTCCACGAAGGCGCCGTAATCCGCGAGGGATACGACCCGCCCGCGAACGCGGTCGTCCACGTGGTAGCGCTCCTCCGCCCGCAGCCACGGGTCCTCGCCGGTCTGCTTCATCCCGAGCGACACCCGCTCCGTCGCCGGGTCGAACTTCAGGACCTTGACCTTGACGCGGTCCCCGACCCGGACCATCTCGGAGGGGTGATTGATGCGACCCCACGACATGTCCGTGATGTGGAGCAGGCCGTCAATCCCGCCCAGGTCCACGAAGGCCCCGTATTCGGTGATGTTCATCACGGTGCCCTCGAGGACCTGACCGACCTGGAGCGTCGCGAGCGTGCGGGCCTTCTGTTCCTCGCGTTCCTTTTCGAGCAGGAGGCGGCGGGAGAGGACGATGTTCCCCCGGCGCCGGTTGAACTTGATGACCTTGAATCGGTAGGTCTGGCCGACGTAGCGGTCCAGGTCGCGCGCCGGGCGCAAGTCAATCTGCGACCCTGGCAAGAAGGCCCGCACCCCGATGTCCACGGTCAGGCCACCCTTGACTCGGGACAGGATCGTGCCCTCGACCACGCCGTCCCGCTTGTGGGCCGCTGCGATCTCGTCCCAGATCTTCAGTTTCTCGGCCTTCTCCTTGGAGAGTTCGAGGAGTCCCTCCGCGTTCTCGCGGGACTCCACATAGACCGAGGTCTCGTCCCCTTCCTTGACCGTGAGGTTTCCCTCGGCGTCCTGGAACTCGTGGATCGGGATGCGACCTTCACTCTTGTAGCCGATGTCCACGAGCACCCAGTCCTTCTCGATCTTCAGGATGCGGCCGGGGACGACCTCGCCCTCGCGGACCTCGGCCTGGTCGTAGTGGTCGAGGAGTGCGGCGAAGTCCTGGTCCTTGGGGGGCGGCTGCTCCGCGGGCTGGGTGCCGCCCGCGTCGGCGAGGGGGGGCTGGGCCGGTGGTTCGCCCGGCGTGGCGGAGTTGAGCGTGTCGTTCATGGTCCTCCTTGGTCCATCGCCCGCGTTTCGAGATTTGGGCCTTCACCCAGACGGGGCGGTCCCGCGGACCCGCTCCGGGCTCCCGCGGGGAAGCGAACAATAAGGGAAGAACCGCCGCAAAGTCAATGATCGTTTTGGCCCCATCCCGGTCGCGCCAGCACCGCCCCGACTAGGTATAGGGAGCCGGTGACCAGGACCGTGCCCCCCTCGCCGGCGAGACGGCGAGCCAGGGCCAGGGCGCGGCCAAGGTCCGGGCAGACCTCCACCGGACAGGCCGAGACCTCCCGGGCGACCTCGGCCACGGCTTCCGGGTCGCACAGGCCGGGCGCGGTCGTCTCCACGCAGTGGTCGCACAGCGGGAGCAGGCAAGACAGGACCGCGCGGAAGTCCTTGTCGGGACGAGTGGCGTGCACCAGGACCATCGGGCGGGCTTGCGCATAGGCGCTCAGGGTCTCGCGCAATCGCTCGGCGGCCCCCGGATTGTGCGCGCCGTCCAGGATCACGGTGGGTCGGCTGGCCACCTTCTGGAAGCGACCCGGCCACCACGTCCGGGCCAGGCCGGTCCGCATCGCGGCATCCTCGACCGGCCACCCGGCGTCGGCCAGGGCCTCGGCCGCGGCCAGGGCCAGGGCCGCGTTGTCTGCCTGGAAGGTCCCCTTCAGGGCCAGGCGCGCCCCGCGAAGGGCCAGGCGCCGCCCGCGCCAGTCGATCCGACCGTCGTCACGCCGGACGTGGACGTCCTGGTGCAGCCGCACCGCGGTCGCCCCGATGCGGACGAGCGCGGGGCCCACCACCCGCTCGTGAAGCGCCTCCGACACGCCCGTGACCAGGACGTGGCCGGGCCTCGCGATGGCCACCTTCTCGGCCGCGATGGCCTCGACTGTGTTCCCGAGGAAGCGCTGGTGATCCAGGGACACGTTGGTCAGAACGCTCACCAGGGGGTCCAGGACGTTGGTCGAGTCGTACTGCCCACCCATCCCTACCTCGACCACCGCGACTTCCACGCCCTCGCGCGCGAAGGCCAGAAACCCGATGGCGGTCAGGGCCTCGAAGAAGGTCGCGGGGTCCGCGGGGTCCATCGAGGCCCGCACCTCGCGGCCGTAAGCCTCGAAGCGTTCTGCTGGGAGCGCGCGCCCGGCGACGCGCACTCGCTCCCGGACGTCGCACAGGTGCGGCGACGTGAACAGTCCCGTCCGATACCCATGCGCGCGCAGGATCGCCTCGAGGAAGGCCGCGGTCGAGCCCTTGCCGTTCGTGCCCGTGATCAGGACCGAGGCGAAGCGTCGCTCGGGGTGACCCAGGCGCGCGAGCAGGGGGCGAATGCGTTCGAGTCCCGGCACGATCCCTGTGCGCTGGAGCCCGCGCAGGAATTCGAACTGGGAGGTGTCGTCCAAGCGGGAACCGTCCCGGCCACGGGCGGGCCTAGTCGAGGAACGACCGGAGTTTCTTGGCCCTCGACGGATGCCGCAGTTTGCGCAGGGCCTTGGCCTCGATCTGGCGGATGCGCTCCCGCGTCACCTTGAACTCCTGCCCGACCTCCTCGAGCGTATGGTCGCTCTTCTCGCCGATCCCGAAGCGCATCCGCAAGACCTTCTCCTCGCGCGTGCCGAGCCCGCACAGGACCTTGCGCATCTGGTCGGTCAGGTTCGCGCGGATCACGGACTCCGCGGGGCTCGGGGTCTTCTTGTCCTCGATGAAGTCCCCGAGGTGGCTGTCCTCTTCCTCGCCGATCGGGGTCTCGAGCGAGATGGGTTCCCGGGCGATCTTCATGACCTTGCGCACCTTCTCGACCGGGATCTCCATCTTTTCGCTGATCTCCTCGGGCGTCGGCTCGCGGCCGTACTCCTGCACGAGGTAGCGGGAGGTGCGCACCAGCTTGTTGATCGTCTCGATCATGTGCACCGGGATGCGAATGGTCCTCGCCTGGTCCGCGATGGCGCGTGTGATCGCCTGCCGGATCCACCATGTCGCGTACGTCGAGAACTTGTATCCACGGCGGTACTCGAACTTCTCGACCGCCTTCATCAGTCCGATATTCCCTTCCTGGATCAGGTCCAGGAACTGGAGCCCGCGGTTCGTGTACTTCTTGGCGATGGACACGACGAGGCGCAGGTTGGCCTCGACCAGTTCGCACTTGGCTTTCTCGGCCCGGCGCTCGGCCGCCGTGATCCGCGCGTGCGTCTCGATGAGGGCGTCGGCAGTCAGGTTCGCGTCCTGCTCGACGCGCCGAATGCGCTTGTGCGCGTACTTGACCACGCGGTCGAACTCCTCGAGCGTCTCGAGGTCCAGGGCCTCGCCCCCGGTCCCTGGGACGACGGGCTGGCGCGTCCGGCGCGCCTCCTTGATCAGGCGGCGCAGCTCCGCCAGGTCCCCCCCGACCGCCTCTTGCACGGCCTCGATATCCGCGCGGGCGGCCTCGACCTTCTTCACGAGGTCCTTCAGTTTGTCCACGATCCCCTGGATGAACAGCCGGTTCAGACCCATGTCCATCAGGACCCGCTGCAACTCGGCCTTGTGCCGTTCGAGTTCCCCCTCGAGTTCCTTGCGGGCCTTGGGGGACAGGTTCGTCTTGTCCAGGCGCTGACGGGCCTTGTGGATCGCGCGGTCCAGCTCCCTTGCCCTCTCGATCAGGTTGAGGATCCGCTCGCGCGTTCCCCCTTCGTCCCCGAAGTCGTCATATTCGTCCAGGTCCTTCACCACGTTCTTCAGCGACACGCGATTTCGGCGGATCGCGTCCTCCAAGTCCAGGATGTCGCGGATCGCGATGTCGGTCTCCATGATCAGGCGGAAGACCTCGAGTTCCCCCTCCTCGATCCGCTTCGCGATCTCGACCTCCCCCTCACGGTCCAGCAGCGGGACCTCGCCCATCCGGCGCAGATACATGCGCACCGGGTCGTTGGTCTTGCCGTAGGCGTCCGCGAACGGGTCGTCCGACGAGTCCCCCCGGCCCTTGGCCGCGGGCGGCTTGGGCCGCGGGAGCGACTCGCCGGGTCCTGTCACCACCTCCACGTCGTGACTGCGCAGCGTCGCGAGCATCGCGTCCATCTCGTCCGGGTTGATCGAGTCGCGGAGCATGGTCTCCGTCAGGTCCTCGTACGTCAGGTATCCGCCCCGCTTCCGTCCCAGGTCAATCAGGCGCTGGATGTCGCTCGTCCTCATGCCGCCACCTCGTTCCACCAAGCCCTTCCGGGTCCCGCCCTCCTGTCAAATGGCCTGCCGCTTCCCGCGCACCGCCGCGCGCTGAAGGCGAAAGATCCGGTGATTCAGGTCCTTCAGTTCTGCGCGGAGCCGCACCACGTCGTCGTCTCGGCCCTCGCCCTGGGCCGACTCAAGCGCGGCCATCAGCGGGGCTCGCTGCCGCACCAGGGCAGCCCGCTCGAGTTCGGCCAGCATCTCCGCGAACGTGGTCTCCGCCGCGTCCAACGGGTACTTCCCGGGTGTCGTGAGCACGCGGATCACCTCGGCGCGCAGCCCTCCGAGGCCCCTGGAGGACTCGAGGAACGCACCCACCACCTCCGCCTCGGGCAGCCCCCCCATGGCCAGATTCATCAATTCGGCCAGGATCGCCCGCGCCTCCCGGTCGGTCAACCACGAGGGGTCTCCGGCCTCGAAGAAATCATGAAGAAAACGCGGATGCACCAGGAAAAGTTCCAGGAGTGTCCGCTCGACGGGGGGGCACGACGCCCGTTCGTCCCCGCCCAAGGGTCCCTCGCCCGGTCCCCTCAACAGCCTCCGGACCTGCCGCACGTCCACGCCGACCACCCGTGACAGCTCGCCACAATACAGGCCGTACCGGAAGGGGTCGCGTTCCTGGGCGAAGACCGCGCCTGCCTCGTCCACGACCGCGCGCAGCCCGTGCGGCGTGCGGCCGTGGACCTCGACCAGGGACTCGACGAGCCAGGTGATCATGGGCCTGGCCCTGGCCACGACCGTGCGCACCGCCTCGTCCCCGGCCGAGCGCCGCAAGGAGTCCGGGTCGTGTCCTGGGGGCAGGGTGGCGACGCGGCCCTCGACCCCGGCTTCGATTAGCAGGCCGACGGCCCTCCGCGAGGCCTTGCGACCCGCCTCGTCCCCATCGAACATCACGACCAGCGTACTCGCGAACCGCTTGAGCGTGCGGACCTGCGACGACGTGAGCGCGGTCCCGAGAGGGGCTACGGCATTCTCGACCCCGGCGGCCACGGCTGCGAGGACATCGAAGTTCCCCTCGACGAGCACCGCGACCCGGTCGCGGCGGATCGCCGGACGGGCCTGATAGAGGCCAAAGACCGCGTCCCCCTTCTGGAACACCGCGGTCTCGGGGGAGTTCAGGTACTTGGGGGCGTCCGGTGCCGCGCCCGCGCCGGGCAAGAGGCGCCCCGAGAAGGCGATGACCGCCCCATCCAGATTGAACACGGGGAACGTCAGGCGTCCCGCGAACCGCTCGAAGGGCAGGTCTCCGGGGAAGCGCGGTCGGGACAGGAGGCCCGCCTCCTCGGCGTGCGCCAGGGGGACCTTGCGGCGCGCCAGGGCATCCACCAGGGACCCGCCGAGACCGTCCCCCCCGTACCCGATCCCGTACCGCTCCGCGAGGTCCGGCGACACGCCCCGCTCCGCGAGGCAGGCACGGGCGGCCTCGGCCTCCGGGGCCAGGAGGTTCGCCCGGAACACGGCCTGGGTGACCTGGAGGGCGTGCAGGAGGTCCGCGCGGTGGCGCTCGGCCGCGTCCATCCTGGCATCCAGGGCCGGGTCCTCTCGCAGGGTGATGCCCGCCCGCCGGGCCAGGCGTTGGATCGCCTCGCGGCGCGACAGACCGGCCGCCAGTTGCAAGAACTTGATCACGTCCCCGCCGGCCTGGCAGCCGAAGCAATAGAAAAACCGCTTCTTCTCGATCACGTGGAACGAGGGGGTCTTCTCCTGGTGGAACGGGCACAACCCCTTGTACTCGCGCCCCGCCTTCTTGAGGGAGACGTACTCCTCGACGACTTCCCGGAGGCTCACCCGGTCGAGGATCTCGGCGATGACCTGGCTGTCGGATGCGGACAAGACCCGCCCCCGCGGCAACGAAGGCGAATAAGTATGAGGTTCCGGAAATTGCTTGTCAATCGTTTTCTGTTTATGAGCAATCCGCGATGTTGATTCGGCCAAGATCCATGCGGGTCTCATCGGTGCCTCGAAATTGCTTTACCCCACGAATTCCGGATGTCGGACGCAGCTTCAAAGAGTCCGGACACCGTTGAAGGGGGGCGTCGCACGCCCCCCCGTCTATCGGACGGTCCACTGGACCGTCC
>JBBIPO010000051.1:0-20706 GCA_037442805.1 Deltaproteobacteria bacterium
GCGGAAACGTGGATTGCTACGGGTCCAACGGGTCCGGTGAATCCGAGGACTACCTGGCCGGCGACGCGCAGACCGCGTGCGGCGGCGGAGCGCTGTGACCCTCCCGGCGGGGAGGAACCCTCGCCCCTCCCCGGTTGTTCGGTCCCCACCCGCCACTCCCTCCGGGACGGGTCACAATCGGAAGGTCTTGCCGAGGCCGAGTTCCTTCGTCGCGAACACCACGAGGTAGGACGCCAGGAAGCGAGCCGGACTCACGCGGGACAGGATTCGCCCCTCCGCGCCCGCGAGGGCTCTGATGGCCCGCACCGCCGCGGCCCGGGTCCCCTCGCCGGGGAGGTCCGACCCGATCGCCGCCAACACCGGGGCCATCAAATGGACCCGCTCGGCCCGCTCGACCTTCAGCACCCCTGACAGGCCCGCGACGAAGTCGTCCGCCAAAGGGATGGACATCCAGCGTTCCAGCAGCGCAACCCGGGACGCCATCTCGCGCACCCGGGCCTCGAGGTCCCTCACGCGCGGAACCCCATCGAGCCACGCCCCGGCGCCGGGCAGCGCGGGTCGCACCCGGACGCGTCCGAAGAAGCGCCCGCCGGCCCGCAGTTCCCGGGCCGCCTTCCTCACAACCACGAGGGGCTCGCTGTATCGGGACAAGGCCGACAGGAACACCGCGAGGTCGAAGCCGGATGACGAGAACTCCTTCTGGACATAGTCGGAGGCGTAAAAGTTCATCCGGAGCGCGCACTTCTCGGCCTCCGCCTTTGCGCGCACCGCCGTCACCACCGCCTCGTCCGGGTCCACCGCGGTGACGAACAGGCCCGCGGCGGCCATCGAGAGCGCGAGCCCTCCGCGGTCCTCGAGCCCGACCACGAGGACCCGCCGCACCCCCTCCGACGCCCACTCGCGCAGGTCGCGGATGACCCGGCCGTCCACGGCTTGAAGGAAATCCGCCCGCGACAGGTACCGGTCCCATCCGACGCCCCAGACGCGCCGGACCCTGGCCTCCTCCTCGATGGAGCGAACCGTGCGGACCATCCCGACCTCCCGCGGCCCGTCAGGCCATCCGTTCGGCGACCTCCCGGTGCAGGCGTTCTACGAACTCCGGAAGCGGGATAGACCCGAGGTTCTCGTTCTTCCTCGTGCGGACCGACACCGTGCCCGCCTCCTCCTCCCGTGCCCCGACGACGACCTGGTAGTTCACGCGCGCCAGTTGCGCCTCGCGCACCTTCCGCGACAGGGTCTCCGACCGCAGGTCCGCTTCGGCCCGGATGCCCGCCTCCCGCAGGACCGTGGTCACACGGTTCGCGTACCCGGCAAACCGCTCGGACACCGGCAGGACCCTCGCCTGCTCCGGGTTCAGCCACAGCGGAAGTTTCCCCGCGTAGTGCTCCAGCAGGATGCCGATGAACCGCTCGAGCGAGCCCAGGATCGCCCGGTGGATCATCACCGGGACCCTCCGCGTCCCGTCGCGTGCCTCGTAGGTGGCGCCGAAGCGCTCCGGCATCGAAAAATCCACCTGGATGGTCCCGCACTGCCACGACCGCCCCATGCAGTCGCGCACGTGGAAGTCAATCTTCGGGCCGTAGAACGCCCCCTCGCCCTCGTTGACCTTGTACGGGACACCGTGGGCCTTCAACGCCTCGTGCAGGCCGCGCTCCGCCACCTCCCACCCCTCGTCCGACCCGATGGACCCCTCGGTCGGCCGGGTCGAGAGTTCCACGGCCACGTCGTCGAAGCCGAACGTCCGATAGACCTCGAATACCAGGTCAATCACCTCGGACACGACCCCCTGGACCTGCTCGGGCTCGCAGAAGATGTGGGCGTCATCCTGGGTGAAGGCCCGCACGCGGAACAGGCCGTGCAGGACCCCGGACAACTCGTGGCGATGGACGAGCCCCAGTTCCGCGACCTTCAGGGGGAACTCCCGGTACGAGTGCAGGCGGCTGCGGTAGATCAGGAGCCCGCCCGGGCAGTTCATGGGCTTCACCGCGTGGGGAACCTCGTCAATCGTGGTGAAGTACATGTTCTTGCGGTAGTGGTCGTAGTGGCCCGACATCCGCCACAGGACCTGGTTCAGGATGGTCGGGGTCTGGACCTCGACGTAGCCGTGGCGGCGGTGCACCTCGCGCCAGTACTCGACGACCGCGTTGCGCAGCACCATGCCCTTCGCGTGCCAGAACGGGAACCCCTGGCCCTCCTCGTGGAAACTGAAGAGGTCCATCTCCTGTCCGATGCGGCGGTGGTCCCGCTCGCGGGCCTCCTCCAGGCGGCGCAGGTGGTCCTGAAGGCGCTCCTGGTCGGGGAAACTCACCCCGTAGATGCGTTGCAGTTGACGGTTGCGCGGGTCCCCGCGCCAGTAAGCCCCCGCGACCTTGGTCAGTTTGAAGGCCTTCAGGACTCCGGTGCGCGGCACGTGCGGCCCCCGGCACAGGTCCACGAACTCGCCCTGCTCGTATGCCGAGACCCCCGATTCCCCGAACTCGTGGATCAGTTCGACCTTGAAAGGATTGTCCTGGAACCGCTTCAGGGCCTCGTCGCGCGCCAGTTCCAGGCGCCGGACGGGGAGGTCGGCCTCGACGATCCGCGCCATCTCGGCCTCGATGCGGGCCAGGTCGTCCGGGCTGAACGGCGGCGCGTCGAAGTCGTAGTAGAACCCCTCCTCGACCACGGGGCCGATCGTGGGGCGGGCCTGCGGGAACAGGCGGACCACGGCCTGGGCCAGGAGGTGGGCGCTCGAATGCCGGAAGACCTCGAGGCCGGCCTCGTCCTCGAACGTCAGGAAGCGGACCTTCCCGTCACCGGACACCGTCGCGGAGAGGTCCACGACCCGGTCCCCGACCTGGACGGCCAGGATCGCACTGAAACCCCTCCCGTCAGCCGTCCCGGCACCAGCCCCGAACCCTGCACCGGAACCCCTCCCGTCAGCCATGACCATCCGGAGCACATCGTGATAGGTGACCCCAACCGGCACCCGGATGCGACCGACCCCTTCGATTTCGAGCGTGACTGTCTCGCCCATCCGCGTTGACCCCCGTCTCCGCCGCGGCCCGACGCGGCTTCCAGGCCGCGCACTGTACCAGAAACGGTGTGTTGCGGGCAAGGACGTCGGTCCGATCCCCTGATCGTCGGGTCATCGCGGCCTGATTCTCGTCACCGTGGGCGCAGGAGTAGGGTGAGGGTAATTCTCGTCCCTCTCGTACCGCGTCACTCGGCGGGTGACCCGACGCACCGGTTTCGCCCAAGCCCACGGCCACGAACAGGGTCGAAACCCCACGTGGCACCCGACGATCTGGGTCCGATCACGGTGCCGCCGGATCGGTCGGGATCTCCTCGAGGACCTTGCGGAGCCTGGCCAGCCGCGACTGGGTGTCCCCGAACCACTCGTCGCGCGCGCCGTACATCCGCGCCAGGGCGAGGTTGCGTTCGTAGGTGTCCACGGCCTTGGCCAGCAGTGGTCTCGCCCGTCGCTTCAGTTCGTCCAGGTAGATCGCGACCTCGTCGGGGGTCAGGTCGGGAGGGACCTCGGCCTGGAGGATATGGTCAAAGAACTCCTCGTACAGACGACCGATGGCCACGCCGGCCTTCACGCCCCAGTACGTGTTTCGCAGTCGAATCGTCCTCAGGTACTCTGACTGCGCCTTCAGGAACAGGGTCGCCTTGTCCACAAGGTCCTTCTCCATGCGCTCGACCGGGAGCACGAACCGGATGCGAGCGAACAGGTCGTGCCACGCCTCGGCCCCCTGGAAGGACGCCATCGCTACGAAGTAGTTCCCATCCATCTCGGGCAACGTCAGGTTGCGATCGTGAATTGCGAGGACCCGTGCGACCTCCGCGCGGCTCTCGTCGGTCCGACCGAGCATGCGCAGGGCCAGCGCAAGCCTCGCACGCGCCTCGACCTCCTGCCAGAGGGTCAGGGGAGACAACCCGAGCCGTTCCCGCAGCGCCCGCACCGCCGCCTCCCATTCCCCCGCCTCGGTCCAGGCCTGGCCGAGTTTCTGCCAGGCGTCCGCCAGGTCCGGGTCATTGGTCGCGTGCGTCGCGGGGACAGTCCGCAAGTACTCCTCGAAATCAGCCGCCGCCTCCGCCGGCCTCCCGGTTCGCAACCGGACCACGCCCCGGTTGAACCGCGATGGGTGCGCGAAGCGCGATCCCGAGAACCGCTCGACCACCAGCGTGAATGCGTGGTCCGCCTCGTCGAGGTCGCCGCCCTCGAACTCGCGGACCCCTTGCAGGAACAGGGCCTCCGGGTCCAGGACGTCCACCCGCACCCCGTCCGGCGTCCGCCGGGCCTGAAGCTCGACCGGGTCCATCCGGACCACCTCGGCCCGCGGCCCGCACGCCACCAGCGCCCCCACCCCCACGGCCCACAGAAGGCCCCCCACGGCCCGCCGCCGCATCGCCTCTCGCCTCCGTGCCTCGGACGGCCGTTCCGGCACGATCGTACCAGGTCGCCGCGACCCCCGGCAATCACACACCGCCGGCCCAAGATCATCCAAGGATACTGGCCCGTGGGGACGCGAGCGCCTGCTCGCGTACGGCCGCGCGGGCGCCCGCTCGCGCGGGGAGGCGCGGACGCCGCCTGCGCAGGACCGTGACCGTGGAGGGTGACCGTGTCGGTCACCGTGACCGCGTCCGTGACCGTCACGGAGCCCCTCGCCGATCCCGGACCCCGGGTCCCGGACCCCCGACCCCGTGCTTCCCGGACCCCACGCGACCCGCGGTCACCGGGTCTGGTCCATCAGGTCCTGGGCCTTGGCGGCGAGTTCGTGGCCCTCGGGGACCATCTCGATCACGCGGGAGAGTTTTCCCCGGGCCTCGTCCTTGCGCCCGGCCTGGAGGTCGGCCCGCGCCTCGTCCAGGGTGCGCGCGGCCTTCGCAATGCACTTGTCGAGGATCTCCTGGGCGGTCCGGTCCGCGGGGTTGTACTGCAAGGCCCGCTTCGCGCTCCTCGCGGCAAGAAGATAATCCGTATTCTGGATGGCAACCGCGGCCCGCCGACGGTACGTCTGTCCGAGCAGCCCCCGGACCTCGCCCTGGTAGTGGTCGTTCACATCGTGGTCGAGCCGCAAGGCCTGGGTGAGCCCGCGTTCCGCCTCGTCCAGGCGATTGGCGGCCAGGGCATCGCGGCCCTCGCGGAACGCCGCAGCGAACCGCTCGATCCGCGAGGCAAGTTCCTGGGCCCGGGCGGCCTCGGCCTTGGACGCCCCGGCCGCTCCCTCCCGCAACCGTCCCACGGCCTGCGCGAACGCGCCCTGGTCGTACAGGTCGAGGGCCTCGCGCAGGTCGAGCCGGCCCGCCCGCAGGCGCGCGGACGCCTGTGGCCTCTCGGCCGCCGCCGTCGTGGTTGCCGGTGGGGGTTCCAGGCGGATGCCCGCAGCCTCGAGCTCCTTGCGCAGGGCCAGCACCCGCTCGTCCTGGGGCTGTTCCTCGAGCAGGGCCACGTACGCGGCCTTGGCTTCCTCCTTCTTCCGCTGTTTCACGAGGCCGCGGATCCGTTCGATGACCAGGTCCACCATCTGGCTCCGGGCCCGCTGGATCGTGTCGCGCGCCTCGCCGTAGTACACGCTGTGTTCCGGAATGCGACCGAGGACCGCCACCGATTCCTGGACCTTGCCTTGCGCGAGCAAGGACTGGCCGCTGGCTAGGGCTTGCGCGTTGCGGCGCTCCTCCCTCGCCCGGTCCAGGGCCTGCGCGACCCCTTCGGCATCGGCATCGAGTTCCAGCGCCTTCTCGAACGCGGCGACGGCGGTGTCCCAATCCCTGTCCTGGACCGCCTTCTTCCCCTTCGCCACTTCCTGCCCGGCCTCTTCCCTGGCCCGTGCGGCGGCCGCGACCTCCTCGCGGGTCGGTCCCGGGGCGACGGGTTCGCCGCCGAACGGAAGGATGCGCGCCCCGAACCCGAACTGGGCGACCAGGATCGCCACGACGGCCAGGCCGATCACGCCCCCGACCACGACCACAACCGGAAACCGGCGGCCCTCTAAGGCCTGGGCTTCTTCCGACACCGCGATCCGCGCGGGTGGCTGGACCCGGACCTGCTCGATGACCGGGGCCTCCGCGATGATGGTCGCGGCCTCGTCCTTCGCGACCTCCGGGACCTCGATCGCCCGCGTGCGCTCCGCTTCGCTCGTGAAGGCGAGGAGCGTCTGGCCGGCCTCGATCTGCACGCCTTCTTCCAGGATGACTTCCCCCTGGATCTTCTGGCCGCCCACCCGGGTACCGTTGACGCTGCCAAGGTCCTTCAGGACCCAGCGAGCGTCCCGGTAGTGAATCTCGAAGTGTTTCCGCGACACGCTCGGGTCGTTGAGCACGATGTCCGCATCCAGGGACCGTCCGACCGAAATCGTCCGGTCCGACAGAAGGAACTCGCGGCCTCGGTCGTTGCCGAACTGGACGATCAGGCGCGCCTGGGGACAGGGCGCCTGGGGTTCTTCTGGAAACACCGGGGCCTGCAACAGGACCGTCTTCTCGGGCTCTTCCTCGTCTTCCCCCGGCGAGCCTGGGGTGGGCTTCGGGATCTCGACCGCGCGCGTGGCCTCCTCGTCGTCCGGCAGAACACCGTCGCCCCCGGTGGTGGACACCGTGGTCGGGACAACGTCCTCCGGCTCCGAAAAAGCGGCCGTATCAATCAGGGTCTTGTGGTCGTCGTCCCCGGGGATGTCCGACCGCTGATCGTTCTTGTTCATCTTATCTCCCGGCAATCGGGGCAAGGTTGATTCTAGGTCAACGGCGCGGCTTGTAAAGGGGTTTGTGCCCCACGGCGCGATGGGATAGGATGCTTGCCAGGCGTCCGGGAGGGACCGCGATGCGCCGACTCGTGCTCGGGTTTCTGGCGATGGCATGGCTCACGGGATGCAGGGGAGGATCCGGGGGCGGCGCTCGCGACCCCGGCGACACCTCGCAGGCCGACTACGAGATCGGCGACCCGGGCGCCGATGCGGTCCTCGTGGATGTGGGCGCCGATGACGCGTCGTCCGACGCGGAAGCCCCCGCGGCATGCGAGGCCCCGACCCAGGGGCGCCTGACCCCGCCGGTCTCCGACCCGAAGAAGTTCGCCCTGGCGGTGTTTCACTTCAACATCCAGTACGTGGCGGGCGGCCTGCGCGGGCTCATGCCTCCGGAGCGAGACCCCGAGGGGATGTTCGATTACGACAACGACGCCACCGAGGACCTCATCGTGACCGAATCGTTCGAGCCCTTGCTGGACCTCCTGCTGGCCCACCCCACGTTCGCCGCGGACATCGAGATGCAGGGCTACATGCTGGACGTGATGATGGACCGTCACCCCGGCGTGGTCGCGAAGATGCGTGCGCTCGTCAAGCGCGGGCAGATCGCGGTCCAGTCGTTTCACTACTCGGACCAGCTGTTCACCGCGCACTCGCGGTTCAGCATGGACCACAGCCTCGAGATGAATCGTCGCGCGTTCGAGCGCGCGTGTCTGCCGCTGTCGCCCGCGGTCTTCACCCAGGAGGGCCAGTTCTCGGAGGGAATGCTCGAGGTCATGAAGTCCGCTGGACAGACGATCGGGATCATGAACGGAGGCCCGTTCGATTATCAGTACGCATCCGTTCCGGACCGTCTTCTGTACAGGCTTCGCGGGCAGGACGTCGTGACCACGCGCGGGATGTCCGAGGGACCCTTCACCGTGACGTGGTGGTTCGTGGGCGACGGCGAGACCGCGCTGACCGACGACATGAGCCCCTACCTGGGGTCGGCGTTCCGATTCAGCGAGGCGGCCGCCAAGAAACTCGTGGCCCGACTAGAGCAACTCAAGGCCGATGGTTTCTTCCTGACGACGGTCGAGGACTACGTGCGCTACCTGAAGGAGGCCGGGGTCCAGGCCGAGCCGCTCCCGTATTCGCTCGACCTGACCTGGCGGCCCGACGACGCCGACAACGTCTTCGCATGGATGGGCCGGGCCGGGTTGTGGGGGTCCGACGAGGCGGACAACGAGGTGCTGTCGTCGCTCGAGCGCTCGCGCATCGCCTTGATGGCCGCGGATGTGGCCCTGACCTGGGCCGCCGGGCAGGGGTTCGAACTCGACCTGCCGGCCCTGCGAGGCGCCTGGCAAGACGCGATGCGCCTCCAGGTCCTCGGGGAGGTCAGTGACTCGACCGGCTGGAACCCCTGGGCGGGCGAGGTCCGGTACTCGCTGGAGCGGGCGGCCGCGGCCCTCGACGTGGCCAGGGACATCCTGCTGGCCATGCAGGCCGCCTCGGGCAAGCCGCACCTCGCGATCCACACGGGAAGCGGCGAGGTGGAGACCCTGGACGAGCCGCCGCCCGAGCCGGCCTGGCAGCCGGTCGAGGCCCCGTTCGAGGTCCAGGTGGAAGCCCCCGGCTTCGAGGTGGAGGCGACGTGGCGGGAGCAGGTGCCCGTGGGCGTCCCGCGCGTCCTGGAGCTCACCCTCACGCTCAAAAAGCAGGACCCCGGGGCGACCTCGGCCACCCTCTCGTTTCCGCGATCCGGAGATCGCCTAGTCTACAGCCCCGCCATGCTCGACGAGGTCGCGGACCTGGCGCTCGCGGACCTCCCTGGCTTTCAGGGCCAGGTCGTGGTCCCCGCGGCCAATGGACTGGTCGGCCTGGGCAGCGGGGTCTTCTTGCTCGAGGACCTGCGAACGGTCCACCTGGCCGCGTTCTTCCCCAAGGGGGAGCCACGCGTCCTCTTCCGCGACCAGACCCTGAACGGCCCCGGACCCTATGTATTTCGCTTCCTGGTACTGGTCGGGGCGACCGGCGACGAGGCGCTTCAGGCTGCCCGGGACCTCAACACGAGCCCGACCGTGAGGGTTCCGTGACCGTGTTCCGTGGCCGTGACAGAGGCCGTGGCCATGACCGTGTCGCGGATCAGTATTCCTGGACGGCCTGGAGTTCCCGCTCCATCTCGCTGACAGGGGGCTCGAGCGACTTGATCACGGGGGGACGGCCGGGCTCCTCGATGCGGACCTCGGTGGCCGTGATGGACACGACCTTTCCCTGTCGGTTGCCGATGCGCGTCCCGGCCTGGACCACGTACGACTTGCCCTTGGGGTCCACGACCAGGGCCTTCGCCTGCGCGGTCGCGCTCATGATCAGGACCAGTCTGTACGAGTCCACGTCGAAGAACTCGAGCGGCGTCTTCGGTTCTTCACCCTCGGCCTCCGCTTCCTCGGTCGAGATCTCGACGTAGGGCGCGAACCGGGCCAGGTTGGAGCGGAACGGGTCCACCTTGCCCTCGACCGGCTTCTGGAGGGATTGCAGGAAATACGGCCGCAACAACGCCGCCCTGGGATTGGCCCCGACCGCGGCGGTCCCGGCGGCGGTCTGGCCCTGGGCGACGGGCGCGGGGGCGTTCTCGGCACCAGGTTGCCGCGTCAGTTGCCGGGTCCTCGGGTCCGTCAGGGCCTTGACGTTCTCCTGGGAGGGCCCCTGCCGCTCGCCCAGGTCGGTCGTGACCTTGCCGCACCCGGCCACGGCGAGCAGGACCACCACCACCTTCGAACACCGTCCCGTCCCGGTCATCTCGTCCCCCCGGGAACCCCTCCCGCGCCCGTATAGACGAACGCCATGGCCGTGAACTTGATCTTCAGGAGCGTCTGCTTCGACGCCTCCTCGAACATCAGGACCTTCTTCGCGTACTGTTCCTGCGGGGTCAGGCCGCGCCGCTTCTCGCGCTCGTTGAGGACCCTCAGGAGCCCGACGTCCCCGGCCACCGTGTCCATGGTCCCGGCGGACACCGCGTCCAGGCGCAGGTCCCGGGGGTTGATGAGGCGCTTGCTCGGAGCGGCGAGGGATTTCAGGAAGTTCACGAACTGCGGGTAGGTCCCGGTCATCTCCACGTTGAACGGGATCCCCCGGTACCCCTCGCCTTCCAGGGGGGTCTTGAGGGGCTCGAACCTCAGGATTACGAGCCCTGCGAGGTCCGCGTCCGCCTTGATCGAAGCGATCAGGCCAGGCAACTCCTCCTCGCGCGGGAGCATCTTTTCGAACTCGGCCTTCCGCCGGAGGGCCTCGCTCCGCTCGGCGGCCAGGCGGTCCCGGAACTCCGGGGAGTCGAATTCCTTCAGTTTGGCGTACTCGGCCATCGCGCCCCGGTACTTCCGATCCTGGACGCTGATGTCGTCGCTGATCGGGGACAGGATCGCATAGTAGGTCAGCCCGCCGAGGACCGCGACCACGATCCCGACCACCAGCAGGCGGTGCGGGAGCGGCAAGCCCAGGAACCTGTCCACCGCCTCACCTCCCGGTCACCACGGGGGGCGCCGCGGCCCCTGCCGCCGCCACCACCCCCTGTCCCTCGGGCAGACGGTACTGGAGCCCCGCCGTGACCGTGAAATCCACGAACTTGATCCCGAGTTCCGGCGAGACCTTGCGCATCTGGATCCCGGGCTCCACGTGGGTGAAGAAGTCCGACGAATCCAGCCGCCGGTAGAACTCGGCCACGTCCTCGTGATCCACGGCCTCGCCGTACAGGGTCAACATTCCGCCTTTCTCCTCGACCCGGCGAAGCCACAGCCTTCCGGCGTCCCACTTGGGGTTCCAGCCGGCGAGCTCCTGGGCCTTGAGCTCCTCGGCGAAGGCCGGCGAGTCCGGAAGCCGCGCAAGCGCGTACGACAGGTACTGAAGCATGTTCGCCGGGCCCACCTGGCCCGCCCTCAGCGACTCGAACACGGCGGCCTGGCGGTCGAGGTCCGCCTTCTCGACCTGCCACTTCTCCCAGGATTCCTTGACCTTTTTCAGCCCCTCGACCTTCGCGACTGCTTCTTTGGCCTTGGTGGTCGCGGAATCGAGCTCCGAGACCAGCGCCTGGTGCCACACGAACAGGAAGACCCCTTCGACCAGGAACAGGGCCAGATAGAGGTACAGCTGCGCGCTCGGGCCCTTCGCCTTCGGCTTGACCTTCGTGCCGATGAGGTTGATGCGGATCATGCGGCGTCCCCCGGTCGTCGCAAGGCCAGGCCCACGGCGGCCCCCGCCACTGGCGCCGCCCGCTGGAGCAGGTCAATGTCGAAGCGACGCGCGTCCACCGCGATGTTGCGGAAGGGGTTCACGAGTTCCACCGGGACCTCCATCCGGCGCTCGAGCGCCCGGATGAGGGCCGGCAACTGGGCCGAGCCCCCGCTCAGGTAGACGCGGCCGATGTCCGCCTTGATCGACGTCGCCACGAAGAAGTCGAGGGAGCGCTGGACCTCCGTCACCATCTGGTCCGTGACGCGGTCCGCGATCTTCGCGACCTCCCGGGCCACGGTGGAGGACGACAGGGACGACTCGGAGCCCGTCTTGAAGGCCTCGGCCTCCTCGTACGAGACGTTGAACTGCTTCTGGATCTCGGCCGTCAGCAAGGCCCCCCCGACCGCGATGTCCCGGGTGAAGGCGATCGCGCCGCCGGAAAGAACACCGACGTTGATCGAGTTGGCTCCGACGTTCAGCAGCGCGATCGTCTGGTCCGCGGGCACGGAATAGTTCACCTCGAACATGTTGAGACACGCGAAGATCGAGACGTCCACGACGGCCGGCCGCAGCCCGCCCTCGACCGCGACCGAGACATACTCGTTCACCACGTCCTTCTTCGCGGCCACCATCAGGACGTCCATCTGACCCTGACCGGCACGGGGGTTCAGGATCTGGGCGTCCACGTTCACGTCCTTGATGTCGAACGGGATGTATTGCTCCGCCTCCCACAGGATGGAGTCGTCGAGTTCCTCGCGGGTCATTTCCGGGAGCGACAGTTTCTTGATGATGACCGACGAGCCCGACACGGAAAGTGCACAGTCGGCGTCCTTCACACCGGCCTCGCGCACGAGGTCGCGGATGCGCTCGACCACCGCCGTGAAGTTCATGATGCGGCCTTCGACCACCGTGTCCGGTGGCAGGGGGCCCATGTTGAACGACACGAGTTCCCACGAGCCCGCGGCCTGGCGCAGCCGGACCAGCTTGACCGTGCTCGACCCGATGTCGAGCCCTACCAGACCCTGGCGACCGCCGAACAGACCCATCCTCGCCGTCCGCCAAACGCGTCACCAAGGATGGTCGCGCCGGTTGGACAGCGTGTCAAGAAAACGGCATGGACGGACAGCCCGGCTCCGGGGAGTCACCGGAGGGGGACGAACTCCTCGACCGACAGCCCGAAGCCGGAGAGGCCTGAAAACTTGCGGGGGTTGTTCGTGAGGATGCGCAGGCGGGTGGCCCCGACCTCCCGCAGGATCTGGGCCCCGAGTCCATAGTCGCGGAAGGTCATGCGGGACTCGTCCCGCACCGCGCGGTCCAGGCGCGCGGAGGGGTCCGGCTCCGCGCGGGCGCGCTCGAGCGACCGGAGGAGGTCCGCCCCGGTCTCCTCGCGGTTCAGATAGAGGAACACGCCGCACCCCTCGGAGGCGATCGCCCGCAAGGCCCGTTCAACCTCCTCTCGACCCCGCCCCCCCGAAAATGAAAAGGTGTCCCCCGGGAAGTTCGCGCGGTGGACCCGAACCAGGACCGGCCGGTCAGGTCGGACCTCCCCGAGCACCAAAGCCAGGTGGGCTCGCCGGTCGGCGGCGCGCGCGTCCGGTCCGGCAAGGCCGTCCAGGCCGATGGTGGTCGTGAACGCCCGGACCGTGAACGGGCCGAAGTCGGTCGGGAGGTCTGCGGCCGCGACCTCCTCGATCAACCGCTCCGTCTTCAGGCGGTGAGCCACGATGTCGGCCACGGCCACCACGGGCAGGTCGTGGCGGCGCCCGAACTCGCACAACTCGGGCAGGCGCATCATCGTGCCGTCCTCGCGCAGGACCTCGCAGATGACCGCCGCCGGCCGGAGCCCCGCCAGGTGCGCGAGGTCCACCGACCCTTCGGTCTGGCCCGTGCGGACCAGGACGCCCCCGGCCCGGGCCCGCAACGGGAAGACGTGACCAGGGGACACGAAGTCCCGGGGGCCTGCGTCGGGCGAGACGGCGCGACGAATGGTGGTGGCGCGGTCCTGCGCGGACACGCCGGTCGTGATTCCGTCGCGGGCGTCGATCGAGACGGTGAATGCGGTCCCCAGAGGCGCCGTGTTTCGCTCGGTCATGGGGTGCAGCCCCAGGGCGTCGCAGCGTTCTGAATCCAGCGCGAGGCAGATCAGGCCGCGCGCCTGTTTGGACATGAAGGCGATCTGTTCCGGCGTGATCGTCTCGGCCGCGGCCACCAGGTCGCCCTCGTTCTCGCGGTCCTCGTCGTCCACCAGGATGAGCATGCGCCCCGCGCGCAGGGTGGCGATGGCCTCGGAAATCGTCGCCAGCATCGTTGCGTCCCTTGGAAGGCGTTCCCGCCGGGAACCCCCACGGCCTCGTTCACCGCGTCCCATCCTACCGAGCCGTCATGTCCGGACCCGTCGCCGAGCGGCCTCGACCAGGTCGGACAGGACCTGGAGGGCCTCGATCGGGGTCAGGCGATTCACGTCCACCTCCGCGAGCCTCTCCACGATCGGGTCGGGGCCCTCGGGCGCAAGCGCGACCCCGAACAGGTCCAGTTGCGCAGGCTCCACCGGATGGCCGCGCCCACCCGCCGCGGCGTCCGCTCGGCGCTTCGAGCGCGCCAGGACGGGCCGGCCGGTCGCGTCCCATTCCCCAGCCTCGAGGTTCGCGAGGACCTCTCGCGCGCGGGCGAGGACCTCCTCCGGGAGCCCCGCGAGCCGCGCGACCTGGATACCATAGGACTTGTTGGCCGGTCCGTCCACGAGTTTGCGCAGGAAGAGGATCCGACCGCCCCACTCCTGGACCGCGATGCTGAAGTTGCGCGTCCGGGGCAGCACCCTCGCGAGGTCCGTCAGTTCGTGGTAGTGGGTCGCGAACAGGGTCCGGCACCCGATGCGCGACTGGATGAACTCCGCCATGGCCCAGGCGATGGCCACGCCGTCGAAGGTCGAGGTCCCGCGCCCGATCTCGTCGAGCACGACCAGGCTACGGTCCGTGGCCCGTGCCAGGATCTCCGCGGCCTCGGACATCTCGACCATGAAGGTGCTGCGGCCGGCGGCGAGGTCGTCCATCGCGCCCACCCGCGTGAACACGGCGTCCACCAGACCGACCTCGGCCTCGTCCGCGGGCACGAAGGACCCCGCCTGCGCCAGAAGGACGGTCAGCGCCACCTGACGCATCACCGTGGACTTCCCGGCCATGTTCGGGCCGGTCAATATGTGCAGCGTCGTCGCCACGCCGTCCATGACGAAGTCATTCGGGACGAAGGACCCGGGGGGAAGCGACGCTTCCACGGTCGGGTGGCGGCCCTGGACGATGCGCAGGCAGCGGTCTGGCGTGACCCTGGGGCGATGGTACCCTCGCGTGTGGGCCACCTCGGCCAGGGTCGCGAGGACATCGAGTCGCGCCATGTCCGCCGCCAACCTCTGGAACGCCGGGACCACGGCGAGGACCTTCGAGCGATATTCTTCGAATATTTCTAGTTGGATTGTACGGACGCGCTCGTCCGCGGTCGTGATCTGCTGTTCCAGGCGGGACAGTTCCTCGGTGACGTACCGCTCGGCGTTGGCCAAAGTCTGGCGGCGCTGGTACTCGGGCGGCACCCGGGCCTGGGACGAGCGGCTCACCTCGATCCCGTAGCCGAAGACGCGGTTGTATCGGACCTTGAGGCTCTGGATTCCGGTGCGCTCGCGTTCGCGGGCCTCGTACTCGGCAACGTATCGGCGACCGTTCTCGGCCATGTCCAGGGCCTCATCCAGGGCCTGGTGGACCCCGCGCCGCACCATCGTGCCGCCCCCCCCGCCGGCCGCGCGTCCCCCGGGGGCACCGGCGACCTCCTGTTCCCCCGGGGGCGCGTCGGCGACGAAGGTCCGCTCGATATCCCGAGCCAGGCTGCACAGGGTTTCCGGGACGACCACGAGGTCCGCGAGAGCGGCCTCCCGCGAGCCGACCTCGGTCGCGCAACGCTCCGCGGCTCGCACGGCCCGCGCCAGGGCCAGGAGGTCGCGGACCGTGACCGCCCCCCCCGCGAGCCTCGTGAGGAGGCGCTCGACGTCCGGGACCCCGTCCAGGGCTGCGCGGACCCCGGCGCGCATCGTCGGTTCCCTCACGAGGACCTCCACGCGGTCCAGGCGCTCGTTAATTCGCGCGATGTCCACGAGGGGCGCCAGGAGCCAGGACCGCAGCAGGCGCGACCCCATCGCGGTCCGGGTGCGGTCGAGGAGGTGACAAAGCGACCCCGCGCGCCTCCCATCGCCCGCGCTCGCGACCAGTTCGAGGTTCCGGATCGTGTTCGGGGGCAAGAGGACAGTCTCGCGGAGGGCCAGGGGGGCCAGAGGCTGGACGGTCCTCAGGAGGGCGGGCCAGGTGCGGCCCACGTAGGCGAGGATCACGCGCGCCGCCCGGCGCACCGCCATCGGGGTGGCGTCCCCGGCGGGCAGCAACCGGTCCTCCTCGGGGCCGGCCCCGTCCAGGTCCCCGGCGGGGACCGGCGTGTTCAGAACCCCGAGGGAGGCCAGTGGTTGTCGCACGGGGTCCGGGGTCCCTTCCGGGACCAGGACCTCGCGCGGGACCAAACGGCCGAGCACCGGGCCGAGGTCGGCGAGTGAGCGGAGCGACGCACCCTGGAAGGCGCCGGTCGAGGCGTCCAGGGCCACCACGCCGATGCCGTGGTCCTCGGCCACCACGCAGACGAGGTGGTTCGCCTCGGTCGGCTCGGGCATCTCGGTGTCGAGCAGCACGCCCGGGGTGATCACGCGCACGACCTCGCGCCGGACCAGTCCCTTCGCCTGCTTCGGGTCCTCCATCTGCTCGCAGATCGCCACGCGCTTGCCCGCCGCGACGAGCCGGGCGATGTACTGATTCGCGGAATGCCAGGGGACGCCGGCCATCGGGATCGGGTCGGGGGCATCGCGGTTTCGCGAGGTCAACGCGATGTCCAGGATGCGCGCGGCCTCGACCGCGTCGTCGTAGAACGTCTCGTAGAAATCGCCCATGCGGAACAGGACGAGGCAGTCCGGATGGTCGGCCTTGGCCTTCAGGTACTGCTGCATCGAGGGGGTGGGTGCGTCGCGCATCGCGCGACAGACTATCGCGCACCTGGGGAAACGATCAACTTGACAAGGCCGCGTCCGACGATATTATCCTACCACCTTGATTGAGGTTGTCAAGAAACGGGTCGGGCGCGAGGATTTTTCGAATCACGAGGTGACAGAGACATGGCACGGATTTACGAGGACATCACGAAGACCATCGGCAACACCCCCCTGGTCCGCCTGAATCGGGTGACGGACGGCGCGGCCGCGACCGTCGTGGCCAAACTGGAGTCGTTTAACCCCATTTCCTCGGTCAAGGACCGCATCGGGGTCGCGATGATTGACGCGGCCGAGCAGGCGGGCCTCCTGACGAAGGACACGGTCATCATCGAGCCCACGAGCGGGAACACCGGGATCGCGCTCGCCTTCGTGGCCGCGGCCCGCGGGTATCGCCTGATCCTGACCATGCCCGAGACCATGAGCCTCGAGCGCAGGGCCCTGCTGCGCTACTTCGGCGCCGAGATCATACTGACACCCGGTTCGGAGGGGATGAAGGGGGCCGTGGCCAGGGCCCTGGCGCTGGCGAAGGAAATTCCGAACTCCTTCGTGCCACAACAGTTCGAGAATCCCGCGAATCCGGAGATCCACCGTCGGACCACCGCTCAGGAAATCTGGAACGACACGGACGGGCAGGTGGACATCCTAGTCGGGGGGGTGGGGACCGGGGGGACCCTGACCGGGGTCGGGCAGGTCATCAAGCCCCGAAAGCCGAGTTTCCGGATCGTGGCCGTGGAACCCGCGGCCTCACCCGTGCTGTCCGGCGGGCAGCCGGGACCGCACAAGATCCAGGGGATCGGCGCGGGCTTCGTGCCGGCGGTGCTCGACCGGTCCGTCATTGACGAGATCATGACGGTGACGAACGAGGACGCGGTGGAGATGGCGCGCCGCCTCGGGCGGGAGGAGGGGATCCTCGCGGGGATCTCGTCTGGCGCGGCCGCCTGGGTCGCGGTCCAGGTGGCGAAGCGGCCCGAGAACGCGGGGCGCCTGATCGTGGTCGTCTTTCCGGACACCGGCGAGAGGTATCTCTCCACAGTGCTGTTCGAGGGGATCGCCTGACCGTCCCGGCCACCTCGTCAATCCCTGCACCTGCGAGCGCGGCGACGCGCGGACAGTGACCGTGTCGGTGACCGTGTCCGTGTCCGTGACGGGGACCGTGTCCGTGACGGAGTCCGTGACCGCCACGGTGTCACTGCCGAGGACCGGATGCCGGACCCCGGATGCCCGACCCTGGAACCCGAGGTGGAAATGCTGGCCACGCAGTGGCGATCACGGTCCCGGTTCTCGACACTCCGTTTTCCGGTCGTCCATTTGGCAAGCCAATTCCGCGGGTGCTACCGTCTGGACGGGAGACGCGACGATGAAGGCGGACATGCATCACCTGCGACTGATCAGCACCGCCGGGAGCGAGATCGGGCGGGAACTGGACCTGCGGGCTGTGCTCGACAAGGTCCTCCTATGGACCGAGCGGATCTTTGACCTCGACACGTGCGCGGTGCTCCTGCTCGACGAACGCGCGGGAGGTCTGACCATCGTCGCGTCCCGCGGCTATCGCCCCGAGGTGGTCGCAACCCGCCGGATTCAGGCCGGGGAGGGCGTGACCGGGAGGGTCCTCGCCACGGGCCGGTCCATCGTCGTCAACGACGTGCGGCGGGCCGAGGCGTATATCGAGGGGGTGGTGGGGGCGCGGCGCGAAATGGCCGTTCCCCTCACGGCCGAGGGCCGCGTGATCGGCGTCCTCGACGCCGAGACGGCGCGGTTGCGACCCTTCTCGCGCACGGACCTGGACCTGTTCGAGCTGTTCGCGGCCCACGTGGCCGCCGCGATTCACAACGCGCGCCTCCTGGAGGAGGCCCGCCAGGTGGCCGAGCGGCTGCGCCGGAAGGCGAACGACCTGTCCGCCCTGAACGCCATCGGTCTGCGCATGGCGTCCTTCACCGAACCGGACACCCTGCTGGACGCGGCCATGGCGCTCGCGAGCCGTTCCCTGTTCTTCCGCACGTGCGCCCTGCTCCTGCGGGACGGCGACGAACTCGTCGTCCGCGCGGCCTACGGGCACCAGAACGGGATCGTGGGGACGCGCCTGCCACGGGGGCGTGGCGTGACGTGGCGGTGCCTGCTCGGCGGGCACTCCATCCTCGTCGAGGACGTGACGAGGGACCCGGACTACGTGCCCGGCCTTCACGACGGGAGGTGCGAGATGGCGGCCCCCATCCTTGGTCCCGAGGGTCCGGTCGGGGTCCTGGATGCCGAGAGCCCGAAGCCCGGGGCCTTCAACCTCGACAGCCTGACCGTGTTCGAGACCTTCGCCCACCAGATCGCGGTCGCGCTCGAAAACGCGCGCCTGCATTCGACCAATCGCCGCACGTTCTACCAGACCATCCGGGCCCTGGCCCAGGTCCTCGAGGCCCGGGATTCATACACGCGCGGTCACTCCGAGCGTGTGGCCCGCTACGCCCGGGGGATCGGCGAGGCCCTCGGCCTGGACCGCAAGACGTTGCAGGTCCTCGAACAGGCCAGCCTGCTCCACGATATCGGGAAGATCGGGGTGCGCGACGCCATCCTGCACAAGCCGGGGGCCCTCGACGACGAGGAGCGCGAAGCCATCGAGCGCCATCCGACCATCGGGGACGACATCCTGCACCCGGTCGCGTTCCTGCGGGAGGCCCTCGACATCGTCCGCCACCACCACGAGCACTGGGACGGGACTGGGTATCCGGCCCGGCTCAAGGGCGAGGACATCCCGCTCGTGGCCCGGATCGTGGCCGTGGCCGACGCCTACGACGCGATGACGTCGAACCGCCCGTATCGGCGCGCCATTTCGCGGACGGAGGCCCTGGCGGAGATCCGCCGCAAGGCCGGGGTTCAGTTCGACCCGGCCGTGGTCGAGGCCTTCTGCCAATCCCTCAAGTCCCACGAGACGGGGTGGTAGGGGTCCGAGTGGGCCGCCCCGATGGGGCCACGTCACCCGCTCGGAGGAGTCGGAATCCTCACGGTCCGCCGAGGAATGCCTCGGCCCGGCTCACGAGCCCTCGCAGGCGCGCGCAGTCCACCACCTTCCGGGCGCGGCAGGCCCTGGCCTTGCGGCGTTCCAGGTCCGGCAGTAGGGCCCGCAGGCGCCCGCGCGCGTCGTCGCGAAAGATGGAATCCCCCGGGATGTCCAGGAGCAAGGCCGCCGCGGCCACCGGGTCCTTGAGGGCCGCCGCGGCCTGCCAGGCGTCGCGGGCTCGGCGCTCGACCGCGATTCGGTTGGACATCTTCACGGCCTCCGGGTCGCCGGGCCGCGCGCGCAGGACCTCGTCCACGACGCGGGCCGCACCATCCAGGTCGCGCCGGGCGAACAGGTCCCTCGCGCCGTTCAACGGGTCGGGGGGCGGGGTCTCGGGGGCCCGCGATGCCGGAGGTTGCGCGGCAGGCGGGGTCGCCGACGCGCCGATGCCAGTTTCCGTCTGGGTCTCCGCCGGTCCGGAGGGTGACCTCGCCACAAGGACCACGACGACCACCAGCGCGACCAGCGCGAACACGCTCGCGATGCTCCAGGGCAGGTTCTCGCGGAACGCGACGAGGGCCCGCCCGAACCATCCGCCCGGCACCTTCAGTCCGTCCACCGTGTTCGCGGTCGGGATCTCCACCAGGAACTCGACGTTCCCGAAGCGCAGGAGGTCCCCCTCCGCCAGTTGCCAGATGCGCACGCGCTGGTTGTTGACGAAGGTCCCGTTCGCGCTGCCCAGGTCCTCGACCAGGACGTGACCGTCGGGCTGCCAGAGGAGCCGCGCGTGGACCCGGCTCACCGAGGGATCCGGCAGGGTGATCCCCGCGTCCCGTCCGCGCCCGACCACCACGGTGACCCGGTTCACCTCGAAGACCTGGTCCGCGAACGAGAGGTTGCGTCCGATCAGCCGCACGGGGGGCGTGGACGACCTATCGGCGCCTTTCGCGCCCCGCACGCGCAGCGTGAAGTCTCCGATCCGGAGGACCGCGCCGTCCGCCAGGACCGTCCGTTCGCGGATCCGTTCGCCGTTGACGTACGTCCCGTTCGCGCTTCCGAGGTCGTCCACGAACAGACGCTCCCCCTCGACGAACAGCCTGGCGTGGCGCCTCGAGACGTTCTCGGACGGCAGGATGATGTCGCACTCGCGGTACCGGCCCACGATCCGCTCGCCGGCGTCCAGCCCGATTTCCTGGACGGGCGTCCCGTACCGGTCCTCGACCACGATGGTGTAGGAACCGCCGGTCATCAGGCGATGCGCCTCGGCTCCCCGTTCTCCAGAGCGACCACCTCGGTGACGCGGGCGCGGCCCTCCGGGTCGAGGCCCAGCACGACAACCAGGTCCACGAAGCGCCGCACGAACGACCGGACCATGGCCGCGTCCACGGTGGGGCTTCCGAATGCGACCAGCATCTCGAGCCGATGCAGGCCGAGCTCCGCGGACGTCGCAGTCAACGACGCGAGGATCCCCTTCTGCCCCGTCACCCCCAGGGCCGTCACGAGGCGCGCGTCCTCCGCGTCGAGGTCCGACACGATCACGGCGTCCGGGAACAGCCGCGAGACGAGGCAGGGACCCGCGGGCCTGTCGCCGCACGCCAGGAAATCCTTCGACAGCCGGACCGTCTCGCCCCGGGACAGGGCGACCTCGCGGATGCGCTCGATCACGACGACCCGGGCCTCCGCGGGCAACAGGTGGGCCACGGCATTCAGGAACGTGGTCT
>JBBIPO010000052.1:0-20656 GCA_037442805.1 Deltaproteobacteria bacterium
GGCACCGATGAGACCCGCATGGATCTTGGCCGAATCAACATCGCGGATTGCTCATCTGGGGTCCGGGGTCCGGCAGGGACTCCGCGGCGGAGACGGACACGGTCACGGACCCCGACACGGCCACGGACTCGCCCACGGACTTGGTCACGGTCACGGACTCCGACACCCGGCCATGGGTTCGCGATACAATCCTCGAGATGAAGGACGTGGTTGCCATGGTCCTGGCCGGGGGTCGCGTGGATTCGATGGGGGTCCTCACGGCCCACCGAAGCCAGGCCGCGGTCCCCCTCGGAGGGATGTACCGCATCATTGACTTCGCATTGACCAACCTGTCCGAGTCGGGCGTCGAGAAGGTCGGGATCCTCTGCCAGTTCCGTCCCCAGTCCTTGATGGACCACGTGGGCATCGGGAGGCCGTGGGATTACAATGGTCGCACTCGAGAGCTGTCGTTTCTACCCCCGTACGAGGGGAGCGGGGCCCACGACTGGTACCGGGGCACGGCGGACGCGGTCTTTCAGAACCTCCATTTCATCGAACGCCACGCCCCACGGGACGTCCTGGTCCTCGCGGGCGATCACGTCTATCGCATGAACTACGGCCCCGTCCTGGACCTGCACCGCCGTCGTAGGGCCGACCTGACCCTGGTCTTCAAGCGCATGGACCCCGGCTGCCCAAGCCGCTTCGGGGTGGGCGTCCTGGGTCCGGAGGGCCGCGTGACCGACTACCGCGAGAAGCCCGCGGACCCCCCGAGTGACCTCGTGTCCCTGACCATCTACGTCTTCCGCACCGAGGCCCTGGTCGCCCGCCTGCGCGAGAACGCCGCCACCGGTCGCACGTTCCACCTGTACGATGAAGTCATCCCCCGCATGGTCGCGGAGGATCGCGTGTTCGGGTTCGTGCACCGGGGCGGATGGGAGTACGCGCGCCCGCTTCAGGCCTGGTATGACCTGCACATGCGCCTCCTGTCCCCTCGCGGAACCGGGGTTCCGATGGATCGCGTGCGGACCAATCTGGAGCAGCAAGGGCTCGCCGAAGCCCCCCCTGCCTTCTTCGCGTCCCAGGCGCGCGTGCGCCGCGCCTTCGTGGCCCCGGGATGCCTGGTCGCGGGCCGCGTCGAGGACAGCGTCCTGTTCCCCTTTGTCCGCGTGGAGCAGGGTGCGGTGGTCCGCCAGTCGGTTCTCCTTCACGGGTGCATCATCGGGCGGGGGGCCTGCGTGGAGCGCGCCGTGCTCGACAAGGACGTCGAGATCGGCGAGGAGGCCCGCGTGGAGGGCGGGTCGGGCCTTGCGGCACTCGGCAAGGGGGAGCGCGTCCCGGCGGGGCACGCGATCCGCCCGGACCGGGAGGGATCGGGATGATGGACCGGGTGGTCGCGATGGTCCTCGCGGGCGGCCGCGGGACTCGCCTGAATCTGATCGCGGCGCGGCGGGCCAAGCCCGCGGTCCCGTTCGCCGGGGCGTATCGGATCATCGATTTTTCGATGACCAACATTATGTATTCCGGCATCCGGCGGGTCGGGGTCCTGACACAGTACCGGCCCACCTCCCTGATGGAACACCTGGGCGATGGCGAATCGTGGGACCTGTCGGGCCCACGGTCGAGCCTGGTCCTGTTGCCGCCGCAACTCGGACGCGTCCAGTCCGATTGGTATCGCGGCACGGCGGACGCGGTCTTCCAGAACCTCCCGTTCCTGGACCGGCTGCATCCGGAGCACGTCCTGATCCTGTCCGGGGACCACGTCTATTCCATGGACTACCGCCCCCTGATCGCCCGGCACATCGAGGCCCGCGCCGACCTGACCCTCGCGACCATGGAGGTCCCCTGGGAGGAGACCGCGCGCTTCGGCGTCGTGGTGACCGGGAGCCAGGGGCGGGTCATTCGCTTCGTCGAGAAATCCCCCGAGCGCGTGAGCAACCTCGCGAACATGGGGGTTTACGTCTTCCGGTACGCGGCCCTCGTCGAGGAACTGATGCGCCACTGTCCGCAGGGTCGCCACGATTTCGGGGCGCACGTGATTCCGGACATGGTGGATCGCGGGGTCTTCGCCCACCGCTTCCACGGGTACTGGCGCGATGTGGGGACCTTGAATTCGTACTGGGAAGCCAACCTGGACACCCTGGACCCCCAAAGCGGCCTCGACCTGCGCACGTGGCGGGTGCGCACCAACCAGGAGGGGCGGGGCCAGGTGTACCATCCACCGGCCCGCATCGAGCGTGGAGCCCGCGTGGCGCGCTCGCTCGTCTCGCGCGGATGCCGGATCGCGGGGGTGGTCCTCGACAGCGTCCTGTCCCCCGGGGTGGTCGTCGAGGCCGGGGCCCGCGTCGTGGGGAGCGTCGTGATGCACGACGCCCGCATCCGGCGGGGGGCCGTGGTGGCCCGGGCGATCCTGGACAAGGACGTGGAGGTCGGCGAGGGGGCGCGGGTCGGACGCCAGGACGCGCGGGACGGGTGCAACGCCCGTTTCCCCACGCACCTCCGGGGCGGGCTCGCGGTGGTGGGCAAGAAGACCCGCATCCCCCCGGGGCGGGTCATCGGAGCCAACGCCCTGGTGGGCGACGGACTCGGACCCGACGACCTGCCCCGGGACGTCGAGGACGGGGAGACCGCGCTGGGACCCGCATGAAACTGCGATTTGGCGTGCGCGCGAGGGTCGTTGCGGTCCTCGCAACCGGGGGGCTGCTCGCGGCGACGTCGCTCCTGGGGGTGTTCCGGCCCCTGGTCCTGTCGAACATCGAGTACCGGTCGGGACGGGGCGCCATCGAGACCGCTCGAGTCGCGGCCGCGGCCGCGCCGACCAATCCGGAGGCCTGGGATTGGTGGGCGCGGGACCTGGCTCGGCGACTTTCAGGCCACAAGGTCACGCTCGTGCGCGGCGAGCCGGGAACCCCAGGATTCGAGCGTGCCTGCGAGGTCGCCGGGGTCCCTCGCGAAGAGGCCCTTGCGGCCCTGGTCGAGGGCGAGCAACTGGTCGTCCGCGACGGGACGCTCGTAGCCCTGGCGCGTCTTCGGGCTCCCGGCGGCGAGCGGGCGCTGTTGGCCGTGACTCCCGCCCGGGACGCGGCCTCTGACAGCGCGCCCGTGTGGTTCCTGTGGCTGTGGTCCGTGGTTCTGTCCTTTGTGGTCGCGGGCGCGGGGGCATACGCCGTGGCGTACCTACTTCTGGTCCGCCCCGTGACCCTGGCGGTCGCCGCGGCGCGGCGCACGACTGGATCGGACTCGACCGCCCCGGACGGCGACATCGCCCGTCTGCAGGAGCACATCGAGGCCCTGGTCCGGGCCGAACGGGAGGCGAATCGCAAGGCGGATCGCCTGGCCGTGGAGGTCCGCCGAATGCGCGAGGACCTGAAAGGGACCCAGGCCACGCTCCTGCGGGCCGAAAAATTAGCGTCGGTCGGGCAACTGGCCGCGGGGATCGCGCACGAGATCGGCAACCCCATCGGGATCATTCTGGGACTCGCGGACCTCCTGAAGGACGGGGCCGTGCGCGCCGAGGAGTCGCGCCAGTTCGCGGCCCAGATCCGGGAGGCCGCGGGCCGGGTGGACGCCATCATCCGCGACCTGTTGCAGTTCGCGAGGCCGGTCCGGGACGAGCAGGCCCGCGCAGACGTGCGCGAGGTCCTTCAGGCCACGGTGCAACTCCTGCGCCCCCAGAAACGGTTCAAGGAGGTCGAGGTCCGGATGGACCTGGACGAGGGACCCTTGTGGGCCGAGATCCGGGCCTCGCAACTCCAGCAGGTCCTCGTCAACCTCCTGCTGAACGCGGCGGACGCGATGAAGGGGCGCGGCCGGGTCACGGTGCGCGCCTGGCGCCACGAACGCGAGGTCTTCCTCGAGGTCGAGGACGAGGGCACCGGTATCCCCCCGAGCGAACGCGAGCGTGTCTTTGACCCGTTCTACACGACCAAGGCCCCGGGCGAAGGGACCGGGTTGGGGCTGCCCATCTGCGCCCAGATCGTCGAGGTCTACGGTGGTGACATCTCGGTGGACCGGGCGCGCGAGGGCCGCGGGGCCTGTTTCCGGGTGCGCCTGTGGCAGGCGGGGTGATGTCGGTGAACTCGCACGAGGAGGAAAGGACAGTGTCGGGAACGCCGGGAGTGAATCGCACAAGAGCGCCGGAGTCGGAAACGGACGACGCGGCGCTGACGCGGGCCCTGTGCGAGACCCAAGAAAACGAAGTGACCGAGCACGCCATCTACCTGCGGCTCGCGAGGGCGGCGGGCCGTGGTCCAAACGCCGAGATTCTCGCTCGCATCGCCGCGGACGAGCGCGAGCACGCGGACCTCCTGGCCCGCCACACCGGCGCGAATCCCCGCCCCCGGCGCTGGCAGGTCTGGTTCTATACGGGCCTTGCGCGACTGCTCGGCCTGACGTTCGCCCTGCGTCTGATGGAGCGCGGAGAGACCCTCGCCGAGCGCGGTTACCGGGCCGCCGCCGCGCGCATCCCGGACCTCGCGCGCCTGGCCGAGGACGAGGACCGGCACGAGCAGGCCCTCCTGGACCTGATTGAGGAGGAACGCCTCCGGTACGCCTCGTCGGTCGTCCTCGGGCTCAATGACGCCCTGGTCGAGTTGACCGGGGTGCTGGCAGGGCTGACCCTCGCGCTCCAGGACGGGCGGCTCATTGCCATGGCCGGCCTCATCACGGGCGTGTCCGCGGCCCTGAGCATGGCCGCGTCCGAGTACCTGTCGCAGAAGGCCGAGGAAGGCGGAGGCCGGGATCCGCGCAAGTCCGCCCTCTACACGGGCGCGGCATACGTCGTGGCCGTGGCCGTCCTGATCGCGCCCTATCTGGTCCTCGCCAGTCCGCTCCGCGCGCTCGGCTGCACGCTCCTTCTGGCCCTGGGCCTCGTGGTCGGCTTCACCTTCTACCTGTCCGTGGCCCGCAACCGCCCCTTCCGTCGGTCGGCCGTCGAGATGGCGGCGATCAGCCTCGGCGTCGCCGCCGTCTCGTTCGGGATCGGTTTCCTGGTCCGGCAGGTCCTGGGTGTCGAGGTGTGACCGGCCCGCCCGGACCGGAAGTCTTCCGCGGCCTGGCGTCCCCGCGCGAAAACCGTTTGACATCGCCCCGAGGCGGCGCCTAGACTACGCTGGCCGGCTCAAGAAATCGGCCAACCAGCGAACTACCCGGAGGACCATGAGCCCGAAACGGCGGCATACGAAGTTCATTTTCGTGACCGGGGGCGTCGTCTCGTCCATCGGGAAGGGGATCAGCGCCGCGTCCATCGCGGCCATCATGGAGGCCCGGGGACTCAAGGTAACCCTCGTGAAACTGGACCCCTACCTGAACGTGGACCCAGGGACGATGAACCCCTTCCAGCACGGGGAGGTCTTCGTGACGGACGACGGGGCCGAGACCGACCTCGACCTCGGGCACTACGAGCGATTCACCTCCACCCCGATGTCCCGGCGCAACAACGTGACCTCCGGCCAGGTGTACGAGGCCGTGATCTCGCGCGAGCGGCGCGGGGACTACCTCGGCGGGACCGTGCAGGTCATCCCCCACATCACGAACGAGATCAAGTCCCGCGTGCTCCAGGCCGCGGACGGGGCGGACCTGTGCATCGTCGAGGTGGGGGGGACGGTCGGGGACATCGAGGGTCTTCCGTTCCTCGAGGCCATCCGGCAGATGCGCCTCGACGTGGGGCGCGACAACGCGGTGTTTGTGCACGTGACCTACGTCCCCTACATCCGGACCGCGGGAGAGCTGAAGACCAAACCGACCCAGCACAGCGCCATGGCCCTGCGCCAGATCGGCATCCAGCCCGACATCATCGTCTGCCGGTCCGAGCGACCCATGCCCCCGGAGGTCAAGCGCAAGATCTCGCTGTTCTGCAACGTCCCGCCCGAGGCCGTGATCAGCGCGGTGGACGCCCCCTCGGTCTATCAGATCCCCCTCGCCTTCCACGAGGAGGGGCTCGACGCGCGCATCACGGACCTCCTGGGCATCTGGGCCCGCGACACCCGCCTGGACGACTGGCGGCGCATCGTCGAGGCCCTGAAGGTGACGGACCCCGCGGTCCACATCGCGGTCGTGGGCAAGTACGTGGACCTCGTGGAGTCGTACAAGAGCCTGAACGAGGCCCTCCTGCATGGGGGGATCGCGAACGGGTGCAAGGTCCTGCTGAACTTCATCGAGGCCGAGGACCTCGAGAAGACCGAGGACGCAGGCGCCTTCCTGGCCGGGGCCGACGGGGTGCTGGTCCCCGGGGGCTTCGGCGCGCGGGGCGTCGAGGGCAAGATCCGCGCGATCCGCCACGCGCGCGAGAACCGCATTCCCTTTCTCGGCATCTGCCTCGGCCTGCAACTGGCCGTCATCGAATGCGCCCGCAATGTCTGCGGCCTTCCGGGTGCCAATTCCACGGAGTTCGATGAGGCCACTCCCCACCCCGTGATTGACCTGCTCCCCGGCCAGCGGGGCGTCCAGGCCAAGGGGGCGACCATGCGCCTCGGGGCCTTCGCCGCGGAACTGGCGCCGGGAAGCATGGTCTCGGCCCTCTATGGCGCGACGCGGATCTCGGAGCGCCACCGCCACCGATACGAGGTCAACAATCGCTACGTCCTGCACCTCCTGGAGGCGGGTCTGGTCGTGTCCGGGGTGCACGTGGGCGACTGGGCCGCGGACAACGACCCCTTGCCCGACGGCCGTCGTGGCCTGGTCGAAGTCATCGAGCTCCCGGCGCACCCCTTCTTCCTGGCCTGTCAGTTTCATCCGGAGTACAAGTCGCGGCCCAGGGCACCGCATCCCATCTTCGCGGGCTTCATCGGCGCGGCCCTGGCCCACAAGAAGACCAGCGACCACAAGGAGGCAACCACATGAAGCACCGACACAGCGCGCGATGCATCGCCGCCAGGTGGGCGTGGTTTGCGAGCGTGACATGGTGGGTGGCAGCGTCCTCGGGGTGCGGCACGAAGTGTCCCCTCGACACGGACAACCAGCAGCCGAAGGCCCTGCGCATCTCGCCTGGGGTGCTGGTCAAGGACGTCATCGAGTCCCGGTGCGACCGCGAGGACTGGAAGGACTTCTCGTATTTCCAGGACGTGCGCGCCACCGTGACGTTCGCGTTCGGGGAGCTGTACAAGCCCCACGGGGTCAGTGGCGAGATCACGCTCTTCGATTTCAACGCAAACGTGGTCCAGCGCCAGCCCATCGTCCCGGAGCGACGCGACTACTCGTTCGTCTTCACGGCCCAGAAGGACAAGGACTACTTCTTCCAGGTCGTGGCCACGGAGGGGTCCACCGCCTACATGGTCGAGACCAAGGTCGAGCCCCTCGACCCGTGCGCGGCGTGTCCGGCCGGCACGGTTTGCTGTCGCCCGACTGGTCTATGCTGCCAGGCAGGGACCGTGTGCCGGCAAGGCGCATGTGTCCGCCCGGATGTCTGCGACCCGGCCTGCGGGCCGGGGTCCGTGTGCGTGGCGGGCCAGTGCGAGGAGGCGTGCCCGGGTGGATGCCGCCGAGGGTGGCGCTGCGACGAGGACACCCGGACCTGCGTGCGCGAGGCTCGGGGAGGTCCAAAGGTCCCCACCCCGCCGCCGTCCCGGGAGACCCCGCGCTGCGGCGCCGGCGAAACTTACAACCCCGCGACGAAGCAGTGCGAGGGCGGGGGCGGCACCATCATGGGAACGGTCCTGTCCACGACCGAGAAGGGTGGGGCCATCGAGATCCTGATCAACCGGGGGTCGAGCCACGGGGTCCGGTCCGGGGCCTCCGGGAGCGTCGCGGGCTTTTCCTTCCAGGTGGAATCTGTGTCCGCCACGCGCTGCCGCGCCAAGGTCAAGGGCGCCCGTCCCGAGCAGGTCCTGAACAAGCCCGTCCGGATCTCCCCCTAGAACTCGTGCTACGGCTCGATGGTCAGGCCTTCCATGGCGGCCACGGCCCGTGCGACCATCGCCTGAACGTCGAGCCGTGCCTCCACCGCCTCGACCCGGGCCGGGTCCGCCGCGGTCTCCGGGTGCGCCGGCACGAAGAGCGAGCAGCAGTCCTCGTAGGGCCGAGTCGAGATCTCGTACGTCCCGATGCGCCGCGCCAGCGCCACCGTCTCCATCTTGTCGTAGGTCAGGAGCGGTCGCAGAACGGGCAGGCCCGCCGCGGCCTCGATCACGCACAGGTTCGGCAGGGTCTGGCTCGCGACCTGGCCCAGGTTGTCCCCGGTCACCAGGGCCTGGGACCCGCTGTCGAGCGCGATCCGCGTCGCGATCCGCAGCATCATCCGGCGATACAGCACCACCAGGAGCGGCCCCGGCGCCGCGTCGCGCAGGATCGCCTGGATCGCCCCGAACGGAACCACGTGCAGGCGCAGCGAGCGCTCGTGGCGCGCGAGGACGCGGGCCAGGTCCTCGGCCTTGCCCCGCGCCTGTGGGGTGGTGTAAGGGACGGCCTCGAAGTGGACCGCGTCCACCTCGCACCCCCGGCGCATCGCGAGCCACCCCGCCACCGGCGAATCAATGCCCCCCGACAACAGCAACAGGACCCGGCCGGACGACCCGACAGGGAGCCCCCCCGGCCCCTTGCGGTTCACGAGCGACAGGACCGCGTGCCGCGCCAGGATGTGGCAATGGACCGTGACCGCGGGCTCCCGCAGGCGGACCGGCACCCCTGTCCGCCCGGCGATCACGGCCCCGAGCCGGCGGTTCATCTCCATCGAGTCGAGCGGGAAGTCCTTGTCGGAGCGCGAGGACTCGACCTTGAACGAGGCCGCGCCCGCCACGTCCTCGTCCGCAATGCACGCGACCTCGCGCTCGAGGACCGAGACCTCCCGGGGGACCACCCGGCACGGGGCATACCCCACCACGCCGAACGTCCTCTCCACCGCCGCGAACAGGTCCTCGCTGGGCTCGAAATCCACCCATTCCTCCCCCCGGGTCCCTCCGGCGACGACGAGCAGGAACCCGTGGACCTCTCGGACCTTGTAGGGGCCAGCCCTGGACACCTGGAGCGCCAGCGCCTCCTTCAGCCGCCGCAAGAAGAAGCCGCGCCGCCCCCCCTTCAAGAAGACCTCGGCGTATCGAACGAGGATGGCGTTGGGGGTCATCTGGGTCCCCGGCCGGGGCTCACGCGCGCCTCTTTACCGACGGCGGGAAGAGGTCGGACAGCGAGTCGCCGTTGTGGATGCACTGGATCGCCCGCGCGAACAGCGGGGACAGGTCCAGGAGGACGAAGCGGTCCGCGTGGTCCTTGACCTTGTGCCGCACCGGAACCGTGTCGCCCACGATGATGCGCTCGATCGGCGAGGCCACGAGGTCCTCGACTGCTCGACCGGACAGGATCGGGTGCACCGCCGCGGCCAGGATGCGCTTGGCCCCGGCCTTCTGGAGGAACTTGGCGGCCTCGACCAGGGTCCCCCCGCTCGCGATCTCGTCGTCAATGATCAGCGCCGCCTTGCCCCACACCTCGCCGATGACCTGGCGGATGACCGGTTTCTCGGTGTGGTCTGGCCGGAACTTGTCCATGATGGCGACCGGCAACCGCAACTCGTCGAAGTAATACGAGAATTGCTTGGCCGCCCCGTGGTCTCCCATCACCAGGACGAAGTCTTCCTTGGACTCCTCCTTGAAAAGCACTTCGTTGAAATAGTCGAAAAACACCGGAGCCGCAAGCAACTGGTCCACGGGGATCCGGAAGAAGCCCTGGATCTGGGGAGAGTGGAGGTCCATGGTCAGGACCCGGTCCGCCCCGGCCGCCTGGATCAGGTCGGCCATCAATCGGGCCGCGATGGAGATGCGTGGTTCGTCCTTCTTGTCCGAGCGGCAGTACGGAAAATACGGGAGGACCGCGGTCACACGCGTCGCGCTCGCGTATCGCAACGCATCCAGGAAGATCAGGAGTTCCACCAGCCTCTCGTTGACCGGGGTCGAGGAGGTCTGGATCACGAAGACGTCCTTCTCGCGCACGTTGTCCTCGATGCGGACCATCAGGTTCTCGTTGGAAAACTTGATGACTCGACTTCGACCCAGGCGACTACCCAGCCGCTCGGCGATGGCAGCGGCCAGACCTGGATGGGACGTGCCCGAAAACACGATCATTTCGCGGTTCATGGAGCGCCTCCCGTGGATCGCCCGGTGCCATGGTCCCGGGTGCAGGGCGGTTATAGGACAGGAACGGCGCGGGCGTCAATCGCGAGACCGGCGCGGGCCTCACTCGCATCCGGGCGGGGGCGGCTCAATCGGCGTGAACACGCATCCACCCGATTGCGGGTCGCAGGTATCCGCCGTGCAGGGATTCAGGTCCGTGCATTCGATCGGCTCGTGCGTGCACCGGTTCGTCTGGAAGTTGCAGACGTCGTCGGTGCAGGGATTCTGGTCGTCGCAGTCGGCGGGCTGCCGGCAGCAGTCTGCGATGGGCGTGAACACGCACTCCCCCGAACCGGGGTCGCAGGAATCGGTCGTGCAGACGTTGTAGTCGTTGCAGACCAGGTTCCAGTGCTGGCACTGGCGCGAACCGGGGTCGCACGAGTCGATCGTGCACGCGTTCGCGTCGTCGCAGTCCACGTCCGTCCGGCAGCAGCCTGGAATGGCCTCGTGTTCGCACAGGCCCGTCCCCTGGTTGCAAGCGTCCACGGTGCAGAAGTTCGCGTCGTCGCAGTCCCTCGGCCGGCTCGCGCACGCCTGCGTGACGGCATCGCAGTACTCGATGGTGCACAGGTCCCCGTCGTCCGGGCAGTCCGGGACGAACTCGCACTCGCCCGTCGCCTCGTTGCAGGAGTCCACGGTGCACGCATTCCCGTCGTCGCACGACTGCGGCATGTACCGGCAGTAGGTCGCCCCTTCCGGACCCACGCAAGAGGCCACCTCGCAGGGCTCCGCGGTCGCGCAGTCCCCGTCCACCGTGCAGGGCTCGCAGGCCGGCGCGACCGTATAAGCGCATTCGCCCGTCTGCGGGTCGCACGAATCCACGGTGCAGGCATCCCCGTCGGTGCAATCCTTCGGGACATGGCGGCAGAACTGGACGCCGTTCACCGTGGCGCACGAGTCGGTCGTGCAGGCGTTCGAGTCATCGCACTGGGCGTCGTTCTCGCAGGCCTGGCACTGCGCGTTGCGCGAATACACGCACCCGCCGGACGCGACGATGCAGGTCCCGTCCGTGCAGGGTTCGTCATCGTCGCAAACGATCTCCTGCTCCGTGCCGCCGCACACCCCAATCGCCGGGTCGCACGGATAGAAGTGACAGGCGTCCGACCCGGGGCACTTGTACTCGTGGTCGCATCCCTCGGCCGGGTCGCACGAGTCATTTGTACACAGATTGTCGTCGTCGCAATCGAGCGGTGTCGTCACGCAGAACTTCACCCCGGACACGGTCTTGCACGTCCCGACCTGGCAGGCGTTGCCCGTGGCGCAGTCCTCGTCCGTCGTGCAGGTCGGACACGCCGGGTTCCGCGTGTGGACACAGCCACCGGCCTGAACATCGCACGAGTCGAGGGTGCAGGATTCGCCATCGTCGCAGTCCACGGGCGGGTGCTGGCACGCGAGCGTGTCGGGCGGCGTGAACACACAGAGGTCTTGCGTGCACGGGTTCAGGTCCTCGCACTCCGGCAGGCCCGTCTGCTCGTTGATGTCGCCCTTGCCAGGCACATTCTGGCACTCCCCGGTCTCCGGGTCGCACGAGTCGTCCGTGCAGGGGTCCGGGTCGTGGCAGTCCCGGAGCGGGTACACGCACTCGCCCGTGGCCGCGTCGCACCGCTCGTCCGTGCACAGGTCGTCATCCGCGCAGTCCTTGGGCTGGCGGAAGCAGACCTTCAGGGACGGATGGCACCAGTCCACCGTGCACAGGTCGTCCGGGTCCTCCCGGCAATCGGCGTCGGTCTGGCAGGCCGGGCAGGCGCTTGCGTCGTGGAGGCAGGCCCCGGTTTCCGGGTCGCACGAATCGGTCGTGCACTCGACCCCGTCCGAGCAATCCTTCGGGACGTAATCGCACGCCCCGGTCTGCGAGTCGCACGTGGCGAGCGTGCACTTGGGGTCCCACAGGGGCGGTTGGCACAATGGGTCGTGACGGCATCCCGTCGAGGGGAAGCAGGCATCCACGGTACAGATGTCCCCATCGTCGCACTCGGTGGGCGAGGAGACGCAGCCCCCAGTCTGCGGGTCGCAGGCCTCGGTCGTGCAGAGATTGCCGTCCTCGGGGCAGGTCCGCTCGGCAAAGTTGATGCATTCGTACTGGGGCTCGCCCGGCGGGGCCGAGACCCCCTGGCACTGCCCGATCAGGCACGGGTTCTGGGGGTCCACGCACTGGACCGGGGAGTTGACGCACACCGAGTGGTCCGGATCGCAGTAGTCCCCGGTGCACGGGTCGCCGTCATCGCACTGGGGGTCGCTCGGGGGCAACTGGGGATCGCAGGGCTCGCACGCCGGGTTGTCCCAGACATACACGCACTCGCCGGTCTGGGTGTTGCACGAGTCCGTGGTGCAGGGGTTGTTGTCGGCGCAGTTGACCGGGATGTTCTGGCAGTCCCCGGTCGCGTAGTCGCAGTAGTCCACGGTACAGGCATTGCCGTCATCGCACGTCCTAGAGACCGACTGGCACACTCCGGTCTGCGGGTCGCAGGTGTCGGTCGTGCAGGGGTTTCCGTCGTCGCAGCTCCTGGGTTCGTTCACGCAGCCAACGGCCGGATTGCACGAATCCGTTGTGCAGAGATTGTCGTCATCGCAATCAATCCACTGGTGCTCGCACCCGCCCGGATTCTCCGGGTTGCACGAATCAATCGAACAGGCATTGTCATCGTCGCAATCTTTCTGGGTCGAGACGCACTGCCCGGTCGCCTCGAGGCAGGAATCCACGGTGCAAGAGTTCCCGTCGTCGCACGCTTTCGGGACATTCATGCACCCCATCCCCTGGTCGCACCAGTCGTCCGTGCACTTGAAGAAGTCGTTGCAATCCTTCACCTCGTGGATGCAGGTCCCGGTCAGCGGATGGCACGAGTCGTTCGTGCACTGGTTGTGGTCGTCGCAGTCGAGCGGCGGGTACTCGCAGGCCCCCGTCGCAGGGTTGCACAGGTCCACGGTGCAGGGGTCGCCGTCCACGCAGTGCGCCGCGTACACGCACTCGCCCGTCCCGTGGTCGCACGAGTCATCCGTGCAGGGGTTCTGGTCGTCGCACGACTTGTCCGGGTACTGGCAGGCCCCGTCCACGCAGAGTTTCCGCTGGCACTTGGTCCCCTTCGTGCAGTCGGTCTCGGCCGTGGCCGGGGTGCAAACCTCGCAATTCGGAACATCGGTGTGAATGCATCCAACGAGCGAATGGCACTCGTCCACCGTGCACCCGTTGGCGTCATCGCAGTTCGTCGGCCGGTACTCGCATTCCCCGGTGGACGAGTTGCAGGAGTCGTCCGTGCACTGGTCCCCGTCGTCGCACGAGCGCGGCACGTACTGGCAGGCCCCGGTCGCCGCGTTGCAGAGGTCGGTGGTGCAGGGATTGCCGTCGTCGCAGGTGATCGCCTCGTGCACGCACGCCCCCGTCGCCGGGTTGCAGACGTCTTCCGTGCACTTGAGCCCGTCCGAGCAGTCCACGTCGGTGTAGAGACACGCCCCGGTCTGCGAGTCGCACGTATCGGTGGTACACGGGTTGAAGTCCTCGCACTTCGGTGACACGCCGCACTGCCCCGTGGCCCCGTTGCAGGCCTCGAGCGTGCAGGGGTCCCCGTCGTCCGGACAGACCACCGGGTCGTACACGCACTCGCCGCTTTGCGGGTCGCACCGGTCGTTCTGGGTGCAGCGGTCGTGGTCGTCGCAGACCCTGGGCGGGAAGAGGCACTCGCCTGTCTGGGCGTCGCACCCGTCCTCCGTGCACGGGTCGTCGTCGTGGCACCGCTGCACGAACCGGCACCCCACGGACGGGTCGCAGGAATCGTCGGTGCACGGGTTGTGGTCGTCGCACTCGATCGGCGGGTTGTAGCAGTTCCCCGACCCCTCGTCGCACAGGTCCAGGGTGCAGGCGTTGTCGTCCGAGCAGTCCTTGGGCGGGAACACGCACCCCACGCCCGGGTCGCAGCGGTCCCCGACCGTGCACGGCGAGTGGTCGTCGCACACGAGGACCGGCCAAAAACAGATGTACTGGACCCCCCCGCCGCTCAACTCCGCGGGCAGGCACAGGTCCTCGGTGCAGGCATCCTCGTCGTCGCAGTCGGAGGGGCCGTTCGGGCACGGCAGGCACTGGCCCGGGTCCAGGATGACGTGCTCGCACTCGCCCGTCTGCCCGTTGCACGAGTCCGCAGTGCAGAAGTTCTGGTCGTCGCAGTCCTTGTCTTGGATGGAACAGGAACCATCGAGCGAATCGCACACCCCGACCCGGCAGGGGTCGTCCGGGTCGCCCGGGCATTCCTTCGGCGCGTACTGGCACGCCCCCGTCGCCGGGTCGCAGGAGTCCGTGGTGCACAGATCGAAGTCCTCGCAGACCTTGGGCTGGTTCACGCACTGCCCCGTCCCGGGCTCGCAGTAGTCGATCGTGCACGCGTTCTGGTCGTCGCACGACTGGGGCGCGAACACGCACGCGCCCGTGTCCGGGTCGCACGAATCGAGCGTGCAGGGGTTGCCGTCCTGGCACTCCTTGGGTGGGTTCGAGCACTCCCCGGTCAGGGGGTTGCAGACGTCGTGCGTGCACTTCTGGCCGTCCGAGCAGTCCTTGGCCGCATAGACGCACCCGAGGGTCGGATCGCAGGAATCCACCGTGCACGGCACCCCATCGTCGCAGTCCGCGGGCTCGTGCAGGCACACACCCGTCCCCTGGTCGCAGAAGTCGTCCGTGCAGATGTCCGCATCCTTGCAGTCCTTGGGCGGATGCTCGCACACCCCCGTGGCCAGGCCGCACCGGTCCAGGGTGCAGGGGTTGCCGTCGTCCGCGCACACGACCGGTTCGTGCCTGCACTGGCCGGTCAGCGCGTCGCAATAGTCAATGGTGCAGAGGTCTGAATCGGAACAATCTACCGGCGCATGGTAGCAGTCCGCCGTGGCCGGGTCGCAGAGGTCCAGCGTGCAGGGGTCGTTGTCCCCACAGTCCTTGAACTGGTGCACGCACTGGCCGGTGTTCGCGTCGCAGTAGTCGGTGCTGCACGCGTTTCCGTCGTCGCATCGCACCGGCACGAAGAGGCACTCCCCCGTGCCCGGGTTGCACAGGTTGACCGTGCACTTGTCCCCGTCGTCGCACGTCTTCGCGAAGTACTCGCACGCCCCGGTCACCGGGTTGCACTGGTCCAGGGTGCAGGCGTCCCCGTCGTCGCAGTTCCGTGGCTTGTACTGGCACTGGCCGTTCGCCGGGTTGCACGTGTCCTCGGTGCAGGGATCGGCGTCTTTGCAAACCACGGGGATGTTCTCGCACTTGCCGGTCAGCGGATTGCACGAGTCCGACGTGCAGAGGTTGAAGTCGTCGCAGTCCAAGGGCCTGTGCGTGCAGCCGCTCGCGGGCTCGCACCCGTCCAGGGTGCAGGGGTCCGTGTCCGCGCAGTCCGTCCTTGCCCGGTACAGGCAGACCCCGGTCGCCGCGTCGCACGAGTCGGTCGTACACGCGTTCCCGTCGTTGCACGTCACCGGCGTGTTCACGCACGCCCCGGTCGTCTTGTCGCACGAATCAATGGTGCAGAAGTTGTTGTCATCGCACAATTTCGGCGTGAACTGGCATTGCCCCGTGAAGGCGTTGCACGAGTCCACCGTGCACGGGTTGTTGTCGTTGCATTGGGTCTTGACGTACTGGCACTTCCCGCCGCTGCACGAGTCCGCGGTGCACGGGTTGTGGTCGTCGCAGTCCTTGTTGGAGGTGCACGACGGGCACCCCCCGCCCCCGGTCGGGATGTTCTGGCACCCCACGGCCGGGTCGCAGACGTCCTGCGTGCAGGGGTTCGAGTCGTCGCACGAGCGCGTGTCGTGCACGCACCCGCCCTGGGACGGCGAGCAATAGTCGTTCGTGCAGGGGTTGCCGTCGTTGCAGGTCACCGGCGCGTACACGCACCCACCCGTCGCCGCGTCGCACCGGTCGAGCGTGCAGGGATTGTGGTCGTCGCACGACTTCGGTGTGTGCAGGCACAGGCCGGTCAGGGGCTCGCACTGGTCCTCGGTGCAGGGGTTGCCGTCGTTGCAGTCCGTGACCCCGATCACGCCGCACTGGCCCGTGGCCTGGTTGCAGGCGTCCGTCGTGCACTTGTTCCCGTCGTCGCAGTCCCTCGGCTGGTGCTGGCACGCCCCGTTCGCCGGGTTGCAGAAGTCGTTCGTGCACGGGTTCTTGTCGTCGCACGTCACGGGCGAGTACAGGCAGGCCCCCGAGATCGGGTCGCACGTGTCCACCGTGCAGGGGTTCCCGTCGTTGCACGCCACGGCCGCGTGCCCGCACCCGAACGTCGGGTTGCACGAGTCCTTGGTGCAGGGGTTCTGGTCGTCGCACGACTTCTCGATATGCCGACACGCCCCGATCCACGGGTCGCACAGGTCGTCCGTGCAGAGGTTCCCGTCGTCACAGGACCTCGGCTGGTGCACGCACAGCCCCGTGACCGCGTCGCAGGAATCCGTGGTGCAGGGGTCCTGGTCGTCGCAGTCCACGGGCACCCACCGGCAGGCCCCGGTCGCCCCCTCGCACAGGTCGTGCGTGCAGGGATTGTCGTCGTTGCAATCGTACGGCAGGTACTGGCACTTGTGGTCGTTCCCGCACAGGTCCACCGTGCAGTGGTTGCCGTCGTTGCACTGCTCCGGCCCGGTGCACTCGCAGACCCACTTTTTCACGCACCCCCGCTCCGGCTCGCACACCGCCTGGATGCAGGGGTCGGTGCTCGCGCACTGACCCGAGATGTCCGTGTGGACGCACCCCTGCGTCGGATTGCATTCATCGTAGGTGCACTGGTCGCCGTCCGCGCAGGTCCCGATGGGATCGTGCTTGCACACGCCCGTCTCCGGGTCGCAAGAATCCACCGTGCAGGCGTTCGTGTCCTTGCAGTCCACGGGGGTGAACTCGCACAGACCCGTCGAGGGGTTGCACGAGTCGGTCGTGCAGGGGTCACCGTCGTCGCACGCCTTCGGCGTGTTCGAGCACGCGCCCGTGGCCGGCAGGCAAACGTCCACCGTACAAGGCTTGCCGTCGTCGCACGTCTTCTCCTTGTGCTGGCAGAGGCCGGACTTCGGGTCGCACGTATCGAGGGTGCAGAGGTTGCCGTCGTCGCAGTCCTTCGCCTCGTTCACACACTGCCCGGTCTTCACGTTGCAGAAGTCCCTCGTGCAGGGATTCTGGTCGTCGCACGGGACGGGCGTGAACTGGCAGAAGCCGGTAAACGGATTGCAGGCGTCCTTGGTGCACGCGTTCTGGTCGTCGCAGAGCAGGGGTTCGTGGACGCACCCGCCCGTGGTCGAATCGCACAGGTCCCGCGTGCACGGGTTCCCGTCGTCGCAATCGCGCGGGACGTATAGGCATTCCCCGGTCACGGGGTCGCAGGCGTCCTGGGTGCAGAGGTTGTTGTCGTTGCACGCCTTGGGCTTGTAAGCGCACTCGCCGGTCCCCGGGGTGCACTGGTCCACGGTGCAGGGGTTGCCATCGTCGCAGACCCCGCCCGGCGTTGCCTCGCAGTACCCGGTCGCCTGGTTGCACGTCCCGGTCACGCACTCGTTGCCCAGGTCCTGGCACTGGGCGTCGGACGTGCACTTCGGGCAGTCCGCCTCGGGGTTTGGCCACGGCACGTAGTAGCAGCCCGACGCCGGGTCGCACAGGTCCATGGTGCACTTGTCGCCGTCCCCGCAGAAGGCGATGGAGTGCACGCACGTCCCACCCCCGGCCGGGTCGCACTGGTCAATGGTGCAGGGGTTCCCGTCGTCGCAATCGAGCCGCGAGTGCTCGCACTCCCCGGTCGAGGAGTTGCAGTAATCCGCGGTGCAGGGGTCCGCGTCCTCGCAGGCCTTGCCCTTGAACTCGCAGGTTCCCGTCGTCTCGCCCGCCGGGATCACGCACGTCCCCGTCGTGCAGGGATTCGCGTCGTCGCAATCCGCATCCTTCTCGCACCCGCACCACGGGCTCCAGTCGTGGCCGCACCCCACGCCGTCCACGCAGTAGTCCTTCGTACACTGATTGTCGTCGTCGCACGACGCGTCCACGTGCGTGCACAGCCCGCTGACCGGGTTGCAATAGTCATCCGTGCAGGGGTTCTGGTCGTCGCACGACTTCGGGAGGAACTCGCACTCGCACGTCGCGGGGTTGCACTGGTCCGTCGTGCACACGAGCCCGTCCGAGCAGTACTTCATCTCGTGCACGCAGCCCTTGGTCGGGTGGCAGTAGTCGGTCGTGCAGCAGTTCTGGTCGTCGCACGCGTCCGGCGGGAAGTAGCACCCCGTCACCGGGTTGCAGAGGTCCTGCGTGCACGGATTCCCGTCGTAGCACGCCATCGGCTCGAAAACGCAGATGCCCTTCGGGTCCTTCGTCATGTCGCAGGACTTCGCGAAGTAGCACTTGTTCTCGGTCTTGCAGTCCACCTGGGGCAGGCCGGTCGGGCAGTGCTGGCACCCCTCGCGCGGGTCGGGCCAGGGGTCCGCCGGGAGCGTCTCGTGCTTGCAACCCCCGGTCCCGATGGTCGGGTCGCACCAATCCTTCGTGCAGAGGTCCCCGTCCTCGCAGTCCACCGGGTCGTACCGGCAGATCAGGGTCTGCTTGTCGCACGTCCCCGTCTGGCAGGGGTCCGGCGCCGGGCAGTCCTCGTTCTGCTGGCACGGCTTGCATCCGGGCGGGGCCTGGGGGTCGAGTGGGAACTCGCACGCCCCGGTCGCGGGATTGCACTGGTCCAACGTGCAGACGTTGCCGTCGTAGCATTCCTTCGGGACCTCGTAGCACAACTGGTTTTGCGAGCAGCGCGGCTCCATGCACTTGTTCGCCGGGGTCGGGCAATCCTGCACCCCGTTGGGGCACTTCGTGACCTCGCTGACCGGCTTGCACACGCACCCCTTCGCCGCGTCGCAGTAACAGACCGTGTTCGGGTCGTCGTCCTCGCAATCCTTCGGCAGGTGCTGGCAATACTTCTTCCCGTCCGCCGGGTTCGCCACGCACCGGTCGTCCGTGCAGACCTTCTGGTCCTCGCACATCGCGTCGTCCTGGCACTCGGTCGTGCACAAGTCCTGAAGCCACACGTGCTGGCACCCCGCGATCGGCGAGCACGAATCCGCGGTGCACGGGTTCAGGTCGTCGCAGTCCTTCGAGGCGTACACGCACTTCCCCGTCGCCCCATCGCAGTACTCGCTGGTGCAGACGTTTTGGTCGTTGCAGTCCGGGTCCCCGTTCGGGCACTCCACGACGAACGGCGTGTGGACGCACCCCGAGTCCGGCTCGCACCCGTCCCACGTCATGGGGTCCCCGTCGTCGCAGGGGTCCGGTACGTGCCCGCAGAAGAACGCCTCCCCGACCGCCACGCACGCGTCGAGCGTGCAGGGATTGCCGTCGTCGCACTCCTCGGACGGCTCGGCCGGCGTGGTGCACCCGGCGCAGATCCACTCGTGCACGCAGCCGTTCTCGGCCCCCTCGACGAAGGCCGCCGGGTCGCACTGGTCCAGGGTGCAGTACTGGCCGTCCTCGCAGTCGAGCGGCGCGAAGCGGCAGACCTTGACCACGCACGTCCCCGTCTCGGGGTCGCACGTCCCCATCGCGCACCCGCCGCGGGCGTCGCACGGGTACAGGCCACTCTCGGCCGCCGGCGCGCAGAACCCTTGCAGGCACGCCGGTTCCGGATTCACCTCGGGCTTCATGCAGTCCGCGTGAGTCTCGCACGGCGCGCAGTCCGGGATGGTGACGTGGAAACAAGTGCCGTCCGCGGGGTTGCAGTCGTCTGCGGTGCAGGGGTCGAAGTCCTTGCAGTCCACCAGGTCATGGTGGACCTGGCCCGCCGCGTCGCAGGAATCCGTCGTGCACGGATTCTGGTCGTCGCAGTCCCGGCACGCCTTGCGGTAGCACACCTTGCCCGAGGCGGGGCACTCGAACTTGTCCAGGACCGGGGCCTGGGGGATGGGACAGGGGACGCAGGCCTTCTGGTCGCACGCATCGCCGTTGTCCGCGCAGTCTTGGTCCGCGTCGCACTCGACGCACTGGACCCCGCCCTTCCACACGTGGAAGCAGCCCCACCCCTCGTCGCACCCGTCCTCGGTGCAATCGAACCCGTCGTCGCAATCCTTCGCGGCCGGGACGCACTCCTTCGCAACGCAGACCATGACCACGCATGGGTTCGCGACCTCGACATCCTTGCAGTCCTCGTCGGTATTGCAGGCGGTGGGGACCTCGCCGCCCGCGTCGTCGGGGCCGACCCCGTCTTCTTGCCCCGGGTCCGTGGGGCCGACCTCTTCACTGGCCACGCCCTCGTCCGCCATCGGGACCTCGACGTCCCGCACGTCCGGCGGCGGTGGTCCCGGGTCCACCACCTCCGCGACCTCCACAACCTCCTGAATATCCGCAGGGGGTCCCCAGTCAAAGGGCTTCTTCGTCCCCCCGCCGCAGGCCAGGGCCGCCAGCGCCCACCCGATTACCACGAAGGTCTTGCGCGTCATGCACGGTCCTCCTCGTGACTCGCGGCCGGCTCGCCCGCGGCCGGCCCCTTCCCGACCTCCCCGCCTGGACAGCCGTTTGTTGTCCATCATGGCTAGAGTCTAGCAAAAGGCTTCCCGTCAATCAAAAGAGCAATCCGCGCTGTAGGCGCGGATTGCGACGCGCCCGCAGCAGGGGCCCC
>JBBIPO010000053.1:0-20416 GCA_037442805.1 Deltaproteobacteria bacterium
CCGGGGCCCCTGCTGCGGCCGGGTCGCAATCCGCGCTTACAGCGCGGATTGCTCATCATGCGTCTTCGTTTCAAATCGGGTCCGCAGGAAGGACGATGGAGAGTTATCGCGTTGGTCCGCCGTCCCCCGCATGGCAGTGCGCGTCGTCGGGTGGGCGGGGACCGAAGGGGCCGAGGCCGTACGAGCGCACCTCGTCGCAGGTCACGCGGCCGTCGCCATCCCGGTCGAGGTCCGGCGACCCGTCTCGGCCGTCGGCCCGCATCAGGGCGAAACGGTGCCAGGCGTCCAGGTAGCGGACGTGGTTCTCGGCCAGGCAGAACCCGCTCGTGGCCCCGAGGACCCGCTCCTCGCCCCGCGCCTGCCCGCCCCCGGCGATGCGCCCGGGACCCTCCACCCGCCCGCTCCACCGGCTGAAGGACCGCTGCACGACCCACACGTCGCACAGTCCCGGCCCCACGGGCAGGGTCACCCCGGGCTGGCCGTCCCCGTCCATGTCCCACACGCGCGGGTCGTCGGGCGAGTCCGGCAGGGGTTCTCCCCACGGGTCCGCGAGCGCGAGGCCCCACATCTCGACCGATTCCTGGGACAGGTACGCGGCCCCGGCCCATCCGCCTTCGAGGACCCCGAGGTACTCGCGCTCCGGGATCGCCTCGGCCACGGCGTCGGGGATCTCGGTCAGGATGCCCAGGACGGGCGTCTGCCGGATCAGGCAGTTGCGCAGGGCGTGGCGCACCAGCCCCCCGCCGAGGTCTTCGAGCGTCACGATGGCGAGGGACTCGGACAGGCCCTCCACCTCGACCCCCATCGTGGCCACGCAGGTCGCCGTCTCGGTCCACAGGACCCACGTCCCGTCCGCGACCAGGCCCCCCGCGCCCGCATCCCCCGGCCCCGGGTCGGCCTGGACGACCTCCCGATCCCCGCCGGCCGGGATCCCCGGGAACAGCCCCTCGGGTGCCGGCGGAGGCCCGCATCCGACCAGGGCCATGGCAGCGACCCGCATCGCCGCCCGGCACCGGCGCCTCCGCTCAAGAACCCTTCTCTTCATCAATACCGCCACAGGACCTCCACCCCGCCGACCGCGACCATACCCCCGCTCGCAAACCCCGGGAACCCCGGATTGCCGGTCTGGAGCCCCGCGGCCCCGGTGAGGTCCTTCCCGGTCACCGGGTCCCGCGTGTCGTCCGGGACCTCGTCGCACAGGGTCGTGACCCCCGGCCCGCAGGCGGGATACTCGGCAAGCCTCGCCTTGACCGTGGTCCGCCCCCGCGCCACCTGGACCTGGGCGAACGCCTGGACCTCGAGCACGCCCTCGTCCAGGTCCCACGCCGTCCCGGCCCCGACCCCCATCAGGACCATGTCGTTGTCCACGTAATTCGTCCGCCCGGTCTGGTCCGGTACGGGCGACGGGCGGTACCCGAGCCCCCCGCGCAGGACCACGCCTCCCGCGGGACGCCACTCCCCGCCCGCGCGCAGGGTCCACGTGTCGCTGAACCCCGCGGGGCCGTCGTGGTTGTCGCGGTAGTCGGACCACTGCTGCCACGTCAGGTCCAAGGCCACCCCGAAGCGCTCCCCCTTCCAGCCCGCGGCCAGGACCAGTTCGCGGGGCCGGTACAGGACGTTCAGGCGCAGGTCCTGGAAGAACGGGTACTGCGCGGTCCCCTGGACCCCGGCCATCTGGACCTCGGCCCGCCCGCGAATCGGCAGGCGCTGCCGGTCCCGGAACGTGACGGCGAGCACCAGGCGGCGGTCCAGGAGCCTGGCGGCCACGCCCGCGACCGCGGCGAGCGAGAGCCCGGTCTCGACCCGCAGGTTGACCTCCTGGTAGGACTGGTTCGCGAGGTCCGGCACCAGGACCAGCGAGTCGGAGCGCGACGAGAACCCGAGCATCAGCCCGGCCCCGAGCGCGAGCCAGTCCACCGGCCTCACCGCGACGCCGGTGACGACCTCCTGGGACACCAGTTGCTCGCCGTACAACTCGGGCCGGACCGTGTTCGAGAAGTACTGCTCCCGCTCGTCCGCGAAATAGGTGAACTGGCGGCCGAGCCCGACCACGGGGAGGTAGGCGAACCCGCCCACGCGCAGCCAGTCCACGCCGGCGGAGGTCACCCCCCCCGCGGTGAACCCGAGGATGTCGGGCGGGTGCCCGGGGTCGGCCCGGGGCCGCAGGCGATACGCATACGGGATGACGGGCGAGGCCCCGCCGAGGTCCGGCGGGTCGTAGCCGTCGGGCCTCGCGGACAGGCGGACGCCGAGGCGATTGACCCCGCCCACGAACCCGACGCCGAGGGACGACGGTCCGAAGGCCATCAGGGCCGGGCAGGCGTACAGGGCCGTGAAGTCGTCCGAGAGCGCAATCCCGCCCCCGGCCATCCCCGAGGACCTCGCCCCGGCCCCGAAGGTCGAGAACACACCCGCGCGGACCTCGGGCGTCCACGGGGACTCCAGGGCCGCGACCACCCCGATCAACGCACCGATCCATGCCGCCCTTCCGTTCATGGGGCGGCATCCTAGCACAGGGTTCGTGGCGAGAGACGACCGGCGCGGAAGCGGCCGTTGCCGAACAGCAGGAGTCGTCGGGGTCGGAAGGACCCGCGAGGCCGCGGAGAGCGGCTGTTGAAACCCTCGCCTCTCCAGGTGGGTGCCGTTGTTGGCCGCTTCAGGCTTCCCGGCGACACCGCCGGGCCTGCACACCACGGACAGGGACGGTTCCCGACTTCAATGCCAGGGAATCAACCAAACACCGCTCCCCGCGGACCCCGCGGGGCCTCCCAAACCCGATTGTAGTCGGCCAGGGGGCGATGGCAAGAGGGAAAAACCACCTTGCCCCCGACGGGTCACGACCCGCAACTCGCGTCGTAGGTGACCACGACCTCCTGCGAGTAGGTGGGCATGCACGCGCCGCCGGGGTCGAAGAGGATCGAGTTGCTCGCGAGGTCGTAAGACCACCCCGTGGGGCACGCCTGGCCCCCGACCGTCACCTGGATCGTGGTTGGGGACGAGGGCAAGCCGGACAGGAAGAACTGCTTCTTGAGGGGGGGGTTCGGGTTGGACGCGATCTGGTTCATCAACCAGGCCCAGTCCTCGCAGATGATGGCCTGCTCGCCATCGAACTCCTTGGAGATCGCGATGTAGCGCTTTCCCTCCCCGTGCCCCGCGTGCCCCTCGCAATGGGCCTCCCACGTCACGGAGTGCAGGTGGATGAAGTCCTTGTTGGCCGGACCCTTGATCGTGTTCAGGAGGTCCCGGTAGTCGTTCAGCGTCCCGGGCGACATGTCGTCCGCCTTGCTGATATAGACCATGTCGAGGTACGCGTCGGGCCGGTAGAAGCCCCAGTTGTACCCCCCGCAGAACCCCTCCATGCACAGGAGGTCGCACGCGGCCGGGTCCGGACAGATCGCGGGGTCGGCCAGGCAGTCCCCGTCCGACGTGCACGGCTTGGTCGTCTGCACGGTGAGCGGCTCGGTGACCGCCAGGTAACTCGCGAGCAGCCCGCCCTTGGTCAGCGAGTCCGAGGAGGCGACCTCGACCACCTTCTCGTACACGGCGAAGAACTTCCCCTTGGCGTCGGGCGTGGCCGGCGTCACGTAGCGCGGCATGAACGCCGGGTTGCCCTCGTTCAGGCATCCCCGCTTCTTCTTGTCGTCAATCAGCATGATGATGATTCCGACATGAAAATCCTTGTCCCAGATGGCCCCATGTTGAATGAAATCCTCCATGGCTTCGCGGATGTCCATGCCATAGTCCATCAGGGTGCAGGCGCAGTCGTCGAGGACCACCAGGAGGTCGTACTGGTCGCCGCTGACCTGCTTGAACCGGTCCGTGATCGTCTTGTCGAGCGTCCCCTCGCCGTGCAGTTTCACATAGACGACCGGCTCGTCCAGGTCGTTGCTCTCGATCTTCAGGTAGCAGGTCTGCTCCCCGGCCTGCTGGGGCACGTAGTTCAGCGAAATGTCGAGCGTCGTCGAGGGCTGGACCATCGTGTTGTCCGGGGGCAGCGGGCTCACCGCCTTCATCTCGGGGGTGCAGCCGTGGAACGACACCCGCTTGAGGGTCAGCGGCGAATTCCCGGTGTTCCGGATCGTGACCTTCTTCGGCACCGAGGCGCAGCCCGCGTACTGGAGCCCGAAGTCCAGCGACTGGGGGGTCACCACAATGTTGACGTACCCCAGGACCGCGGTCAGGTTGACGGGGTAGCCGTCCCCCCACACCCCGCTCTGCTTGGCCGGGACCTCGACGGTCTGCTGCTGGTAGCCGTCGTAGACCTGGCAACTGAGGAGCCCATAGAAGTTCGTGAACAGGAACTCCCCGAGAGGCGAATCAAACTGGATCTGGATGGGGTACTTCGAGTTCGGCAGCATCCCGTCCTTCAGGCCCGAGGGCAGGTCCTGCGGGTTCTTGATCTTGAAGTACTGGCTCCCCCCGAACCCCTTCGAACAGATGTTGATGAACGAGGCGAGCGTGGGGCAGTCCGACACCGTGCACCCCTGGAACGAACAGTAGCCCGTGCCCTCGTTGACCAGGAAGATCGTCCGGGTGGCGCTCTCGCCCTGGAGCACGGCCCCGAAGTTCGCGTTCGCGGGGGCGAGTTTCGGCACGCACGTCGGGGCCTCGGCCCGCTTCGCCAGCAGGTCCACGACCACCTCGGGCTGGTTGTACGCGTTCGTCCGCACCCACAGTTTCGCCCGCACCTGCTCGTAGGGCTGGTCCTTGAGGTTCTTGAACTTCAGCACGACCTCCCGGTACGAACCCGCCGGGATCGCGCACCCCGCCGGGGGCTCCTGTCCCTCCGTGACCGGACAGTCCGTGGCCGGGTCGAAATCCGGCTTCGTCGGCAGGAATGTCGAGTCCGTCACGACCGAGAACTCGCCCAGGGCGTCGTCCGTGATCTGGAGGGGCGACGTGAACAGAAGCGGCCCGTTGCCGTTGTTCACGATCCGGACCGTCTGCTTCGCCTCGATCCCCAGGGCCACGCTTAGGAAGTCCACGGGCTGCGGGAACACGTCCACCATCGGGACCGCGATCCGCCCGCGGACCTCCACGGTCACGAGCCCGCTCCCCTTGTCGTTCGACTGGATCACGATCACCCCGATGGGCAACCCGTCATCCGGCTTCGGGTTCTTGGCGGTCCAGTGCACCAGGAACGACCTCATCTCCGGGATGTCTGCATATTCCTCGTACTCCGGATACGGCGCCGCCTTGAGTTTCCACTCGGTCGCCGGGATGGACTTGGCCAGAGGTCCTCCCTCGTCTTCGGCGAGACCCAGATTCTCGTCACTGCCCTCCGCGAGCGATATCCCGCCGGCCGGAATGATCAGAAGCGAATATTCCGGGTCGGTCGAAGCCCCCTCGTTTTCCACCGTGACGGCCAGTTCCCGTGACTCGCCGAGTTGCAGAAGCCCGAAATCCACGACCCCGGGCGAGACCATGACGTGCGGACCCACCTCCCGTCCCCTCACCGGGAATTGAACAAGGTCGAAGGTCCCCTGGAACAGGGTCTCGACCGCGAGCGTCCCGTCGTCCGCGCCGCCGTTGCGCGGGGCGTAGCGCAGGGTCAACTCGATGGCCTGCGACGGCTGCAAGTCGAGCGGGTATCCCGCGCCGCCCGGGGTCGCGGGCTCCCCCTCGATGGTGAAGTCCGCGCTGCCGCCGTCCGCCAGGTACGGGGCCTTCAGGATCGAAATCGAATCGCTCCCGACGTTGACGACCTTGACGACGAGGTCCCGGTATTCGCCGCCCCGGACCTCGCCGAAATCAATGTCGCGCGGGTCGCTGGCCAGGTGCGCCACCTGGGCCAGCGCGGACACCTGGATCTCGGTGACGTACTCGGGCGGGACGTTGTGGCGGACCACGAGCGTCCCGGAGTCCGGCGTCGAGTCCACGGGCGAGTAATGGAAGGTGATCGTGGTCTGCCCGCCCGGAGACAGGTCCATCACCTGAGGCGGGTCGTAGGTGAACTCCGCGCTCGACCCCGCCTTCCAGTCGAAGCCCTCCAGGTGGATGATCCCGCTCGTCCCCACGTGCTTGAGGGTCACGCTCCGGTCCGCGGTGTCGCCCTTGATGACGGTCCCGAAGGACACCGAGGGCGGCGAGACCTCCAGCACCATGTCCAGCGACACGGACCCCTTGGAGCACTGCGCGAGCGCGGCCAGGCCCAGGCAGACGCCTGTGATCGGGATCATGCGGACTTTCATCGGAAACCTCACGGCATGACGGGAAAGGCTCCATCGGTTCAAGGTCGTCCAGAGTTTCCATTTTTCCGGGCTCGCGTGTCAACCTCCAGACTGCCTTGCTTCCTGGACGTTTCGCCATCCGTGGGTGTGGGGGGGAGCCCAGGGAGTTGTACGTTCGGACATGGTGCTACCATCGCACGATGGACAGTCCCACGGAGGCCCCGCGATGCAGCGAAGTCTTGTGCGTCTGTTCCTGCTGGCCGCGCTCGGTTTCCTCGGCTGCTCCGCCGGCGGCGGACCCCCAGGCCACGACGCGGACGTATCGCGTCCGGGGAACGACCTCCCCGCCGTCACCCCCGACGACTTCGCCCCGCCGCCTTCCGACCTCGGTCCCGAGGCGTGGGTCTTCGACCGCGACGCCTACGAGACCGTGCACGGCTGGGTCCTGCTCGACCCGGACCCGGAGGCCGTCTCGCGCACCCTCCAGGCCGCGGCCTCCTACGGCGTCAACCACGTCCAGTTGTCGCACGGCCTGATCATGAACATCGAGGACCTCCTGGGCGACTCGCCGGAGGTCCAGGCCCGCGCGGAGGTCCTCAACGAGGCCATCGCGCAGGCCCACGCGTACGGAATGAAGGCGTTCATCTGGGCGCACGAGTTCTCGGGCACGGGGCTCGATGTCTGCTACGCCCCGGATTCGCCGGTCTGGGAGGCGCGGGCCCAGGCCTACCGCGAGGGGCTCGCCCGCCTCCCGGACGTGGACGGCGTGGTCCTGATGTTCGGCTCCGCGCCCATGCCGCCCTGGGCCACCGCGTGCCTGTGCGAGTGGTGCCTGGCCACGGGGGACGAGAACCCCTTCGACACCCCCTCGCAGGCCGAGCGCATCCGCCTGATCACGGAGCACGTCGGACAGGTGGTGGTTCACGACCTGGGCAAGGCTCTGTTCGTGCGGACCTTCGTCCACGAGCCAGCCGAGATCGCGTGGCACTCGGATGGCCTCGCGTCGGTCCAGGGACTTCCCTTCACGGGGATGCACAAGGGGCCGGTCCAGGACTGGCAACCCTACAACCCCCACCATCCCTGCACCGGCCACATCGGTCCCCACCCCTCCATCGTGGAAGAGGACGTGGCGGGCGAGTACTGGGGCCTGTCCGTGCTCCCGTTCTGCGCGCCCGGCTACTACCGCTGGCGCCTGGACCACGGGTGGGCGAACCGCGGCATCGGGGCCGTGATCCGGGTGCAGGTCGGGTCGTTCCAGGCCCTCGGGACCCCCAACGAGGTCAACGTCCTCGCGGTGCGGCGGCTGGTCGAGGACCCGCGCGCCTCCCTCGACGCGATCTGGGACGAATTCATCGAATCGTTCTATGGGCTTCGGCCCGGCGACCCCGGGCAGGCCGAGGTCCGCGCGCTCCCGAGGCCACCTTTCCGATCCGCCTGAAGTCGCATTACGCGCTCGGCGTGTGGGCCCTCGAGAAGTCGTCGGACCTCCCGGACGAGGTCGCCTTCGGCCAGTTCCATGACCGCGGGTACATGCCCAAGTGGGATCCGGACTACCAGGACACGTGGGACCGCCTCGCCCGTCCCGACCGCCAGACGATCCTGTGGCTGTGGCAGGAGGGGAGCGAGGCGGTGGACCTCGCGGAATCCTCGCTCCAGACCTTCGCGGGCCTCGCGGACCTCCTGGACCCCGACGACCGCGACGACCTCCGGCGCCGCCTGGACCACCAGTGGTTCGCGGCCAGGGCCTGGCGCGCCGTGGACCTGTTCCTGTGGGCGTCGCTCGCGCGCAACCAGGGGCTCGCCGACCCGGACCTCCCGTCCTTCCTGGCCTGGGCGGTCCAGGAACTCGCGTCCGTGCGCGACGAGATGGGGGTCGCGGGCCTGGACTCGGTCCCCGTGGCCGGCCCCGCGCGCATCCAGGCCTTCCTCGCGAAGGCCGCGCCACTGGTGCCGCCGGGCGCGACCCCCTCGGCCCCGCCTCCCGCCCTGTTCTTGCCCATCGTCGTCACCTCCCTGCAACCGGACCGCGCGACCCTGCGGTTCTCGGTCCGCCGTCCGGCCCGCGTCTTCGTGGACTGGGGAACCGAGATCCCGGACTACGGCTCGGTCGTGGACGCCGGAGACCTCGAGCCCGGACAGGATGCCACTGTGACCCTCGCGGGACTGGCCCCTGGCTCCCGGGTGGTCGCGCGCCTGCGCGCCGAGTCGGACGGCCTGGAACACCGAGGCGGTGACTTCTGGGTCTTCGTTCCACGCTCGCAGTGACCGTGGTATCCTTCCCTCGCGGTCACGGGAGGGCGGTTCGAGCGGGATGAACCGTTTGCCGCTGGCATGGGTGGTCGTCGCGCTGTCCTGCGGTGGCGGCACGACGTCTCCGACGCGCGACCTCCTCGGCCGACCCGATGCCACCGCCGAGGTCGCCTCCGATGCCGCGCCGCCCGAGGTCTGTAAGCCCGACTGCGAGGGGCGGTTCTGCGGCCCGGACCGGTGCGGCGGGTCCTGCGGGTCCTGCGGGTCAGGCCAGTTCTGCGCGGTCTCCATCGGACGGTGCATCCCGGACTGCGCGGACGCGTTCGAGCCCGACAACGACGCAGCCCACGCGGTCCCCCTCGTTCCGGGCGTCCCCCAGGACCATTCCCTGTGCCCGACGGACGACCAGGACTACCAGCGCGTGGAGGTCGCGTGGCTTGCGGACCTGAGGATCGAGGTCGTCGCGGACCCGGGCGCTCCGCTCCTGCTGGAACTCCTCGATGGCACCGGGCAGCCCCTGGACGCCTCGGACCCGGACGCGGCCGGCCGGGCGGTCATCGAATGGGGCCCACTCGGGGCCGGGGCGTATCTCGTCCGGGTCTCGCTGGAGGAACCCGACCAGTTCCTCGCGGCCTACCAGGTCCGCCTGGAGGCTGCGTGCGTGCCCGACTGCGGGGACCGGGAGTGCGGGGACGACGGGTGCGGGGGGTCGTGCGGCGAGTGCGGCCCGGGGTTCCAGTGCGGTCCGGCCGGGGCGTGTGTGTCCATGTGCGCCGACGACCTCGAGCCCGACGGATCGCCTGACAAGGCCTTGCCGCTCGAGCCTGGTCAGGGCGTCGTCCGCACCCTCTGCCCCCCTGGGGACGAGGACTGGTACCGGATCACCCTCCTGGAACCGGCCCACGTCCGGGTTCGCCACGAGGTCCCGGACGGTCCTGGCGTGGAGGTTTCCCTGCTCGCGGGCGACCTGGCGGAGGAGGACTCGGGCCTGCTCGTGGGGCAGGGTCAGACCGTGTTCGAGGACATCCCCGCCGGGACCCACTTCCTGCTGGCGCGCTCCGAGGACTGGGACCTCCAGGTCCTGAACTACCGGTTCGTGGTGGACCTCCTGTGCGCCCCCGACTGCGGGGACCGCGACTGCGGGGACGACGGATGCGGGGGGTCCTGCGGGGAGTGCCCGGACGGGGCCCCGTGCGAGGACGGGGTCTGCGCGTGCGTCCCCGATTGCGGGGACCACGAGTGCGGCAATGACGGGTGCGGGGGGTCGTGCGGCGAGTGCCCGGAGGGGTTCGATTGCGACGACGGGGAGTGCGTCTGCGAACCTCGGTGCGACGGCAAGGAGTGTGGGCCGGACGGATGCGGGGGGTCGTGCGGCGAGTGCGACCCCCACAGCGCCTGCGACGCCCAGGGGCAGTGCGCCTCGACATGCGTGGACGCTGCCGAGCCGGACGGGGAGCCCGGCGTGGCGCACGTCCTGTATCCCGGCGTTCCGCGGACGCATTCGATCTGTCCCGGGGATGACCAGGATTGGTTCCTGTTCACGCTCGCGGTCGAGCGGGACGTCACGGTCCGGGTCTCCGAGGCCGCTGCGCCCGTGGATTTCTACCTGCTGGACGTGAACCTGACCGAGGAAGACTCCGCCTCGACCGGTCCCGACGGCTCGGCCCAGGTCGGCCCCGACACGCTGCCCGCGGGCGTCTATTTCCTCCGGGTCGAGTCCTCCGACCCCGACGTCCAGGTCCCGTCCTACCAGGTCACCCTGTCCGTCTCCGCGCCCTGACCCGCGGTCCCGACCACGACCGGCTTTTTTTCCTTGAGAGCAATCCGCGATGTCGTTTGACGCAGCAGCCATGCGGGTCTCAGGGGGTCAGGAGAATTGCTTTACCCCAGGAATTTCGCCTGTCCGACGGGGTTTTAAGGAGCCCGGACCCCATCGAAGGGGGGCGTCGCACGCCCCCCTCTCTGGCACTCGGACGGCACCGGGAGCCGTCCTCGTGCCAGTTCACCCCCCCACGCCGGCCGCGCTGCGGCCGGGTCGCAATCCGCGCCTACAGCGCGGATTGCTCCTTGACAACCGCGGTCCCGCCCGAAACAATGAGGTCGTTCCCGTGGAAATTCGTTGGTCGGACTCTTGCTGGGGAGGATGCCATGAGCCGTCTCGTCCTCGGGTCGTTCCTGTGCGCCGGGGTCCTGGTGTGGTCGGGTTCCGTGAACGCCGACTCGTCCGAGTGGATGATGTACCCCGTCAACGACGAGTCGTCGATCGAGAAACTGATCTCCCGTTACATGAAGAAGGTGGACGGCGTCGAAGCCGAACTCCGCTTCCTCGGCGATAGCGAGGACGACCTCGCCCTCCTCTATCAGTTGAAGCCCAAGGCCGCGCCGACCATCAAGTGCGGCGTGGACACGCAGGTCAGCGGCCGCGACGAGGGCAAGGTCACCGAGCGGGTCGTCAAGATCACGTGCTTCTACGTCTTGCCCGAACGGCTCAAGACCGCGAAGATGCGCGAGCGGCTGTTCGAGGCCATCAACAAGTATCACCAGAAATATTGGATGCCGCAACGGTTCTATCTGGACAAGGATGGCGACATCGTGGTGGACAACGCGATCAACATTCCCGGCAAGAACTTCCCCGTGCACGCCGAGATGATCCGCGACGCGCTCCTGCGCACCGTGTCGGGCTGGAACCAGTTCTACGAGTTCCTCGTGGACGAATGCGACCTGCCAAAGGTGTCCGGCGGCGAGTAGTCAGGCACCACCGCGCGCCCCGTGCTACAATCCGCCCCCGTGAACGGCCGGACCATCGAGCCCAGGGTCCTGAAGGGCTTCCGCGACTTCCTCCCCGAGGAGGAATCGCCCCGGACCGCCATGCTCCGCGCCGTTGCCCGGGCCTTCGAGACGTGCGGCTTCGCCCCGCTCCAGACCCCGGCCATCGAGTACCTGGACATCCTGACCGGGAAGTACGGGGAGGAGGGCGAGAAACTCCTGTACCGGTTTAAGGACCACGGCGAGCGCGACGTGGCGCTGCGCTACGACCTGACCGTGCCCCTGGCCCGCGTGGTGGCCCTGCACCGCGACCTCCCGCGCCCGTTCAAGCGCTACCAGATCGGGACCGTGTGGCGCGCCGAGAAGCCCGCGCACGGGCGGTTCCGCGAGTTCGTGCAGTGCGACGCGGACATCGTGGGGTCGGCCTCGCCGCTCGCGGACGCCGACTGCGTCATGGCCGGGGTGCTCGCGCTCGAGGCCCTCGGCGTGGACTTCGAGGTCCGCATCGGGCACCGCGGGGTGCTCAATGCGGTCTTGCGACAGTGCGGGGTCGTGAACCCCGGGCTCCAGGTGGCGGTCCTGCGCGTGGTGGACAAGGCCGACAAGGTCGGCTGGGACGAGGTCGGGCGACTCGTGGCCGACCTCGTGGGGCCGGACACGGCGCGAGCCCTGTGCGAGGCGATCCGGTCCGGCGGGGCCAGGGCCGACCTGGAGAGCCTCGCGCCCGAGGCCATGGCTCACCTGCGCGCCGTGACCGAGGCCCTCGAGCACCTCGGGATCGCCCGGAGGGTTCGTCTGGACTTCAGCATCGCCCGCGGGCTCGACTATTACACCGGGACCGTGTTCGAAACGGTCCTGCGCGACCTCCCGGGCGTCGGGTCCGTCATGAGCGGCGGCCGCTACGACGGCCTCACGCGCCTGTTCGGCGACGAGGACTGCCCGGCCGTGGGCCTGAGCATCGGGGTGGACCGCCTGTTCTCGGCCCTCCAGGAGATCGGCCGTCTGCCCGGGACGCGATGTGGGCCGGTCGCGGTCGTGTGCCCGGTGGGGGATGGAACGCTCGCCGCGGCGCTGGGCCTCCTCGCGGACCTGCGGGCCGCCGGGATCGCGTCCGAGGCCGTCCCCGACCCCTCGTGGCGGCTCAAGAAGTCCCTCCAGTACGCGGCCCGCCGGGCCGCGCGGTTCGCCCTGATCGTGGGCGAGGCCGAGGTCGCGGCCCGGACCGTGACCGTGAAGGACCTGGACCGCGGAACCCAAGAGACCCTAACCTGCTCCGACGCCGTCTCGGTGGTCCGCCGGACCCTCGCGGGCGGGGAGGACGGACGTGCCGACTGACAAGGCGCTCGAGGAGGAGTTGACTGACCTCGCGGGCCGGATCGAGCGCCTGCGCGTCCTCTACCAGCAGTACTTCATGGGCATGGAGCGGATGCCCCCCCTGGTCCAGCGGGAGCAACTGGAGCGCCGCATCCGCGAGTCCCCCCTGAACGACGTGCGCCGGGCGGCGATCAAGTTCCGGTTCCAGAGCCTGCTCCAGCGGCTTCGCACCTACGAGGTCTATTGGGACCGGCTCCAGCGCGACATCGAGGAGGGGCGCGTCGAGCGCGGGGTGGTCCAGGAAGGGGGTTTGCGGCCCGCGCGCGCGCCGAAGGCCGAGGCGGAACCGTCCGCCGCGCAACCGGAACCGGCCCCGCGCGACCCCGTGGAGGCCCTGTACCGCGACTTCCTCCGGGCCCGCGAGCAGGTGGGACTCCCGGCGGAAGGCATCACCCTCGAGGCGTTCCGCCTGAGCATCGAGCGCCAGCGCCGCATCCACGCCGAACGGCTCGGTGTCCCGGACGTGGCGTTCACCGTGGCCATCAAGGACGGCAAGGTCGTGCTCCAGGCCCGTCCGATCGCGTGACCGCGCGAGCGGCCCATTGTGACTTTCATCCAGATTGTGGGTTGTGGTCGGCACCCCTTTCTCCTTCGACCGAACTCGCGGTAACGAGACAGTGGTCGTGACGAATCTTTCCTTGCGTGCAGAGTCGTCATGGGGGTGCGTGCCGGGGTCTGGAGCCATGAAACGCCTGTATGAAGCGTTCATCGCGAAGCACGTTCGCGAGGACCGGCAGATGGTGTTCCTGTCCGGCCCGGGCCGGCGCGACCGACGGCCTTCAGAAATGCACGCCCGCGGTGAAGCCCAGCAGGTGCGCGGTGGTCTTGTAAGTGGCGGGGAACGGGTTTCCGGAAGCGGACGTGACCGTGCGGGGGCGGAAGAGGACCAGGGTGTAGGCCACGTCAATCTTCAGACCCAGCGGGTCGTACTGGTACCCGCCGCCCAGGTTGACGAAGATGCGGTTCGCGTCGGGCAACTCCGGCCCGAGCGTCGAATCCGGGGCCGGGCTCACGTCGTACCCCCCGCCGAGCCGCACCGCGACCGCCGGGATCGGCCGGTACTCCCCGCACAGGCGGAACGTCGGCGTGTCCTTCCAGTTCTTCTTCTGGACCGCCTGGGACGTCAGGACCCCGCTCGGGTCGTTGTCGAAGTCAATCTTCAGGTCCTTGTAAACCGACCACAGCGTGTAGTTGAAGTCGAACTCGAAGTAAAGATTTTCCAGGAACTGATATCCCACTCCGAACGACAGGATGTCCGGCGTGATCATCTCGGCCTGGCCGCCCTGGTCATGGAAGACCGACGTGTCCGACACGCCGTCGCCCGGGTAGAACGCCCCCGACCCCTTGAACGTGAACTTCATCCGGCTCATGTACGAGAACCCCAGGTGGAGCCGCTCGATCGGGCGCGCGGTGATCCCGAACGCCCCCCCGACCCCGACCGCGTTCGCGCCGAGGTGGGCGAAGCCATAGACCAGGTCCCCCGCGTCGCTGACCGTCTGGAAGCGCTGGAGCATCTCGAGCGTGGCCGGCACCACCCGCAGCGTGGCCCCGATCGAGACCTGCGGGATGGGCCGGAAGGCGCCCCCGACGTGGATCGTGGGCATCTTCATGTCCACGCCGGCGCTGACCCCCTCCCCGGCGAACCCGACCGGCCACTTCAGGGACAGCCCGAACGGCGCGTTGAACCCGAATCCCACCGCCGCGCTCTCGCCGAACGTGTACGAGGCGTACAGGTGCGGGATCATCGTGACCTCGAACACGGCCTTCTCGGAGGGCCTGCGCCCCTCCGGGTCGCTGTACCCGAACGACGGCAGGACCGCGAGCCCGCCCACCGCGAGGTTGAACCCCTTCAGGAACGCGAGCCCGGCGGGGTTGTAGAAGACGGTCGAGGGCTCCTCGAGCCGGGCCGCCACGGCCAGGGCCCGGCCGTTCGCGACCGCGTCCATCTCGCCGAAGAAGTACCCCGTCGCCCGGGCGCCCGGCGCCGAACCGACCACGAGGATCGCGAGCCCGACCGCCATCGGAAACGGATGGAGCGTTCTCATGTGGGTTCCTCCCCCGAGGTCACTCGGCCTTCAGGAAATCCACGACCGCGGCGCGGGCCTGGGTCTGGGCCTGCGAGACCACGCCCTGATCCAGGTCCGGGTATTTCGCCGGCGGGCAGCCGTTCAGGAAGAAGCCGTGGCACAGGGTCCCGCCGCCCTGCGGGAACACGACGGGCGCGAACGATGACCCGTCGGCCAAAGACAGGGCCGCGGCCAGTTCCTCGGTGGTCGCGTTCGGGATGAAGTCGTCGCCCCGGGCCTCGACCACGAGGAAGCGCCCGGCCACGCTCCCGCCGGGCGGGACCGCGAGGCGTCCGAAGTTGACCGGGTCGGCCCGGTCCAGGCCCCACTGCGCGAACTCGACGAACTGGGTGTAGGCGGCGGACCCCGGCTCGATCCCCAGGGCCGCGAGCGCGTCCACAAGGGGCTTGCGGAACGCCTCGTTCGGGGTGTCCGTGAAGATGCGCATCAGGTGGCCGCCCGGCACGACGAGGGCCACGCGGTCGAAGTCCGGGTTCACCGCGGCGGACACGGCCCCGATGATCCCGCCGAGCGACACGCCGAGGTAGGTGACGCGCTCCACGTCGAGCACGGGCGGGTCCCCGGGCGCGAGGCCCAACTGGTCCGACACGAAGCCGCCGAGGACCTCGCGGACGAATCGCGTCACCTGCCACTGGTCCAGGACGGCCTCCCGCAGGTTGTCGCGGACCGCGAAGACATCAGCACTGAAGAAACCGGTGCCGGACGGGGTCCCGGCGATGCGCACCGGGTGGTCGCCATGCAGGGGGGCGTCCACCGCGATCGTCGCGAGCCCGGCGTCCGCGAGGTCGCTCGCGGCCTTCACGAGGTCCTGGCGGGTCCCCTCCAGCCCGTGCTGGAACACGACCACCGGGAACGGCCCGGTCCCCTCGGGCAGGACGAAGAGGAATGGCAGTTTCAGGTCCTTCCGGAACTTCGGGGTTCCATCTTCATTATATTGGAAATGTCCCATCACGGGGTTCTTGGGGTCCGTGACATCCGGGTCGGCCAGCAGGACTCGAGCGATGATCGCGCAATCCACGCAGGCGCGGGCGATCCCCGTGGTCGGGAACCCGGCCAAGACGGCCTGGACGTCGGGGTGGGTCACGGGCTTCAGTTCCCCGCCCCACAACAGCGGCTTCGCCTGCGGAGTCGAGAGGTCGTCCATCCGGGCCAGCAACTCCTCGGCCACGGTGAGGGTGCGGAACGTGAAGAAGAGGACCACGTCCTCCCTCGGGATCCCGAGCATCGCAAAGGCCGAGAAGATGGGCTCGTAGCCCAGGCGCAGGGTCTCGAGCAGGGCCGCGTCGGGATCCGAGAGGACCTGGGGGAGGTTGCTCGCGGTGCAGACCGTGCCTTCCGCGGTCCCGGCCGGGCACTCGACGGTCCGGGACAGCGGGTACTTGGAGCGCGCCAGGAAGAAGGTCGGGGACACGATGATGGGCGGCTCGGCCCCTTGCGGGGTCACCACGGCCTTCAGACGCCTGAACAGGACCACCATGTAGCGGCGCCCGGGTTCGAGCGGCCGGCCGGACCGTGGGGTCAGGACCAGGCGGCCCTCCTGCGTGGCCACGTCGAGGGCCTCGGGTCCCAGGACCCGGATCGAGGCGAGGGTCAGGGGGTTGTTCGTGTCCACCTCGGTGATGTCCGCCACCCCGATGCTCGCGCCCTGGAGGAGCGCGGGGAAGCGGGTCATGGCGTCCGACAGGTCCGCGAAGACCGCGTCCTCCGTCAGTTTCAGCGACGCGGGGTCCAGGGGGCGGCTGAAGGAGGTCGCGAGCGACCCCACGGTCGAGAACCCGTCCAGGGCGTTCAGACCGGACAGCACGGCCTGGAGCGCGGGCGGGTCGTCCGGCGAGACGGGGAGGTTCAGACCCTGCTCGGGGTGGTTCACGTCCTTGAACAGGACCTCGTTCGGGAACGGGATCACCGAGGCGTTCGGGTCGAAGAGGGCCTCGGCGGCCGACGACACCGTGAACGTGAACAGGCCCACGACCTTGTCCTTCGGGATCCCCAGGCCGTCCAGGATCCCGAACAGCGGGGCGAACTGGGCGCGCACCGCCTCGAACTGCGCGGCCTGCACGTCGTCCAGGAGGTCGGGGAGCATCGTCCCGAGGACCGGCTGGCCCTGGTCATCGAGGATCGGTTGCCCGTCCGCGCCGGTCTTGACATCGTAGAGGGGCTTCTCCAGCCTCAGCATCGCCATCGCGGGCGCGGGCGTCACCGCGTACGTCTCGTCCCCGTCCTTTCCCGCGAGCCCATCCAGCAGCACCACCGCGTACCGGTGGCCGGGCTCAAGCACGCCCGGGGGCGAGACCTGCACGCCCAGGCCCTCCTTCGTCACCCGCACGACCACCCCCGCGACTTCCTGGGCCTGGGCCCCGGTCACGTCCACGAGCCGCACCTGCTCCGCCGTCACGGACGCGGCGTCCAGCGGGCGCGTGAAGCGCGCGGCGGCCGCGGACGTGGCCGAGAACCCATCCAGCGACGCGAGCCAGCAGAAGAAGGCCGCCTGGATCTGCACGGACGTGTCCAGGGCGTCCATCGTGGTCGGGTCCGCGCAGTCCACTCCGGCGGGGAGCAGGGCCGCAAGCCCCGCGGGGTCGTGCAGTTGCTCCATCAGGAGGTCGTTCGGGGTGGGGATGTCCCCGGCCTCGGGGTCGAAGACGAACTCGGACGCGGTGGTCACGGTGAAGGTCCAGGCGAGCGCGACCTGGGAACGCGGGATCTTGACCTTGTCGGGAACTTCGTTTTCGAAATAATCGAGGATCGGCTTGAGCCCGAGGCGGGCCTGCTCCAGTTGCGCGGCCGTCTCGTCGTCCGCGGGGATCAGCGACACGGGCAAGGGGTCGTCGGGCTTCTCGGAGGGCTTGACGAGCGGATCCTTCGATTTCAGGAAGTTGAACGTCAGCGACGACACGATCGGACGGGGCTCGGTCGCGTCGTCCTGGACCGTGGTCATCAGGAAGGCGGCGTAGGTGTGGCCTGGTGTCCAGCGGGTCGGTGGCGTCACGGTCATGCGGGCGAGCCTCGTGCCCGTGGCGCTTCGGACCTCGGTCACGTCCCCGGCGAACGCGAGTCCCGTGACCTCGGAATCCGCCGAGAACTCCGGCGTTTCCGCGCCATCGGTCGCGAGGGCCCGCACGAGGTCCGTGATGTCGAACACCTTGAACGAGTCAGGCCCGATCGTGGCGGGGTTCACGTGCAGCGTGTCCGGCGTGGGCGAGTAGAACTCGAAGGTCAGGGGGGTCTCGGGCAGGAAGCCGTCCAGGGTGTTCAGGTAGCCGGTGACGAACTCCTCCATGGCCGGCGAGTGGAGCCGTACCTGGGTGCCATTCGCGAGGGTGAGCGTGATCGGGATCTGGACCTTGCCCCCGGCGCGCACGAGGTCGTTCGGCATGGGCATGACGCCCTGGGTGGGGTCGAAGAGGGCCACGACCCTCGGCTCCCAACACTCGGGGCAGGCGCCGATGTCCGGCCGGCAACCGGCCGCGGCGGCCGCGACCACGACGGCAAGCACCCACGGGCCGACCCGATGCGTCCGACTCATGGTTCTTCCTCCAACGTTGGCGGCGGGACCAGGATGACGAAGTTCCGCCGGGATGGGATTGTACGCCCGGTTCGAAGGGGTCGCCAGAAAACGACTTCCCGCGTCATTCAAGGATCTGGAGCACGGCCCGCTTCTTGACTTTGGCCGCGGCATTGGCCACGAGGGTGCGCAGGGCCCAGGCCATGTTGCCCTCGCGGCCGATCACCTTGCCCATGTCCTCGCGGGCCACGCGCAGCTCCACGATGACCGTGCTCCCACTCTCGACCACGTTGAGCCGGACCTCGTCCTCGCGGTCCACGATCGCCTTGACCAGCCTCTCGGTGAACTCTTTCATCCGTCACTCCCGCCTCACGGCGCCCGTCGCGTCCCCCGGCCGGTCCCCGGCCTGGCCCTCTCGTTCCGTTGGCTTCAGTCTAGCAGGGATCGGACGGATTGCAACCCGGTTCGGCCGCCCCAAGTCGTCGGGTGCCACGCGGCGTTTCGACCCTGCTCGTGGCCGTGGGCGTGGGCGTAATCGGTGCGTGGCGTCAGCCACGGAGTGACGCGGTGCGAGAGGGACGCGGATCGTCCCCACCTGCTCCTGCGCCCACCACGGCGAGAATGCGGCGGCGAGGACCCGACGATCAAGGGCCCCCGCGAAACGATCGGGAGAAGTTGTACGATGGTTTCGCTCTTGCGGAGGTGCGCGATGAAGACGTTGCAACCATCGAGGCGGTGGGAACGGCTGGTGATCGCGGGGGTCCTCGCACTGGCATGGGCCCTGCCCGTCGCGGCCCTGGGCCAGGAGTGCGCGACGGACGAGGACTGCAAGGAGGGGCTGGTCTGCGTGCCGGCACCGTGTCCGGCCTGCGACCCGGACGAGGGTCCCTGCGAACCGTGTCCAGAGACGGGCGAGTGCGTCGGGGAGGCGGGCTGGGACGGCGAGCCGTTCTGGGGGACGACCTGCGAGTCCGACGCGCACTGCCCGTACGCCTTCCGGTGCGAGGAGGTCCAGATGCCCTGCGGGGAAGGGCCGGCGTGCAAGCCGTGCACGTGCGCCTGTCCTGCGGACGGGGAGTGCCCGCCTTGCGACTGCCCCCCATGCCCGGAGCCCGAGCCCTGCACGCCGGACCTCGTCAAGGTCTGCGTCTTCCACCCGGCGGAGTGCGCGACCGACGCGGACTGCGACGCGGGTTTCGAGTGCCTTCCCATCGAGGAATGCATGGGTACGGGGTGCGTCTGCCCCGGCTGCGCCTGCTCGCCCTGTCCCCCCGACGAGGAATGCCCTCCGTGCGACTGCCCGGACATCGTCTGCGACTGCCCCGAGACCTACGAGGAACACTGCGAGGTCGTCCGGTCCTGGTGCGCGCCCAGGGAGCAGGCGTGCGAATCGGACGGCGACTGCCTGGACGGCTGGGAGTGCGTGGACCAGCGCCTGCCCTGCGCCTGTCCGGCCTGCGAGTGTCCCGAGGTCCTCTGTCGGCCCGACGAGGAGTGCCCGGACATCGGGGAGTGCCACTGTCCGCCGTGCGACTGCGAGGATGCGATGGCGAAGGTCTGCCTGCCCAAGGGATGGCGGGGCATCGGGTACATCGCGGGCGCGGAGGACCCGGAGGCGGCGTTCGGGGGGACCCGCGAGGGCGACGGAGGGCAGGGGCCCACGGGTCCGGACCAGAACGCGTCCCGGGACGCGACCCCGGCCCCGGCCGCGTCCCAGACCTCCTCGTCGTCCAGGGGGTGTTCCGCTGGCGCGACCACCCCCATGGGATGGCTCGCGGTCCTCGCGCTGCTGATCGGGATGGGGACGACCCCCGTCCTGGCGCGTGTCCTGCGGCATCGCGCCGGACGTTGAGGCTCCGTCCGCCTTCCGTCCGTGTATCCCGCCGGCGGGGTCAGACCTTTCCCTAGAACGCTTGAAGCAAGGCCGCGACCACGGCCGGGGACTGGTGGGACAGCGGGGGCTTCTGGTCCGGTGGGGCCTGCCGGGCCGCGGCCACTTGGGCCTTCAGGATCTCCAGGGTCCTCTTCACCGTCAGGAGGCTGACCGTGTAGGACGCGACCCCGTTGTACCCGTAGGTGGCCAGAAGGACCTGTCCGATGTCGTCCCCGGTCGAACCACCATGAGCCCCCAGTACACGTGGTCTCTTGTGCAAGGACATGTCGTCACCAGGCCGGACCACCCGGCCCCGCCGATCACCCGCTGTCGGGCCGCCCAGGTGGGTCCGGATCGCCACCGGAAAGGGCGGCGACAGCGGGCTCAGGCC
>JBBIPO010000054.1:0-20168 GCA_037442805.1 Deltaproteobacteria bacterium
CTGGGACTTTGGACGTTCGGCGGCGATGAGGGGCTTTTCACTTCGGGATGAGGGCCCTCGGGTCCCCGTTGGCGTTTCTCAAGCGTGCCTGGAGCAAGAAGAGGTGACGCCTTCCCATCCCGGAGGCGTCCATGACCACCTCTCCCCAGACGTGACGGCGTCACCGTCCGAGTCGGGCCAGCCAAGGGTCGTTAGCCTGACGGGCTGTCGAGAAGCCGACGCCGGCCTTCCGGCCGGCTTCGGCAGGCGTTCCGCCTGCCGACACCTTCCCGACAGCCCTTCGACAACCCGCCCCGGGCGGGTTTTCGACAGGCTGAACGACCCCACCGCCGCCACCCCCCGTACCACGTTTCGATTGTACCACAAGAAGCCGCCCAATGAAGTGCATGTTCTGTAGGAACTTATGCAGCACGGCTGATCCAGATCGAGCGGCGAACCCGACTTGACATCCCGTGGTCCACGGGATAGAGCCAGGGTTTGTCTTCACCCGGAGGCTGTTTCCATGGCCGACATCCAGGAAGTCCAGGAACATCTCGAGTTTCAGGGTTACACCATCCAGACGCTGGAGCAGGGCAAGCACTACCGCGCGACCCACCACCGGTTCCTGAACTTCCTGTTCAAGGCGTACCGGGGCGGGGTGCTGCTGACCGTCATCTTCCGCGGGAGCGCGCACGGCAAGGCCCACCGGACCGAGTTCCTGTCACACGTGAACGAAGTGAATACGAATGCCGCTGTCGCCCGGGCCTATTTGGACCAGGACACGGACTTCATCTTCGAGGCCTACTGCCCCCTGCCCTACGAGCGCGCGGCCTTCGCCGCCTTTCTGGACACGTGGCACATGGACACGGCGCTCCTCTTCCAGATCGAGGCGTTCAAGCAGTTCCTCGACTGACGGGGGCCGAGCCCCGGTCGCGTGCTTGGTGGCGACCTGGACCGCGAAGTACCATCGGGGCATGTCCGTGGCGCCCCGCAGCATCTGTGGGCTCGTGGCGGTGGTGACCTTGCTCGCCGGGGCCGGTCGCGCCCGGGCCGACGAGCCCGTGGCGGCGGCGCACGTCTCGGCCCTGGGCGGGATGATCAAGCGGCACGGCGCGGTCGGGGCCGACGTCTTCTTCGACCTGGCGCATCGGGGGTTCCGCCTGACCCTGGGCGCCCCTCTGCGCTTCCATCCCGACGCCGGCCTCCGGCGCGAGGACTGGGACGAGCGCACCGACTACGGTCGCGTGGTGCGGGAGGTCTCGTTTTCGCGTCCCGACCGCGGGGTGCTCCTTCGGATCGCGCCCTTGTCGGGTTACCAACTGGGGGTCGGCCACCTGGTCTCCCACTTCTATTCGACCCTGGACCCGGACCACTGGCGCACGGGGTTCGAGGGTGCGTACCATGGAAGCACCGGGGGCGTGGACGGGTTCGTCGATTCGGTCCTCGACCCCGAAATCCTGGGCGCGCGCCTGCACGTGCGGCCGTTCTCGTTCCTGCACCCGGACGGCCTCTTCGGACGGTTCGAGGTCGGGGGAACCCTGGTCGGGGACGTGGTCGCGCCGGCCGCGTATGAGCAGGTGGGAGGAGTCCGGGTCATGGCCGGGGCGAATCTGCCCAGGGTCGCGCGCCGGTCCGTGACCGCGATGGGGATGGACGCGCGATGGCCAGTGTTCCGCGGCCGTGAGGCCGAGGTCGTCCCGTACTTCGCGATGGCCCAGGCCGGGGATGGGTCCGGGTGGCACGCGGGGCTCGCCCTGGCCCTGCGACCGGGCCACCGGGTGCGCTTCGGCCTCCAGGGCGAGTTCCGGAGGCTCGGGGCCGGCTACGCGGCACCGTACTTCGATTCCCTGTACCTGGTGGACCGGTGGGATTTCGGGGACGCGCCCAAGGCGAGCCTCCTCGGCGCGGGCGAGGTCCGCCGCCGGTGGGGGTTTGGCAGCGGCCTCACCTTCGCGATGGACGGGGTTCTCGAGGCCTTCCTCCTGCTCGACCTGGACGCGGACGGCCGGTTCACGACGCTGCGGGCCGCGGTGGATGCGACGGTCACGCGGGGGGTGCGCGTGGCTGTCACCTACCTGGCCAGGGGGATCTTGCGCTTCTCGCGCCTCGTGACCCCGGACCGGGTCGTGTTCGCGGCGTCGTGCGAGGCCGCCCTGTCGCGCTTCTTCACGGTCTTCGCGTCCTACGCGAGGGACCCGGCCGTCCGCCGGAGCGGCCCGGACCTCGGTGGATACGGGTCGTCCGACACCTTCCTCGCGGGCCTCCGCTTCAGTTTCGGGAACCGCTGACCCGATGTCACCGGGTCAGGGCATCCCCGAGCGCGAAGCGCAAGTCCTCGTAACGGAACCTGAATCCGGATTCGAGAGTGCGTCGGGGCACCACCCGCTGGCTCTTGAGGAGTTCGAGGCCCCCCTCGCCGAGCAACAGGCGAAGGAGCGTACCAGGCAGCGAGAGGATGGCCGGGCGATGAAGGATGCTGGCCAGGATCGCGGCGAACTCGGCCTGGCGCACCGGCTCCGGGGAGGCGAGGTTGTAGGCCCCTCGGACCGTCTCGTCCTTGACGGCCTTCCGGATGAACCCCACCGCGTCGTCCAGGTGGACCCACGGCCACCACTGTTCGCCGGTCCCGAGCCGGCCCCCCAGGCCCAGGCGGAAGACCCGGGCCAGGGTGGCCAACGCCCCGCCTTGCTTCCACAGGACGAGGCCGAAGCGGGCGTGGACTACGCGCACCCCGGCGGCCTGCGCGGCCCGTCCCTCTTCTTCCCAGGCGCGCACCAGGTCCGGCACGAATCCCCGACCCGGCGCCGCGTGTTCCGTCAGTTCCGTCTCCCCCCGGTCCCCGTAATATCCCACCGCGCTCGCGCCCACGAAAACCCGGACACCGGACCGCGCCTCCCGCAGGCCCTGGACGAGATGCCGCGTCCCCAACAGACGACTGTCCCGGATTGCCCGCTTGCGAAAGGCCGTCCACCGCCCGGCCAGCGACGTGCCCGCGAGGTGAACGACCGCCTCGACGCCCTCGAATGAGGCCGGGTTCGGCGGACCGGCGAGCGCCTCCCAGGACCAGGCAGCGTTCAGGGTCGGAACCCGACGCCGGGCCTGGTCCGGGTCCCGGGACAGGCCGACAACCTCGTACCCGTGGGTGTGGAGCACGAGCGCCAGCCTGGACCCGATCAGACCCGTGACCCCGGTGATGAGGACCTTCATCGCCCCAGCCGTCGAAAGGCGGAACCAAGCGTATGACGACGGCGTGGTGACCGTCAATGCGGGCGCAGCGGATCCAGGGCTTGTGTTTGTCCGGCAAAGGTGTAAAACCGGGGCCGCGTTTCGGGCGGCTGCCCGAGCGCTTCCGGAGTCGCACGGAGACCGCGATGGGCCAAGGGCGGCGCGTGATGAAGTTCGGGGGGACCTCGCTGGGGTCCCCGGAGCGGCTGGCTCGGGTTCTCGAGATCATCGAGGATGCTCGACGCGAAGGACCCGTCGTGGTGGTCGTGTCCGCGATGGGGCACACCACGGACCGGCTGGCCGAGGCCGCGAGCCTCGCGGCGCGGGGGGACCTCGAGGCCGCGGAGCGCGTGGTGGACTCGATCACGGACCTCGCCACATCCAACGGCCTGTTGACGCTTCGACTGGCTGAAGAGAAACAACGCGCTGCGAAGGGACGCTTCCAGCCGACCCCGGTCGTGCGCGAGATGTTGAAGCCATTGCGACTGTTGCTGTCCGGGGTGGCCCTGCTCCGCGAGTGCACCCCTCAGACCCTCGACATGGTCCTGTCGTTCGGCGAACGCCTGAGCGCGACCGTGGTCGCGGGGCTGCTCGGGGTGGGCGGCCTCCCGGCCCGGTTCGTGGACAGCCGGGACTTCCTGGTGACGGACGACCGATTCGGGGACGCGCGGGTGGTGGATGGGCCGTCGCGAGAGCGGCTCCGGGCACTGGTGGAGACGTTCGGAGAGGACGTACCGGTCATCACCGGGTTCCTGGGTCGCACCGAGGACGGTCGGACCACGACGCTCGGACGCAACGGGTCGGACTACACCGCGACCCTGCTCGCGCACTGGCTCGATGCGTCGGAAGTCGTGATCTGGACGGACGTCCCCGGGGTCATGACGGCGGACCCGGCCCTCGTTCGCGACGCCTATCCGCTCGCGCACCTGTCCTACATGGAGGCCCTGGAACTCGTGGACTTCGGGGCGAGCATGTTCCACCCCAGGACCATGATCCCCCTGATGGAATCCGGAATCCCGATGCGCATCCGCAACACGATGCACCCCGAGGACCCGGGCACGCTCGTAGACGCGGCCGGCATGGGGGACCGGACCGCGGCCACCTCGGTTACCTCGCTCGAGAACCTGGCGCTGCTCGGGGTGGAGGTCCGGCGGATCGCCAAGCAGGCGTCTGTGGGCGGGCGGGTGTTGCGGGCCCTGGAGGACGCGAACCTGACCGTGTGGCTCGCGACCCAGTCGGCCCATGGGCAGGCGGTTGCGGTGGTCCTGCCTCGCGGCGAGGTGGAGCACGCGCGCCAGGTCATCCACGACGCCCTGGCCCTGGAACTGGATCGAGGCGAGGTCGAGCCCGTGTCGGTCCGGGAGCCCGTGACCCTGTTGACCCTGGTCGCGGAGGCGATGGGGCGGACCGTGGGCGTGGCCGGACGGTTCTTCCACGCGCTTGGGGCCGTGGGTATCCCGATCCACGCGATCGGTCAGGGGGCGAGTTCGCGGTCCATCTCGTGCGTGGTGGACGCGGCCGATACGGCGGTCGCGGTCCGCACGGTGCACGCGGCCTTCAACTTTGCCCACCAACAGGTCTCACTGCTGGTGCTCGGGCGCGGCACGGTGGGAGGGGCGCTGCTGCGGCAGATCCGCGAGCAGCGGAACTTTCTGATGGCCGAGCACGATGTCCGGCTGGACGTGGTGGGGGTCGCCTGGTCCGCGGGGGCGGTCTTCGACGAGGGCGGCGTGGACCTCCATGGGTGGGAGGGGCGGGCCGCGGCGCCGGAGGCCGGCCGGGGGCCGGACGTCTTGGATCTCCTGGAACGACTGCGGCGTCTTCCCGTGCCGACCCTGGTGGACTGCACGGCGGCGGACGGGATGCAACGGCTATACGAGGAGGCCTTCGCGCGGGGCATCCACGTCGTGTCCGCCAACAAGAAGCCCCTCGCCATTCCGTGGCGGTCGCGAGAAGCCCTGATGCAGGCCGCGCGGAGGTCGCACCGTGCCTGGCAGTACGAGACCACGGTCGGCGCGGGCCTCCCCGTGATCGAGACCCTCAAGAACCTGGTGCGAACGGGGGACCGCGTCCTGCTGGTGGAGGGGTCGTTCTCCGGGTCGCTCGGGTACATCTCGAACGAGGTGATGCGTGGGACTCGCATGTCCGACGCGGTCCGGCAGGCGAGGGACCTCGGGTTCACCGAGCCGAACCCCCTGGAGGACCTGTCGGGGAGGGACGTGGCCCGCAAGGCCCTGATCCTGGCGCGCGAGATGGACCTGCCGCTCGAGGCCGATGACGTGGCGGTCACGCCGTTCGTGCCGGTGGACCTGCCGCCGGACGCGGGCGCCGAGGAGGTCCTCGAGGCCATCGCGGCCCACGACCAGGACATCGAAGCACTTGTGAAGGTCGAACGCAAGCACGGTCGGGTCCTGCGCTACCTCGCGCGCATTGACCCGGAAGGACCCCGCAACGGCCGGCCCCCGGTCCAGGTCGGTCCCGTCTTCGTCGAGGCCGACCACCTCTCGACGCGCCTGCGGGGGACCGAGGCCTTCGTCGCGTTCACCACCGAACGGTATCGCGACTACCCCCTCCTGGTCCAGGGCGCGGGCGCGGGGGGCGAGGTGACGGCCGCGGGCGTCCTGACGGACATCCTGAAGGTCGCGATGATGTTGCGCGGCCAGTGACGCCCTGGGGCGTTTGACACGTGCGCGGGACGAGCCCACGCGGCCGGGCGCGAGGCCCCTTTCCCACCAGGCCCGCGGCTATGCGCCCGCGACGGCGGTCTCGACCAGGGACCGGAAGTGGCGAGCGTTCGCCGCGAGGTCGGGGGAGCGCTCGTACAGGGCGGAACCCACGAGCAGGACCACGTCCCGCCCGTGGACCGCCAGCAGGTCGCGGACCCGGTCCAGCGTCATGCCGCCAGCGGGGACGGGCCAGGCGGGTGACAGCCCGTGCAGGTCCTCCTTCAATGCCCGATCCACGGCCTCGCATTCGCGTCGGGTGAACGGGAACCTCCCACCCCAGGAGGGGAAGATGACGAGGTCCGCCCCGCACAGGCGCATCAAGGTCCCGAGCAACGCGGCATGGGACATGCCGTGGTCGGGGGTGGCGAAGAAGGCCCCGGTCAGGGCCGGGTGGGCCATGACCGGCAGTCCGGACTCCCGGGACAGGAGCCTCAAGACGTCGAGCCCCACCACCAGCGGCGACACCAGGACCCCGCCCGCGCCCGCGGCCCGCGCGAACAGGGCCCTGGGCAGGACCTCGTCCAGCGGACCCGTGACGCTCGCGAAGTACAACGTGCGGCCTCCCGTCCTGCGGTTGGCCCGCTGGACGGCCTCCGCGCAGGCCTCGACCCGGGCCTCGAACGGGCATACCGTTTGGTTGGTCAACCCGTGGTCATCCTTGATGAGGTCGAGGCCGCCGATCGCCATCTCGTACGCGTAGGCGGCCAGTTCGCGCGGTGTCCGGCCGAGCGGCTTCACCGCGCTCGCGACCAGGGGACGGTCCGGGACGCCCGCCAGGGCCCGCACGCCCGCACATCCGTACCGCGGTCCGCCCAAGGTCCGGGCCAGCCCTGGGCCGGGTTCCACGCGCTCGACGCGAATCCCGTGCTTCAGGCTGGCGTTTCCGTAGATCGCGCTGAAGAGGTGGGGGACCTCGCGACCGACCGTAGCGGCTGGAAATCGGATGCGGACCTCGAAGCGTCCGTCCCCGGCGTTGCGGAGGTCCTCGACCTGTCCCACGGTCCGCCCCGCGATAGCGGGGTCGCGCCACAGGACCTCGGTGACCTCGACCGTCTGCTCCACGCAAAGGTCGAGGGCCAGCGCCTCGATGGACGTCGAGGTCGCGCGCACCGAGTAGGTCACCACGAGGTCGTCGTCGGTGGGGACCGGGCCGGTGGTCACGGCGACCCTTTCCTGCGGGACATGGCGTGCCGGGCCACGGCGACGATGTGTCGCGGAGTGATGCCGTACCGTTCGAACAAGTACTCGGGGGAACCAGGCACCGCGAAGGCGTCCCGGAGCCCCACGCGTTCGAGCGGACATGGGAAGTGTTCCGACAGGACCTCTGCCACCGCCGACCCGAGCCCCCCCGTCACCAGGTGGTTCTCGACCGTGACCAGGCATCCGCAGCGGCGCGCCACGGTCACGACCGCGTCCACGTCGAGCGGCTTCAGCGTCGGGACGTGCAGGAGGGACGCCTCGATGCCGTCCTCCGCCAGGGCCTTGGCCGCCTCCAGGGCGAACTCCAGGACGAGGCCGCACGTCAGGATGGCGACGTCCTCGCCCTCCCGCAGCGGCACCGCCCGCCCGATCTCGAAGCGATACGTCGTGGGGTCGAACAGGGTGCGGACCTCGCGGCGCATCATACGGGAATAGACGGGGCCGTCCCACGCGGCGATGGCCGGCACGGCCTGCGCGATCTCGGTGGCGTCCGCCGGGTCCAGCACGCACATCCCCGGCAACGTCCGCATCAGCGACAGGTCCTCGATGGCCTGATGCGTGGGCCCGAGCCGCGAGGTCAGGCCCGGAATCATTCCGATCAGTTTCACGTTCGCGCGGTGCATGGCAACCTGGACGCAGACCTGCTCGTAGGCGCGCCGCGTCAGGAACACCCCGAACGAATGGACGAAGGGGACCTCGCCCTCGAAGGCGAGCCCGACCGCCACGTCCACCTCGTTCTGCTCCGCGGACCCCACGTTGAAGAAGCGATCGGGAAAGCGCTGGCGGAACAGGTCCACCTCGGTGGAGTTGCCGAGGTCCGCGCCCAGGACTACGACGTCGGGCCGGGCCTCGCCCAGGGCCGCGAGCGCCAGCCGGTATGGACCGTGCGCCGTGGCGGGTTCCCGCAGCAGGAGCGGGTGCTCCGCGTCGGCCATTCCACACCCCCGTCAGACAGCGTCCGTGTCCGCCCCGAACAGGTCCTCGAGGGCCCGGTCGCGCAGGGCCGGGTCGAGGCGCGTGTAGTGAAAGGCGGGGTTGCCTTCCAGGAACGACACCCCCTTGCCGCGCACGGTCCGGCCGATCAGGACCCCTGGACGCCCGGCCTCTCCCCGGCAGAGCCGTTCGAGGGCCTCGCACACCGCGTCCAGGTCGTTCCCGTCGCACTCCTCGACGTTCCAGCCGAAGGCCCGGTACTTGTCCGCGAGCGGCTCCATGTCCAGGACCTCGCGCGTGGGTCCGTCCACCTGGAAGCCGTTACAATCAATCACCGCGAGCAAGTTCGACAGCCGAAAGTGCGCCGCGGCCGCCGCCGCTTCCCAGACCTGGCCCTCGTCCTGCTCGCCGTCGCTCATCATCACGAAGACGCGGTGTGCCCGCCTGCGCAACCTCGCCGCGAGCGCCATCCCCACGCCCACGGACAGGACCTGCCCGAGGCTCCCGCCGCTCGCCTCGACGCCGGGCACGGTGCCCCGGTGCGTCGCCAGTTCCAGCGGAGAACCGTTTTCTTTGAATGCCCAAAGAAGGTCTTCATCGAAATATCCTCGGTCGGCCAGGATCACATAGAGCGCCAGCGCGTAATGACCCGGAGACAGCAGGAACCGGTCTCGCCCGGACCAGTCGGGGCGTGCCGGGTCCGACCTCGCGAACCGGTAGTGGACCGCAGCCATCAGGTCCAGGCCGGACAGGGCCTGCGCCAGGTAGGCGCCCCCGGTGCGGTGGGCGACCTCGATCAGCAGGCGCCGCAAACGCGCCACCGTGTCCTTCAGGTCAGCCGGGCTTGCGACCATACACGCGGTCCACGATCCGTGGGACTTCCTCGAAGAAGGCGGGGACCTTCGACAACTCGAAGTCCCACTCGATATTGTCCTGGATCCGTCGGACCACGCGCTTTCGGTCGTATCGGAGGTTGAACAGGAGCCTCGCGCGTTGCTCGATCTCCCGCAGGTGCATCTCCTCGAACCGGGGCGCGATCTTCTTCGCGAACTCCTCGGGAATCCGCGGGTGCATCCAGTCAAAGGGCATCTCGGACCCTCCGTGCGAACGGGCGAATGAATCATCGGGCGCTCCAGACCGGGTTGTCAAGGGTTGATCCTCCCGGAAACTCGTTGGTAAGATAGAGCCCGACATGCCGGAGTGCGAGCGTGGCGTCTCGCGTCTGCCCCAACTGCTTCAAACCCACCCGCAAGGAAGTCTGTCCCGAATGCGGGATCATGACCGTGCGCGACCAGTCCCAGTCCGGAGTGTTCCGGAACCTCCTGCGCCGCGTGGGACTGGCCCGCCCAGCCGAGGAGCAGGACCTGGTGGGCAAGACCATCCTCGGGCGGTACAAGGTCACGGAACTGGTGGGCCACGGCGGGATGGGCGAGGTCTATCGCGCGACGCAACTGTCCACCCTCCAGGAGGTTGCCCTCAAGGTCATCAAGGCCGACCTCGCCGGTGACCCGGATTCGATTCGCCGCTTCTTCCGGGAGGCCCGGTCCTCCGGGTCCATCAACCACCCGAACGTCGTCCGCGTCTGGGAGTTCGGACAGCTCGAGGATTTCCGGTTGTTTTTGGCGATGGAGTTCCTCCAGGGCAAGAGCCTCGCGGACGTGCTGCGGGCCGAGCGCAAGAAGCCGGGATTCAAGGCGCTGGACTACCCCACGATCCTCGAGATCGGAACCCAGGTGGCGAGCGCGCTGCACGCGGCCCACAGCAAGGGCGTGGTCCACCGGGACCTGAAGCCCGGCAACATCATCCTGCTGGACGAGGGCAACCTGGTCAAGGTGGTGGACTTCGGGATCTCGAAGTTCGTCGGGGCCGAGGCCTCCGCCATCACGAGGACCGACCTCTTTATCGGGACCCCGGCCTACGCGAGCCCGGAGCAGGCCATGGGCGGGGGTCAGGAACTGGACGGGCGCTCCGACCTCTACTCGCTGGGGGTCGTCCTGTACGAGATGGCCTGTGGTCGTACGCCCTTCGCGGGCGTGGACAATCCGGTGGCGCAACTGGCGGTCCGGGTGCACCAGGATGCCCCGCCTCTGCGCGGGCAGGTCACGCCGGACCGCATCCCGGACGGCCTGTGCCGGGTGGTGGACCGGCTCCTGCGGCGGCGGCGCGAGGATCGGTACCAGACCGCGGCGGAGGTGGTTCAGGACCTGGCCGGCCTCGCGATAGAGGCCGGGGTTCACGCGAGGACGCCCTCGCGGGGGTTCTTGCCAGCCATGCTGACGCCGCCGGCCCTGGCCCATCCGCGGACGCCCCTGCCGCCCGTGGGCCCTTCCGACAACGAGGTTCTCGAACCGACGCTTCCGGCCTCGCGGGTCTCGCAGACGGCACCGGCCCCCACGACGCAACCTCCGGTGGTCGAGCGCCGCTCGGTCCCGTGGGTGGCCCTGTTCGCCCTGGCCCTGGCCGCGGCCTCCGCGGGGGGGATGTTCTTCCTCCTGTCCCGCGAGAAGGGGGGAGCCCCGGAACCGGCCCCGGCACCCGTGGTCGAGCCCGCCCCACCGGCGACGCGCCCCACGGAACCCCTTCCGGGAAAATCCAGCGAGGGACCTTCACCGTCTCCGGTGGTGGCCGTCCCCGAGGCCCCGAAGGAGTGCCGTCTGCGGGTCAACTCGGTGCCGGACGGGGCCGCGATCTATGTGGGAGACCTCCCCATCGAGGGCAAGAAGACCCCCACCGAGATCACGTTTCCCTGCGACCGGGTTCCGTCTTCGATCCGGCTGGTCCTGGCGGGCTACCAGCCCGAGACGGTGGTGTTGTCGGACCTCGGGTTCCCGGGCATTCAGGCGGCGGTGGTGGCGCCGAGTCTCAAGCGTGTCCAGGCCCCCGCGCGCAAGTTGGGCGGGTGCCGGACGGACGCGGACTGCCGGCGCGGGCAGTACTGCTCGGGGGGGCGTTGCAAGGACCTGTTGTAGGGGACAGACAAGGGGTCGGGGATGCGCGCCCAGTCCGACAGATGATTTCGGTCGCGGGAGGACGAAGTGGGACGATGGGTCTGGATCGCGTGCGTTACGCTCCTGTGGCTGTGGACCTGGTCCGCGGTCGCCCTGACCGATGAGGAGGTCGCGAAGTTCCAGGCGCTCGTGGCGGACGCCCGCCGCGCCCAGGAGGCCGGCCAGCACGAGCAGGCCCTGGCCCTCCTCGAGGAGGCGCTGCGCATCCAGTCCGACCCGCGCGTCCGGTACTTCCACGCCGTGTCGTTGCAAGCCCTGAACCGCGCGGAAGAGGCCCTCGAGGAGTTCCGGACCATCCGCGACGACGTGCTCGTCGCGAAGTACGCCTCGGACATCGCCGCGCGCATCCAGGAACTCGAACGGCTGACCGCGAAGGTCCCCCTCACGATCCGCACGTCGCCCCCGATCCCGGCCACCGTGCTCATCGGGGGCCGGCCGCGCGGCACCACGCCCCTGACCATCCCCCTGCGTCGCGGCGAGTACACGGTGGTCGTGAGCGCGCGCGGGTACCGCCCGGTGTCGGACACGGTGGTTCTGACTGGACCGGACCCGGTGACTCGCGAATACGCGCTGGTCCGGATCGTGGCGGGGTCGCTGGCCCTCGATTGCAACGAGTCCGGGGCGGACGTGTTCGTGGACGGGGTCTGGCAGGCGACGACGCCCCTGCGCGCCCCGATCCAGGTCGAGGTGGGGCATCGGGTGGTTCGAGTCGAGAAACTCGGGTTTCCGACCCAGACCATCGAGGTGGAGATCGCCGAGAATCAGACCACGTCGGTCGGCGTGCACCTCGAGGCGGTCAAGGCCGCGGCCCCCGAGGAGCCGCGGCGGACGGTCGGAGGAAGCCGGGCGCTCGCTTACGGCGGATTCGCCACGGCCGGGGCCCTCGCGGCCACCGGCATCGGGTTCCTGATCAAGTATGGCGTGGACGCGAAGCGCGTGAGCGGAGGGGGGGAGCGGGCCATGGGAGGCGAGTTTTCGGCCTCCACGGTCCGCACGGGCGCCGGCAGCATGACGCCGACGAACGCGATCGTGGGGGGAACGTGCCTCGGCGTGGGGGCCGCCATCGGGGTGGCGACCTGGCTGTGGCTGTGGCCGGAGGAGTAGAGGGGTGAAGAAGTCGCGGGCATGGTGGATGGCGCTCGTCGTGGTGTCGGCGGGCTGCGATACGGTCACACCGGGGTCGCTCGTCGAGGTCACGGTGCGGGACGACCCGCCGGAGGAGGCGGTCGCGGCCACGGCCGTGTACGGCGGCGGCCTGGCCCTGGCGATCAATCGTTCGTGCGAGTCGGCGAACCTGGATTCGTTCGAGGTCCTGTGCGGGAAGGCGTCCGTGCTCCACCTCGACGAGTCGGGGGCGTTGCGGTGGACCTACCCGGTTCCTGGACCGGTGCGCGTCACGGCACTCGTCGAGGTGTCCCCGGGGGTTCTCGCGTTCGGTGGGGCGCGCAAGGTCGGTTCGGCCGAGCCAGCCGGGTTCGTCGAGGCCATCCAGGACGGGCGGAGCGTGTGGGTGCGCGACCTGCCGCCGGACTCGGCGGTGAGGGCGCTGGCGGCCGGTCTGGACGGGGTCTGGGTCGCCGGGCGCACCGGGACCCTCGGGGTGCTCGAGGTGCTCGACCCGAGGACAGGCGACCGCAAGGGGCAGTGGGTCCTGGACGACCCCGGCGCTCCGCCGGAACAGGATGTGGTCGAGAGCGTGGTCACCGCGATGGCTCCCGCACCGGAACGGGGGGTCTTCGCGGTGGGGACGATGAAGCGCGTCGGGGGCGAGCGAGACGTTTGGGTGGCCCGGCTGACCACGACCAACCAGCCGGCGCAGAACGACTCCTGGAGCGGGCACCTGGGGTCCCCGGGATTCCCGGACGAACCAGGGGCCTTTGCCGTTCTGGGGGGGGGCCTGTTTCTGGCCGCGCGGGACCCGAACCCGGACGCGGATCGCGTCACCTTCTACCGATTCGACCCGGTCGCGATCGCGAACGGGCCCCAGACGACGCTGGTTCTGGACAACGCGAAGTACCGGTGGATACGCGCCGAAGCGGATGGAAGAAGTGGGGGCGCAGTGCTCGCAGGGGCGTGGCGGCCGGCCGCGAACGGGGCCTTCGAGCCCCGGGCGCTACGGGTGGACGCGATGGGCGCCCCGGACCCGGCCTGGAAGACGGGCTCGGAGTGGGGAATCCAGGTCCACAGCGAGGAGGGAAGGGCGACCTTTGTCGCGGCGGGGAGCGGTGCATCCCCACTGGTCGGCGGATGGTTCATGGAGCAGGGGAAACCGGTGGGATTCCTGATGCGGCTCGACTGACCCTCTCGGAGAAAGGCGATGGCCAAGATGCGCGGACTCTGGGGCGTGACGGGAATCTTGGTCTGGCTTCAGGCCTGTTCCGGGGGACCTTCCGAGGACCGCCCGGCCGGCGGGGGGACCGGCATGGAACGGTTTGCCCTCGCGGACGCGGGCGTCCTGACGAACGACCGGAGGTCCTGCCCGGCCCCCGCGGGGAGCGGCCGGTGTCTGACCGGTTCCACGAGCCTCCGGGTCCAGGTCGTGGTGGTCCACGCCACGGACGGCGAGGTCCCGGCCAACGAGCGCACGGCGGTCAAGAATGCCCTTCAGACCGTGAAGCAGGTGTGGGAGAAGGTGGGGCAGTGCCGAGGGTTCGGGATGGACATCCTCGACCCCATCGTCGTGACCACCTCCGCGTCGTCCAAGGACCTGCTCCAGGCGCCGGACACCCAGTGGACCGCAGTCGTCACGGCGCTGAAGGAGGCGGTGCCCTCGTGCCCCTTCCAGACGGACGCGGACGCCCGCCTGTCGCTGATGACCTACAACGAGACGTGCCTCGCGAACGCGCAGGCTCGGGGTCTCTTGGTGCTGCTGTTCCACGCCTATGGGGTGCAGCCCGTGTTCCAGGGAGGGGAAGCCATCTATGGGTATGCGGGTGGTCCGTTCATCGCCATGGTCGGGAACAACGCGGACCTTGACTGCCAGGTGGCCACGGACACGAGCCGGTGCGCGTTCCGGCTCGCCCACGTGCTGGGTCACGCGATGGGGGCCCTGGACGAGCGCCTCGCCCCGGAAGGCGAGGCCACGTGCCAGACCGCGTTCGCCCCGGACTTCTCGTGCGCGAACCGTCCCCAGGAGTGCGAGGAAAGCGAGGGGATGTACGCGTGCTCGAACGTGACCAAGAGCCTCATGGCGCCGGAGAACCAGGGCAACGTGGGCCCGGTGCTCGCGGACCCGCGCCTGACCTCGCTCGCGCGGTGCGACATCCGATGGGAGGAGGAGTGCGACAACTCGGCGGACGACGACTGCGACGGGCAGTCGGACGAGCCGTGGGGGGCGGGATGTCGGCTGTTCCACGCGGACAAGGACGGGGACCTGTACGGCGACCCGGCCCAGGCCACGTGCCTGTGCTCGTCCGCGCAAGCCCCGGCAGGCTTCATCGCCGCGGGGAGCATGCTCGGGTTCGATTGCGCGGGAGGCGACGGCAACCCGGAGGTCCATCCGGGTGTCCCCGAGAAGTGCGACGGGCTCGACAACGATTGCAACGGGGTGACGGACGACCCACCCGCGGACCTCGCCGGGCAGCCCCCCGAGACCTGGGCGGCGAAGGGGTGGCTGGGCTTCTGCTACGACTGCGACGCGGACGGCTTCGGCCCGGAGGAACTGCCGTCGGGTCTGGCGCGGTGCGCCCCGATGTGCGCCGCTCAGGCGCCGCACCTGTGCTACCGCACAAAGTGGGATCGCTACTTCACCATGTCCGAGACCGCGGGACCTTTCGATTGCAACGATTCCGACCCGACCGTGAATCCCGACGCCTACGATTTTCCCTTTGACGGCAAGGACCAGGATTGCGACAAGAAGGACGGGACCTGCGACAAGACCCTGTACGTGGACGAGGACCAGGACGGGTTCGGCGACAAGGACAAGGGAGAGTACAAGGACTGCAATCCCCCGCAGGCGCCGTGGTCGTACGTGGCGGGGGACTGCGATGACTCCGACCCGGCGGTCAATCCCGCGATGTCCGAGGTCGCCGGAAACGGCAAGGACGACAACTGCGACGGGTTGACCGACGTGGCCACCCTCCCGTGCGTCCAGACGAACGGCCCCGTGGCCCCCGAGTCCCTGTTCGCGGCGGAACTCCACGCGATCTGTCCGCGGGGGCTGTCGGGAAGCGACCTGTTCATCCGGTGCGTGGCGACCCTGTGCGGTCCCGGGGAGACGGGGTGCGTGAAGGCCCCGGGCGGGGTATGGTATTCGAGCCAGCGGGGCGTCCTCGCGTGCATGGCGAACCGAAAACTCCAGGCCGAGGTCTGCAACAACCTCGACGATGACGGGGATGGCCTGACGGACGAGGAGGAGGACCTGGGCGAGGTCCCGTGCGCGATGGGGTTCTGCGAACACGTCGCCTCGTCGTGCCTGGCGGGGAGCAACACCGGAACGGCGTGCAAGGAGGAATACGGCGTCTCGCTCGAGGTCGCGGACGGAAAGGACAACGACTGCGACGGCGACACGGACGAGGGGACCGCGTGTTCCGTGGGCGGACAGGTCGCGGCGTGCGGCCTCGACAAGGGGGAGTGCCGCCCGGGGACCCGGACGTGCCTGTGCGACGGGGGGACGTGCGTGTGGAGCCCGTGCGTCGGCGGCGTGTTGCCGAGGCCCGAGGTCTGTGACGGGAAGGACAACGACTGTGACGGGGACACGGACGAGGGGTTCGGCAAGCGGGTGTGCGGGACCGGGGAGTGTCGCCACCCGGTGCCTCTGTGCGGGCTCGGCGGGATCCCGTTCCAGGCGGCGTGCAACCTTTATGACGGGGCGCAGGTGGAGGTCTGCGACGGGAAGGACAACAACTGCAACGGAGTGACGGACGAGGGGTGCGACCAGGACGGGGACGGGTTCTGTGCGACGGGGAGCGGGTGCGAGCAGCCGAGCGTCGTGTGTTTCCGGGGATGTGGAGATTGTGCGGACGGCGACTTCACGATCAATCCGGGCCAACTGGAGCGCCCGACCGCGCCCGGGGCCACGGCCCTGGACGAGGATTGCAATGGCACCACCGACGAGGGCTACCCGGACTCGGACCACGACGGCATCCCGGACGCGTGCGACGACGACGTGGACGGGGACGGGTACAAGAACCTGGTGACCCAGGAGAATTGCCCTGGTGGGCCGAGCGGAGCGGACGAGGACAACTGCTCGACGGTTCCCAATCCGAACCAGAGGGACACCGACAAGGACGGGCTCGGAGACACCTGCGATCCGGACGACGACAACGACGGGGTTCTGGACGACGGCAACGGGGACGGGGTGGAGGGCAGCGCCCCGTGTCGCCCGGAAAAGTTCGTGTCCTGCGACGATAACTGCCCCAAGGTGCGCAACGGACCGGCCGAGGGATGGGAGGCGGGGGACCTCGCCGTCTCGCTGTTCGACCAGGCCGACATGGACGGGGATGGGGTCGGCGACGCCTGCGACGATGACATGGACAACGACGGCGTGCCGAACGGCAAGGACAACTGTCCCCGCTACCCGAATCCAGACCAGGCGGACTGGGACCGCACGGCCTCGAAGATCAGCCCGGCCCTGCCCGACCTGATGTCGGCCGGGACGAACTACCATTTCCAGGCCGAGAAGATCGACCCGAAGAAGCCCGTGCCACCGTCTTACCTCGTCGGCGGGGACGCCTGCGACCTGGACGATGACAACGACGGACTGCTGGACGACCTGGACACGTGCCCGCTCGTCCCGAACGGTCCGGACGTCTATGTACGGCGGTTCGAGCGCGACAACGCCGACAACGACGCCGACGGAGCCGGAAACGCCTGCGATGCGGACGATGACGACGACGGCATCCTGGACGACGGGGACGGCGATGGGAAACCGTCGTCGGGGTTCCTGTTCACGTCAGAATATCTGTCGTACTTGACCAACCCCGACGAACTGTGCTGGCACGACGAGAAGTGGGACTGCGCCCCGCGCATCAACCAGGGGACCCAGTGCCGCAGCGGGAAAAACACGGGGTGCGACGACAACTGCCCGTTCGTGGCGAACCTGGACCAGGCGGATACAGACGGGGACGGAAACCCGCTGGATGATGACAATCCGACGTTTCCAAAGTACACGGGCGACGAGCCGTGCGACGAGGACGACGACAACGACGGGATGTGGGACGACGACGAGGTGCGTTGCGGAACCAACCCGAAGGAGAGGGACACGGACGGCGACGGGACCGACGACTTCCTCGAACTGTACCCGACCTTGCTGTCCGAGCCGAAGTGGTTGTATCTGACCTCGTTCTGCTGCAACCCCTCCGATAGGCGCGCGGTGGACCAGAAGACCGGGCTTCGCGAGGACCAGACGACCTGCGTGACGGAACTCAAAAAGCACCTGGAACAGGAAGGGCTGAGGCGCTTCGCGTCTCCGCCGGCGGACCTGGAGAAGCCGTACGCCCCCACGGACCCGACCTGGTACGAGGACCGACCGGGGCACCGCATCCCGCCGGGGACCAAACTCAAAGGCGGGGGTGGGGTATGCTCGACCTCGCGCTCGGCGAAGGGACTGCATGGAATCCTGGTGTTGCTGGGTCTGGTGGCCGCGGTCTTCCTGCGGAGACGAGATCGGTTGGTGGTCCCGCTGGTCGTCCTGGGAATGGGGCTGGCGGTTGCGGGGGAGGCGTTGGCCTCGGACGTGCAGGTCCTGCGTCCGGTCGCGATCGGGCGCGGGGGGTTCGCGACCCAGACGACGGACACCTTGTGGAGGCTTGATACCTCGGCCAACTCGGTCTATGTCTATCTGTTCCGCCCGATCGTGGTGGAAAGCAACCAGCAGACCATCACCGTGGTTCGCAATGCCCAACTCGTGTACCTCCAGTTCGGTCTGGGCCTCGTGAACGGGCTCGAGGCGGACGTGGAACTCCCGCTGCACATTGATCGCACGGTGGACAAGGACTTTCGCCAGGCCCTCGGGAGCACGGCGATCGGGGACCTCCGGATCGCGTTCAAGTACCAGGTGGCGCGCAGGGGCACGGACTCGTTCGGATTCGCGGTCCAGCCGTTCTTCCTGGTCGGGACGGGGTCGCCGTCGAAACTGGCCGGCTCGGGGAACGAGAACTTCGGCCTGTCGCTGATGGTGGACCGGCAGTTCTCGTTCCTGCTGCTCGCGATCAACGCGGGCGCGACCCGGCGACTGGACGACGGGTTTCTGAAGGAGCGGTTCCAGAAGTCGTTCGGGTCCACAGTGGACTACGGGGTCCTGGCCCAGGCGCAGTTGCTGAAGGCCGGCCTGTACGTCTTCCTGGACGCGCACGGGGCGGTGGAGGTCGCGGGCGAGGACCGGGGCCAGTTGTTCGAACTGGCGGGCGGCCTGCGCGCGCCGCTGGGGATCCTGGACTTCACCGTCGGATACGTGCGCGGGTTCGGGTCGGCAGCGTCCATTCCGTCCCACATGATCTTCGCGGGGCTCGGATTCTACCGTTGGCCCGAGGCCACGCGGCGGTTCGAGCGGGCGACCGAGGTCCACGAGAGCGAGGTCGCGCCGTGAGCAAGCGCGCGGTCTGGGTGATTCACCTGGGCGTGTTCGCGATGGTCTTCGGGGGCTTGGCGCCGCGGGTCCTGGCCCAGGAGGTCCCTGAAGTCCCGCCCGAGGTGGAGCGTTACTTCGGCGAAGAGATGCGAGCGCGGGTGATCCAGGCCCGGGCGTACGAGAAGGCGCGGCACCACGCGCTGTCCCTGACGGCCGGGGTGATCCCGGACGATGACCTGTTCGTGAACTTCCCGCTGGGTGGGCGTTACGATTACTTCTTCACCGAGACCCTGGGCGTGGAGGTCCGGGGGGAATGGGTGGCCCGCGGAAAGAGCCGCCTTTTCAAGAAGTTCGACGTCGCGAGCCAGTACAACGTGTTGCCCCGATACGAGGAGATCGTCTGGAACGCGGGCGCGCAGTTCTTGTGGGTTCCGATCTACGGGAAGTTCGCGCTGCTGGGGACGGGCCTGACGCACCTGGAGGTCGGGCTCCAGGCGGGCGTGGGCGCGATGGGCGTGAAGGGCCACGAACTGGTCCAGGTGACCGCCACGTCGTTCCGCGAGGACACGTCGTCGTCGGTCAAGGTCTACGGGGACGTGGGGTTGCTCTTGCAAGTCTATCTATCGCGCTTCTTTGCCCTGCGGCTCGAGTACGTGCAGTTCTTCTACAAGTCGGGCGGCGACAACCTCTTCCTGCCGGGCGAGGTCACCCTGGGTCTGACCTGGTTCGTCATCCCGCTGGACGTGGCGCTCTGACCTCCGGGTCCCCCTGGGGACGCGAGCGCCTGCCCGCGCATCCCTCCGGTTCACGTTGGTCGCCGTGTTTCGCGGGCGGGGCGGGCGGTCCCTCGCTACGCGGGCTCCGTTCTCGCGGGCCTTCTCTGGGGTGAACTGGTCGCCGGGAGGCTCGGGGTGCCCTTTCCGCGGGCCTGGGACCCGCCCGCGTCATACGCTGCGGGACCCCCGCTCCCGCCCTGTTCGCTTCGAACAACCTGGGTCACGCCGGCTCGGGCCGGCCCCCTGGGACTGCTGCTTGCAAGCGCGGCGTGTCCTGCGCGCGCGGCGCGCCTGCGGACTGCCGGGTGTCAACCCGGCCTTGTCCTGGCCGCGCTGCGGCCCTTCGGATTGCGGCGTGCAAACGCCGCCTTGTGACCGGCACGGACCTCGGTCGCGCGCCCCGGATCACGGACACGACGCCTGGCAGGACCCGTTGCAGCAGACCTTGCTGGTATCGCAAGGTGTCCCATTCGCGTCGTTCGCGTTGCAGAGATCGTCATTCTCGTTGCAGGAGTCCTTGCAATCCGGGCCCGTGTTGTGGCCGGGGCAGGGGTTGCCGGAGTGGTTGGCGCAGGACCCGGAGTCGTCGCAGGTGTCGGTGCCGTTGCAGAACACGCCGTCGTTGCACGACGAATCGAGCGGGTCGCTTGCGGTGCAGTTGTTCGCGGTCTCGTTGCACGACTCGCTGCAATCGTTGTCGCCGTCGGGACCCGGGCAGGGGTAGCCGGCGTGGTTGGCGCAACAACAGGAATCGTCGCACCTGTCGGAGCCGGTGAAGGAGATGACGTCGTCGAAAGACGTGCCGATGGGG
>JBBIPO010000055.1:0-19925 GCA_037442805.1 Deltaproteobacteria bacterium
CGGGGCCCCTGCTGCGGCCGGGTCGCAATCCGCGCTTACAGCGCGGATTGCTCGGCACCACCTCGAACTTGCGCCGGTCGGTTCGCAAATGCTAGTCTTTTCGTGAGAGCCGGGTCGGGAACGCGGCGACCCGCAGGGGAGAGCGTGCGACTGGCCGAATGGAACTGACTTGCCTGAACTGCCTGGGGACCTTCGAGGTGAAGGACACGGGGGTCCCAGCGCCGAGTGGTCGCGTTCAGTGCCCCGTCTGCGGGACCGAGCAGACCTTCGTCACCTTGGACGAGGCGCGGTTGAAACGACCGCAACCGCCGGTCCCGCCTCCGCGGTCCTCGAAGACGACCACGGCCTTCCGCAAGCCGATGCAGGCGTTCGTCGGAGGGTCCCCGCGGCTCTCGACCCATCCTTCGCCGCAGTCCACTCCGGTCGTCGGCGAGGCGTCTGTTTCAGTCGCCCCGTTCGAGCCCGCCGCGCCGACCCCGCCCGAGGCGTTCCCGCCCCTGATGGCACCGGATGCTGCGGCGGACGAATCGGGGTCCTGGATCGTCCGCTCACCGACCGGCCTGGTGCTGGAGTTTCCCGCGTCGGAGCTCCTGGTCAACTGGTCCGCGGTCGTGGACAACCCGGCCCCGTACCAGGTATCCAAAGGGGGACAGGAGTGGACCTCCCTCGCCGAGTTCCTCCGGCTCGTGCGCCAGGGGAATCGCAACACGTCCGCGTTTCGGATGGCCACGCGCGGCTCGCCGTCGCCGGCGTCGCCCCACGAACCCGTGCCGGCATCCCCTGCGACCTCCGCTCCCGGAGGCAGCCCCACGGTCCCGGCGGCGCGATCGGTGAGCGTTCCTGTGCATCCGACGTCCTCCTTCCAGATCAAGTTGAAGGAACCGGCGGCCCCTCGCTGGCGGCGGTGGGTCTTTCTAGGAATCGGGCTGATCGCGATCATCGGGGGGGCCGTCGTGGCTGCCACTTTTCTGGACCTGTGGTAGGAGGTGTCCGTCAATCCGGCGTGGAATGGACGGAGGGATTGGATGGAGCGCCGCCAGGGTTTGATCCTTTACGTTCGCACGCCGGACCGGGTCCTGCTCCGATTTCCCGACCTGGACACGGCCAGGACTTGGCTCGAGGCGCGGCGCCTGTCCTTCGACGCCGAGTACCTGGCGACCGATGAGACATGGCAACCCCTGGATCGGCTGTTCCGGATCGACCTGCCGCCGAGGGGTCCACTGGTAACCGAGAAGCCCCCCATGCGCGCCCCGTCCGAGGAACCCGAGCAGACCCCGACGGTCCCCCTCTTCCCAGACGACATCGGAACAAGACGTTTCGTCACACCGACCCGTGAGGATCGAGAGGGTCCGACCCGCGTTTCGGGCAAGGCCCCCGAACCCCCGGTGAGCCCCGTGCGCATCCGGTCCGTCCAGTCCCCCGCTTGGGAAGCCGACCTCTGGGGGACGGAGCCCGACGCGGACAGGTTGGAGCGGAGCCGACGGTTGCGTCGAATGCTGAGGGTCCTGGCGCTGGTCGCGCTGGTTTCGGTCGCGGGCGTGGTCGCATGGTTTCTGTTCGCCCGTCCCCAGGACGGAACGTCGGACTCACCCACGGTCGCGCGACAGGAACCGACCGTCGCGCCCTCTGCTTCCGCGCCGCCGGCGCCGCCGCCCCGGACCCCAGCGCCAACCCCCGTCGGGAACCCCGTGGACTCCGGACCGCCTCAGGATGCGGGCCCCTCGGCGGCTTCCGGACCAGCAGCCCCGCCCACCGCAGCCAGGCTGCCATCGCCCCCCCCGGGTCCCCAGCCGCCGCAGGTTTCGGAGACGCGGCCAGAGCCTCGTGTGAACGCGACGCCCACCGCCCCGACGCCGGTCCGAGCCTCAGACGACCTGGGCTATGACCAGCACATGGCCGAGGGGTTGCGTCTTCTCGACCGGAACCCGAGGAAGGCCCTCGCCCACTTCCAGGCCGCGGGCCAGGAGCGCCCGGCCTCGGTGGAACCCAAGGTCAAGATGGCCGAATGCGAGTACCGTCTGGGCCGGTACCGCGAGGCAGCCGCGCTGTTCCAGAAGGCGGTGGAGCAGAACCCCAACTATGGTCCGGCGATCGCGGGGCTCGCCCGGGCGCACGCCCGCCTCGGCAACGACAAGGACGCACGTTTTTGCTATATGAAATATCTCGACGTGAATCCGAACGGGTCCCAGGCCGCCGAGGCTCGCGCGTACCTCGGACGCTGACCGGCGGATCAGCGCGCGGTCTGGGTCTCGCCAGCCGCGGTCCGCTTCAGGCCGGCCGCGACCTCCTTCCGGAAGGCCTCCGCCACGCCCGGGTCCATCGCGGACGCGGCGTCTTTCAGGGCGTTGTCGGTCGCCTTGTAAAAGCCGCGGGCCTCGTCCTTGCGTCCCAGGGCCTCGAGCGCCCGCGCGGCCTCCAACAGGACGGCTGGTTCGCGTGAACCGGCATTCAAGGCCGTTCCGATCAACTGCATCGCCTCGGCGGGGCGCCCCTGGCGCGTCAGAACAGAAGCCAGCGCAACCTGGATCGACGGGTCCTGCCGGAGCGAGAGGGCCGACCGGAACGCCTGCTCCGCCCGATCCAAGGCCCCCGCCCCGGCCAGGAGGTTGCCAAGCGCCACGTACGAGTCGTACGCCTGGGGATTCAGGGAGATGCTTTTCTGGAACTCGACGGCGGCCTCCTCGGCCTTGTTCTGCCGCGCGTACGCCAGCCCCAGTCCGTGATGGGCCCGGGGGTCGTCCCGCGTCTGGATCGCCTTCGTGTAAGACTCGACGGCGGCCGTGGTCTCGCCCGCGGCCAGGTGAACGTCCCCGAGCCCGATCAGCGAATCCAGGTGGTCCGGTATCTTCTTGAGGACCGCATCGAATTCGCCCTGGGCCGTGCGCGTGTCCCCCGTGCGATAGGCAATCAGGGCAAGGCCCAGGTGCGCTCCAGGGTGATCGGGGGCGTTTGCGATCGCCTCCTTGTAGGCCTTCTGGGCCGCGTCCGTGTTCTGGTTCAGGGCCGCGATGTGGCCGGTGACCACCTGGCACGTGGCCTGCGTGGTCGGGTCGTTCGCGAGCAACCACTTGCATTCGTACTGGAGGTCCGCCACGGCCCGGGCGTCGAGGAGGTCAGGACGGATCGCGACGAGTTCCGTACGGGCGCGCGCGACCTTGCGTTCGAGGTCCGGCGATCCCCGCACGCCCCGGGCACGAGCATACGCAGTCAGGGCCGCCTGGTAGTCACCGGCGGCCAGGGCCGCGTCGCCGGTTCGCTCGTGGAGCGCGGCCAGACCATGAATCGAGCTCTGGTCCCCGACCGTGACCCAGTACGACCAGCCCAATGGGACCAGGACCCCGGCCGCGAGGGCCAAAAAGACCAGGACTCCGCCGACTCGTCCACAGGCCGAGAAGACCGGGCATCCTGGCGTGTTGTTTCCCGAGGAATCAGCCATGTTGTCCTCCGTGTGGGGTCCTCCCGCTCGCCCGGGTTTGCCCGGGCTCGCGCGCGACATTGATTCTACATCAAGAAAAACAAGTGCGCGATACCGAAAAGGTGTATCGCGATGGTTATTAGTCGAATGGTCTGCGCAAGGCACACGACTGGCAACCCTCCCCCCCGGCCCCCCGCGGGGCCCCGCAACCGTTCCCGGCCAACCGGCAGACCACTCCCGCCGCGCCCGGGCCTCCTGGCCGACGCGCCCTCCCCCACCCAACGGTGGCGCCCGGGTCGGTCCATGGCCCGGCCCGGACGCTCCGGCCTACCGACTGATCTATCGTGGGAACCCCCAAGAGCGTTTCACGTCACTCCCAAGAGGCGCGCCGCACACGGCTCGTGCGGCGAAGAACCATGCGCACGAACCCCCGCGCGTATCGGTCCAGGGCCACGATCACCTTGCCGTGCCCTGTTACGATCACCTCGGGCACGCGACGTTCCACAGCGCGCACGATCTGTCGCGCCGCGCGCTCCGCCGGCATGACGAGCCACGACGGCACCGGGTCCTTCGCCCCCTCGCGGACCCGACCCTGGTTGTCGGTCCTGCGGATGTTGCTCTCCACGAACCCGGGGCTGACGAGCACCACCGACACCCCGTCCCGCCGCAACTCGCCCCCCATGGCCTCCGCGAGGGCCCTCACCGCGAACTTGCTCATGCAGTACGGGGCCATGCCCGGCGCGGCCACGTGTCCGCTCACGCTCCCCATCAGGACCAGCGTCCCCCGCGTCCTCTTGACCTCCGGCAGCGCCGCGTACACGGTGCGCAGGACCCCGAAGACGTTGGTCTCGAACTGGCGGCGGAAGTCGTCGAGCGCTAGCCTGTCCACGCGGCCCGCGACCCCGAACCCCGCGTTGGCCACCGCCACGTCCAGGCGCCCGAAGCGTTCCACGGCCGCGGCGACCGCGGCCTCCAGGTCCCCGTCGCGCGTCACGTCGCAGGTCACGACCAGGGCCCGGTCCTCGCCCACCTCGCGCGCGAGGGCCTGAAGGCGCGACGTCCGGCGGGCGCACAGGACCACCGAAGCCCCGCGCCGAGCGAACTCGCGCGCGAGCGCGGCCCCGATCCCGGACGAGGCCCCCGTGATCAACACGACCTTGTCGCGAAAGCCTCCCATCGGTCCCCTCAGAACCACTGCACCGACCACCCGCGCTCCCGGGCCAGCCCGACCATCTCGGCCCGGCGCTGGTCCCGGCGGCCCACGACGACCGCGCGCGCGGCGGCCTCGAGCATCTCGAGGTCCCCGACGCTGTCCCCGACCGCCAGGTCCGGCATCCGACCGAGTCGCAGACGGATCGCCTCGACCTTCCCGGCGCGACAGGTCACGGGCCGCACAACCTCCCCGGTCAGGATCCCACCTTCCACGCGCGTCTCGATGCCCAGGACCCGCACCGACGCAAGCCCCATGCGCTCGGCCGCAGCCTCGACGAGCCAGTGATTCGTGGCGGTGACGATCGCGACCTCGGCCCCGGCCTCGCACAGCCCTCGCAGAAGCCCGACCATGGCCGGGCGGTAGTTGGGCCACGCAGCCGCGAACTGGCGCGACCAACGAACGACGTCCTCTTCCCGCAATCCCTCCATCGCGGCCACGGCCCAGGCGTACCCGGCGCATCGGTCCTCGCGCACGCGGGCCTCGTACTCGTCCCACACCCGCGTCCAGGGCACTCGGACGCGAGGCAACAGGCCCCCCGCCGCCAGCCACCGCAACATCCCTTCCCCGATGTCCTCGGCCCAGAGGGTCCCGTCCGCGTCGAAGCAGGCAAGGGGTCGCTCGCCGGCCCACGTACGGCGGAACACCTCGCGGAACACCCGGCGGCAGCCCGGGTGGAAGGGTGCCAGCGCCTCGATCCGCGTGGCCGGAGGCCGGCTCATGGGGCCGCTCCCCCGGCGCGGCGCTCCGCCTCGCGCAGGCGCCGGAGGGTCTCGCGTGAGCGGATCAGGGGACGGACGTCCTTCAGCACGCGGTCTTCCCGCTGCCTCACGGCCCCGCCTCGACCCCCGGCCTCCGCGAGACTCGCCGGGATCGTGGACCGCGCGGCCGCGAACTCGGACGCCGCGATGAACCGGCCCGGGAAGACTCCGATCCCCAGCGCGAGCAGGGCCGCGACCCCCGCGGCCACGAACCCGGGCACTGTGCGGATCGCCCCCGCCGGCTCCCCGACCGGGTCGCGGAAGTACAGATAGACGGCGATGCGAAGATAATAGTACAAGGCAACAAGGCTATTGATCACGGCCACGACGACCCACGGGACGTTGGTCGCCGGGTCCGCGCGTAGGACCTCCCGGAACAGGTAGAACTTGCCCATGAACCCCGCGAACGGCGGGATGCCCGCGAGCGACAACAGCGCGACCAGCAGGAGCGCCGCGAGCACCGGGTGGCGGTGCCCGAGACCGGCCACGCGGTCCAGGGACAGGTCCTCGACCCCTGCCCGCGCCAGCAGTGACAGCACGCCGAAGGCCCCCACGGTCGCGATCACGTAGGTCAGCAGGTAGAACGGGACTCCGCCGTTCAGGGCCCCCGGCGACCCGGTCACGGCGTACAGGCCGAGCAGGAGGTACCCCGCGTGCGCGATGGAGGAGTACGCGAGGATGCGCTTGACGTTGTCCTGCACAATGCCGAGGACGTTCCCCACGACCATGGTCACCACGGACAGGACCAGGAACGCGCCGGGGGCCGTGACCGGCAGGGACGCGAAGGACGGGGCCTGGAAGGCGGTCAGGACCACGCGCCCCAGGACCGCGAAGGCGGCGGCCTTGACCGCGCCCGCCATGAAGACCGTGACCGGGGTGGGGGCGCCCTCGTACACGTCTGGGGTCCACAGGTGGAAGGGAACGGCCGCGACCTTGAAGCCGAACGCGACCAGCAGCAGGACGAGCGCGACCCCCGCGTACGTCTGCGCCCCGGCCGCGCCGCCGCGCGAGAGCGCCTGCGCGACCCCGACCAGGTTCAGCGACCCTGTGGCCCCATACAGGAACGCGATGCCGAGCAGCAGGAAGGCCGACGCGAACCCGCCGAGCACGAAGTACTTCATCCCGGCCTCGGTCGCGAACGGGGACCCCTTCCGGCAGGCGCAGAGGACATAGACCGCGAGGCTCATGACCTCGAGCCCCAGGAACAGGGTCACGAGGTCCGTGGCGGCCACCATGGCCAGGGCCCCGGCCACGGAGAACGCGAGGAGGACGTAGAACTCGCCGTGCTCCGCCCGCTGCTCCGGGAGGTGGTGGATCGCGAACAGGGAGGTCGCCACCCCCGCGAACACCACCAGGACCGCGAAGAAGACCGCGTAGGCGTCGAGCCGCAGGACATCGCTCAGGAACGGGGCCTCCAGGGCCGGCCCCTCCGTCCAGAGGACGACTGCGGCCAGTCCCGCGGCCCCGAGCCCCGCGGCAACCAGGTATCCCAGGAATCCGCGCGGGCCGCGACGCGGAGCCAGGAGGTCCAGGACCAGGGCCAGGACCCCGGTCAGAGCCGGGATCCACAGGGGCGAGAGGGTGAGGAGGTCCTTCATGGCCGCGCCTCCCCCTCGGCCACGAGGTCCCGGGCGATGTCAGGGGTCGGCCGGACCGCGTGGAAGGCGCGATGCTCCACGATGCGGGCCTTGTACGCCTTCAGGGTCGCGTTCACGCTCGCCTCGGTCTTCTTCAGGAAGAAGTTGGGGAACACCCCGATCCAGAACACGCAGACCACCAGGCTCGCCAGCACCGCGAACTCGCGCGCGCCCACGTCGCGCAGGCGCTCGTTCTCGGGGTGGGTGATCGGCCCGAACAGGACCTTGCGCACCATGGTCAACATGTAGACCGCGCCGAGCAGGACCCCGGACGCCGCGAGGACCCCGAAGACGACGCCGGCGGTCTTGAAGTTCGCGGCGCCGAGGTCCCCCGGGGCGGACAGGGCCTCGCGGAAGGTCCCGGCGAGGATCAGGAACTCGCCCACGAACCCGTTGGTCCCCGGCAGCCCGATGGACGACAGGGTGATAATCACGAGGATCGCGGCGAAGACCTTCATGGGCCTCGCGATGCCGCCGTACGCGTCGATCAGGCGCGTGTGCCGGCGCTCGTACAGGACGCCCACCAGGAGGAACAGCGCCCCGGTGGACACGCCGTGATTGACCATCTGGAGGAGGCTGCCCTGCACGGCCTCGGTGGTCAGGGCGAACATCCCGAGCATCACGAAGCCCAGGTGCGCGACGGACGAGTAGGCGACCAGTTTCTTCACGTCGTCCTGCGCGTAGGCCATCAGCGACCCATAGACGATCCCGATGACCGCCAGGACCATCACGGGGACCACGAAGGCCCCCGCGGCCTCGGGGAACAGGGGGATCGCGAAGCGCAGGAAGCCGTACGTCCCCATCTTCAGGAGGACCCCGGCCAGGATGACCGACCCGGCGGTCGGGGCCTCGACGTGCGCGTCCGGGAGCCACGTGTGGAACGGGAAGACCGGGACCTTGATCGCGAAGGCCAGGCCGAACGCGGCGAACAGCCACATCTGCTCGCGCACCGGGACGTCCAGCCGCAGGAAGTCGAGGTACGAGAACGTGTCCCCGCCGGCCTTCACGTGCAGGAAGATGATGCCCACCAGCATCAGGACCGAGCCGACGAACGTGAACAGGAAGAACTTGACCGCGGCGTAGATGCGGCGCGGCCCTCCCCACACCCCGATGATCAGGTACATCGGGATCAGCATGAACTCCCAGAACACGTAGAACAGGACCATGTCCAGGGCCACGAGGGTCCCCACCATGCTCGTCTCGAGCAGGAGCATGGCGATGTAGAACTCCTTGACGCGGTTCTGGATGGCCGAAAACGCCCCGAGGATGGTCAGCGGGGTCAGGAACGTGGTCAGCATCACGAGGAGCAGGCTGATCCCGTCCACGCCCAGGGTGTACCGGATGCCGAAGGGGAGCCAGGCGCGGTCCTCGACCAGTTGAAATCCGGCCAAAGACGCATCGAAGTTCACCCAGATGGACAGCGACACCAGGAAGGCCACGACCGAGAACACGAACGACAGCCAGCGGTGCGCGGCGTGGTGCTCGCGGGGGACCAGGGCCAGGACCGCGGCGCCCAGGAGCGGGATCGCCAGGGTCCACGTCAGGAAGGGCGTGACCGCGTATGTGTCCATCGTCATGGCCGAGCGACCCCTCTCCTGTCAGAACATCCACCAGACCAGGACGGCGAGGCCCACGAACACGGCCACGGCGTAAGCCTGGACGTCGCCGTTCACCATCATCCGGGTCAGGAGGCCCACGCCCCGGACCGATCGCGCGGACCCGTTCACGAGCACCCCGTCCACGAGCCCGGCGTCCACCCACCGGAAGGACCAGCGGGACAGGCGTTGCAGGGGGCGGACGAACAGGAACGCGTAGAGTTCGTCAACATAATACTTGTTGAAAACGGCCCGGTAGAGGCGGGGAAGGGCGCGGGCGATGCGCTCGGGCTCGTCGCGCCAGGCCCCGCGGTACATCAGCCACGCGAGCCCGATCCCGGTCAGGGCGACCACGGACGACAGTCCCATCAGGGTGAACTCCAGGGCGTGGTTCCCGGTCGAGACGATGCGCTCGCCGGACCAGGCGAAGACCGGTTCCAGGTAGTGGTGGAAGAGGTTCCATTTCTCGTCCGGGAGCCCGACCCACCCGGCCGCGATCGCGCCCGCGGCCAGCAGGATCAGGGGGATCGTCATGGTCGCGGGGGACTCGTGGGGGTGGGCGTCGTGCGAGCGCATCTCGCCCGAGAAGGTCAGGAAGTACAGGCGGAACATGTACGTGGCGGTCATCAGGGCCGCGGCCAGGGCAAGGGCGAAGTACAGTTTCCCAAGCCATGGCGCCACGGCGCCGCTCCCGTGCCGCAACACGAAGGCCCCGTACAGGATCTCGTCCTTCGAGAAGAAACCGGACAGCCCGGGCACCCCGGCGATGGCGAGGCACGAGATCAGGAAGGTCGCGCGCGTGATCGGCATGGACCGGGCGAGCCCGCCCATCTTCTGGATGTCCTGTTCCCCGTGCATGGCGTGGATGACGCTCCCGGCCCCGAGGAAGAGGCAGGCCTTGAAGAAGGCGTGGGTCATCAGGTGGAAGATCCCCGCCCCGAACGCGCCCATGCCCACGCCCAGGAACATGTATCCCAGCTGGCTGACCGTGGAATAGGCCAGGACCTTCTTGATGTCGTTCTGGGCCAGGCCGATGGACGCCGCGAACAGGGCGGTCAGGGCCCCGACCCCGGCCACGACGGCCATCGTGACCGGCGCCAGGACGAACAGAAAGTTCAGGCGGGCGATCATGTACACGCCGGCCGTGACCATGGTGGCGGCGTGGATCAGGGCGGACACGGGGGTCGGGCCGGCCATGGCGTCCGGGAGCCAGACGTACAGGGGGATCTGCGCGGACTTGCCGGTCGCGCCCACGAACAGGCACAGGGTCACGACCGTGACCGCGCCCGTCATCGAGGCGATGCGCGAGTCCGGCGAGGTCACGGCGTCCCGCAGGGCCGGGATGTCGAGGGTCCCACCCATCCAGAACAGGAGCACGAACATCCCGAGCAGGAATCCGAAGTCCCCAATGCGGTTCACGATGAAGGCCTTCTTGCCCGCGATCGCTTTGTCCATGTCCGAGAACCAGAACCCGATCAGCAGGTACGAGCACAGGCCCACGCCCTCCCAGCCCACGAACAGGAGCAGGAGGCTCCGGCCGAGGACCAGCAGGAGCATCGAGAACATGAAGAGGTTCAGGTGGCTGAAGTAGCGCGCGTACGAGGGGTCGCCGTGCATGTACCCCACGGAATACAGGTGGATCAACGATCCAACCCCGGTCACGACCAGCGTCATGACCATCGAGAGCGGGTCGAGATACAGCGAGAAGTCAATGGAGATCGGGCCCGTGGAGATCCACGAGAACAGCGTGGTCGAGACCGCCGTGAACTCGGGTTCCTGGCCGCGCAGGCCCATCAGGCCGACGAACGAATAGAGCGCCGCCGCGAAGGACAGGAACGGGGCCCCGACCCCGGCGGCGCTCACGAAGCGGCGCGACAGCCAGCGCGAGAACAGACCGTTGACCACCGCGCCCGCGAGGGGCGCGAACACGATCACGTACAGGAGCGTGGCGACCTGACCCTTGACCATGCCCTACCCCTTCAGGCGCGTGGACCGGTCCACGTCCACGGTCCTCCCGTGTCGGAACAGGGCCATCGCGAGCGCGAGCCCGACCGAGACCTCGGCCGCGGCCACGGCCATCACGATGAAGACCGCCGCGTGGGCCAGGGAGTCTCCGTGCCAGCGGGCGAACCCGAGGAAGGCGACGTTCGCGCCGTTGAGCATCAGTTCGATGGACATCAGAACCACGAGGAGGTTGCGCCGCGTCATGACCCCGACCGCCCCGATGGTGAACAGGGCCAGGGCCAGGACCAGGACGTGCGACAGCGGGATGCTCGTCATGGGGCACCCCCTTCCCGCCGCCGGGCGATCAGGACCGCGCCCAGGATGGCCACCAGCAGCAGGATGGACGTGAGTTCGAACGGGAACAGGTAGGTGGTCACCAGTTCCCGGCCCACGTCCCGGATCCCGCCGTAGGTTTCCAGTCCAGGGGCCGCGAGGTCCGCGGCCCGCGCGCCCGTCGCCGCCGCGACCACGGCCCGCGCGGTCTTGACCGCGAAGACCGCGGCCGCCGCGACCGCCCCCACCTTCCAGGGCGTGACGCGCGCGCCAATGAACTCCTCTCGCCGGAGGTTCAGCAGCAGGACCACGAATGTGAACAGCACCATGACCGCGCCCACGTACACGAGCACCTGCAACACCGCGACCAGGTGCGCGGACAGGATCACGAAGACCCCCGCCACGAACGCGAGGGTCGCGAGCAGGGCCAGGGCCGCGTGGAGGGGGTTGCGCCCGAAGGGCGGGAGGACCACGCACAGGGCCCCCGCCACGGCCGCCCCGGCCAGGACGTAGAAGGCGAGGAGTTCTCCACTCATGCGTCCTCCTCCGGGTTCCGGGTGATCATGGCGTGCATCCCCCTCACGCGCGGGAATAGGGACAACGCCCTTCCGCGATGTGGCGCTCGAAGTCGGCGCGAAACTTTGTGACGAAGGACTGGACCGGCATGGCCGCCGCGTCGCCCAGGGCGCAGATCGTGTTCCCCAGGATCTGCCCGGCCGCGGACAGGAGCAGGTCGCAGTCCCCGGGCCGTCCGGTCCCGTGCTCGATGGACTCCACGACCCGCTCGAGCCAGCCGGTCCCCTCGCGGCACGGCGTGCACTGGCCGCACGACTCGTGCGCGTAGAACCGGGTGATCCGCACCAGGACCGACACCGGGCACGTCCCCTCGGTGAACACCACCGTCGCCGCGGACCCCAACATGCTCCCCTTGGCGCGCACGCTGTTGAAGTCCATGGCCACATCGATCTCGTCCGCGGTCAGGACCGGCGTCGAGGACCCACCCGGGATCACGCCCAGAATCGGGCGGTCCCCCAGCGTCCCCCCTGCGTACTCGTAGATGAGTGTCTTCAGGTTGGTCCCCATCGGGGCCTCGTACAGCCCGGGGCGCTTCACGTGGCCGCTGACGCAGTAGATCTTGGGGCCGCCGTCGCCCGGCACGCCCATCTTCAGGAAGGCGTCCGCGCCGTGGCGCAGGACCAGGGGGACGCAAGCGATCGTCTCGACGTTGTTGATGATCGTCGGGCACCCGAACAGGCCGACCTGGGCCGGGAACGGGGGACGGTTGCGCGGCCGGCCCGGCTTGCCCTCGATGCTCTCGAGCAGGGCCGATTCCTCGCCGCAGATGTAAGCCCCGGCGCCTGGGTGGACGTACACGTCCAGCGAGAAGCCCGTCCCAAGCACGTTCCGCCCCAGGAAGCCGCGGTCGTATAACTGCCGGATCGCGTCCTCCACGATCCCGATCTGCCGGACGAACTCGCCACGAATATAAATATACGAAACGTTCGCCCGGATGGCGTACGACGCGATGATCACTCCTTCCAGCAGGGGGAACGGGTCGCGCTCCAGGAAGTAGCGATCCTTGAAGGTCCCGGGCTCCCCCTCGTCCGCGTTGACCACGAGGTACTTCGGCTTCGGGCTGTCCTTGGGGATGAACCCCCACTTCACCCCGGCCGGGAACCCGGCGCCGCCCCGCCCGCGCAGCGAGGCCCGCTTCACCTCGTCCGTGACCGCGTCCGGGTCCATGGCCAGGGCCTTGCGCACGGGCTCGAACCCGCCGCGGGCCAGGTGGTCGTCCAGGCGCAGGATGGCCTCGCCGGGCCCGCACCGCAGCAGGAAGGGCCCGGAGGGCTGGCCGCTGGCCCGGGTGCTGTCAACCGCGTCGTCGCTCACGGAACGCCTCCGGTCCCGGGCCGATCGCCGCCCGACCCGAGCGCCTGCCGGCGCAGCGCATCCAGCAGGCGGTCCACCTTCTCGGGCGTCATCTCCTCGTGGTAGTCGTCGTTGACCTGGATGGCCGGCGCGGTCCCGCACGACGCGAGGCACTGGACCCCTTCCAGGCTGAACAGCCCGTCCGGGGTCACCTCGCCGAACCCGATGCCCAGGACCCGCTTCAGGTGGTCCGCGAGGTGGTCGGCCCCGCGCAGGTAGCACGACACGTTCACGCAGACCTGGATGTGGAAGCGGCCCACGGGGTGCTTGCGCAGCAACGTGTAAAAGGTGGCGGTGTTCAGGACGTACGACTCGGGGAGTCCCAGACGGGAGGCGACGTACTCCATCGCCTCGCGCGACAGGTACCCGAACTCGCGGTTCGCGAGCACGAGGGTCGGGATCAGCGCGGCCCGCCGGTTGGGATACCGGGGCAGGAGCGCCTGGAATCGGGCCTCGTTGTCGGGGCAAAAGCGGAGCGCCATCGCGGTCTCCCAGCGGATCGCCCGGGCGACCCCCGCCCGGAAGTCGCCCTTACCTAGCGAAGCCTCGGGCTCGTGTCAAGGACGAAACCGCATCGTTCCAGGCGACGCGAGCGCGGGTCTGCCCTGCGGCTTGAAGTCGGAGATGAAGCACGCGATCAGGTCGCGCCTGTGGTCCCCGTGGGGACGCGAGCGCTGTTCGCGTATGGAGTTGCGAGCGCCCGCTCGCGGCCCGCGACGACGAATTCAGTTACACTCGTCATCGTGCGGGACTTGGACAACGACCACGGCCAGGACGGTCACGGCGACCTCCTGCGCGAAGTCGCGTCCATCACCCGCGACGACGTCAGCGGCGCCACGGACCTGACCCTGCGGGCCGCGGACCTGCTGCTGCGGGCCCTGGCCGCGGGCGGCGCGGACTCCGTGGTCGAGGCACTGCTCCGCGCCAAACCCATGATGGCCTCCCTCCTCAACCTCGCGTGCCTGGGTCGCGGTGAGCCCGTGGCGGCGACGGCTTACGTCCGGGGGTTCCGCGACGGGCTGGCCGCGGCCCCGTCGCGCGCGGCCCGCGAGGCGGTCCGTTTCCTGGAGCAATCGGGGACCGGTCCCTGGACGGTCCTGACCCTGAGCGCCTCGCGCGTCGTGGAGCAGACCCTGCTGGCCCTGGCGGGTCGCGGGGCCGTGACCGCGCTCGTGGTGGCCGAATCCCGGCCGCGCCTGGAAGGCGAGGCCTTGGCGGCCCGGCTCGCGCGGCGCGTCCCCCACGTCGCGGTCACGCACGACGCGGCCCTGCCCGGCCTGTGCACGCCGGAATCCCTGGTCCTCCTCGGGGCCGACGCCGTCCTTCCCGACGCCTTCGTCAACAAGGCCGGCTCCCTGGCCCTCTGCCTGGCCGCCCGGGAAGCCCACTCCCGCCGCCTGGTCGTGACCACGTCTCACAAGGTCCTGCGTCCCGAGGCGCTGCCCCACTTCCGCCTGCCCGAGGTTGTTCTCTGTCCAGAGACGGCGCCAGGCAACGTCACTCACCTGGACATCCAATTCGAGCGCGTCCCACTGGGACTGGTCGAGGCGGTCGTGACCGAGGACGGACCCCGGACCTAGTGCGCGGCGAGGTCCGCGAGGGCCGCCTCCAGGGCCCGGGCCGCCGCGCGCAGTCGCTGGGCCACCTCGCCCGCCTCCCCCTCGCACTCCAGGTGGACGCGCATCTCGCGGTGCGCCCCGTACCCCTTGGGCTCGGGCTTGATCACGACCCCGGGATGGTCGGGCTGCAGGCGCCGGATCACCCCCGCGAGGGACGACTCGTCGCACACCCCGAAGGTCAGCGTCAGGCGCCGGACCACAGGTCCGCCGGTCGCGGCGAACGCCGGGAACAGGTGCTCCTCGGCCATGGGCTGCATCTCGGTCGGAACCCCGGGCAGGCAGAACACGCGGACCCGCCCCCATCGCACCTCGACCCCCGGCGCGGTCCCCACCCGGTTCGAAAGCATGCGCGCCCCTCGCGGCAACCAGGCCATCTTCCGCCGGTCCGGCGTCAACCCGGGGACCACCAGGCGCCCGGCCTCGTGCAGTTCGCGGTACCGCCGCTCCACGTGGGCCAGGGCGTCCGGGTCCTCGACCAGGGGCCGCCCGATGGCCATGGCCACCGCGCCGAGGGTCAGGTCGTCCGGGGTGGGCCCGAGTCCGCCCGTGCACACAATGACGCTGGCCCCGTCCGCTCGACATCGCCGCATCTCGCGCCCGATCGCGACCGGGTCGTCGTCCACGGTGCAGATGCGTATCACTCGGAGGCCCATCTCGAAGAACCGCCCGGCCAGAAACCGCGAGTTCGTGTCCTGCACCCGCCCCGTCAGGAGTTCCCGCCCGATGGGCAACAGGGCGATCCGGCAAGGGGACGGTGTCCTGTCCGTTGGTCGGCGCATGACCTTGGTGCTCCTGTTCGCCCTCTGCTAGGATACCCTTCCATGAGGGTGGCGATCCTGTCGGACATCCACGCGAACCTCGAGGCCCTCAAGGCGGTCCTCCAGGTGGTGCGCGCCTCCTCCCCCGACCAGGTCGTGTGCCTGGGCGACGTGGTCGGCTACGGCGCGGACCCGGACGCCTGCTGCGACCTCGTGCGCCAACATTGCGCCTTCTGCCTCCTGGGCAACCACGACGCGGCCGTCACGGGCGCCATGGACGAAGCCTACTACTACGAGGCGGCCCGGCATGTCCTGCGCTGGACCCGCGACCACCTGTCCGACGATAACTACCGCTGGCTCTACGGCCTGCCCTACACGCGCATGGACGGCGAGATCGGCTACTTCCACTCGGCCCCGGTCATGCCGTCCGGGTTCTTCTACGTGGTGCAGAGCAGCGAGGCCCAGACCCACGTGCAGATCTTCGACCGCCTGAAGTCCCTGTCGTTCATCGGGCACGCCCACCTGACCCACGTCTTCCAGGTGACGCCCAAGAAGGCCAAGGCGACCGACGCGAAGAACGTCGCGCTGCGCGAAGGCTTCAAGTACATCATCAACGTCGGCAGCGTGGGCCAGCCGCGCGACCGGGACCCGCGCGCCTGCTTCACCCTCTGGGATTCCGAGGCCGAGACCCTCGAGCACGTCCGCATCGAGTACGACATCGAGGCCGCGGCGTCCAAGATCGTCAAGGCCGGGCTCGATGAGAAGTTCGCGAAGCGTCTGTATCTCGGCGTGTAGGGTCCGGCCGTCGTCGCGATCAGCCTCGGACGTCGCGCGCCAATGCGGACAGCGTCTCGACCACGTGCGTCACCTCGTCACTGGTCGTGAACCGCCCGAGGCCGAAGCGGATCGTCCTGCGGGCCTCCGCTGGCGACATCCCCATCGCGGTCAGGACGTGCGAGGGCCTCGAGGCACCCGTCGAGCACGCGCTGCCGAACGACGCCGCGACCCCGGCCGCGGCGAGCCGGGCCATCACCGTCTCGCCCTCCACGCCTTCGAACGTGACGCTCACGCAGTGGGGCACGGTCCGGCCGTCCACAGGGCCGTTGCGCCTCGACCCGGGCCAGGCCGCGCGGATCCCCTCCCACAGGGCCGCCCCCAGCGCCACGACCCTGACCGCGTCGGCCTCGCGTTCGGCCTCCGCCAGGGACAGGGCCCTCGCCAACCCCGCGGCCAGGGCCACCGGCGCGGTCCCCGGCCACGTCCCGCCCTCCTGTCCCCCGCCGAAGGTTAGCGGACGAGGCCGCCGCGCCGCCTCCCCGCGCACGATCAGGGCCGCGCACCCCACGGGTCCATACGCCTTGTGCCCCGACAGGGTCACCAGGTCCGCCCCGGCCAGCGTCGCGAGCGCGACCTTCCCCGGGGCCTGGGCCGCGTCGCAGTGCAGCCACGCGCCGTGCCTGGCCACGACCCCCGCGACCTCCCCGACCGGCTGGACCGTCCCGACCTCGTTGTTCACGGCCATGACGGACACGAGCACCGTGTGCGGCCGGAGTCTCGCGCGCACCGCGTCCGGGTCCACCACGCCGTCCGCGCCGACCGGGACTTCCTCGACTTCGAAACCCCGCCGGGCCAGTTCCCGGGCGGGTTCCAGGACCGACGCGTGCTCGATCGCCCCGACCAGGACGTGGCCTCCCCTCTTCCGTCGCCGCTCGGCGCACCCGATCACGGCGAGGTTGTTCGCCACGGTCGCGCTCGGGACGAACACCACCTCCCCGGGCCGCGCCCCCACCGCCCGCGCGACCTCGGACCGGGCCCGCTCCAGCCGTTCCGCGGCCTCGACCCCGAAGGCGTGCGACCGCGCGTTGGGATTCCCCGCCGCTCCCCGCCAGACCTCCTCCATGACCGCGAGGACCCGTGGGTCTAGCGGGGTCGTCGCCAGGTTGTCGAGGTAGGCGCGCATCAGCGCCATTGTATCCCGTCACCCGCGCCCCGACGCGAAGTCGGCTACGGCCCTCGCGTGCCAGGTGACAGCCTCGCGGCCACAGGGGATAATCGCCCCGGGCGCGAACCTTGGGAGACCTGCCGGGTCCATGAGGGACGCACGGGATGCCGCCAGCCGGAGGCTCATCGCCGTCGCCGGGGATGGCCATATTGAGGCCGACTCCATCGAGGGGCGCGTCGCCCACGAGGTCGGACGCGCCCTCGTGGACCAGGGCTACCGCCTGATCACGGGGGGGCTCGGAGGGGTCATGGAGGCCGCCTGCCGGGGCGGACGCACATCCCCGGCGTGGAAGGACGGCGCCATCGTCGGGGTCCTGCCCGGCCACCATCCCCGAGAGGCGAATCCGTTCGTGGACATCGTAATCCCGACGGGGCTCGACCTCGCGCGCAACGTCCTGGTGGCTCATGCGGACGCCCTCATCGCCATCGGAGGCGGCGCCGGCACCCTGACCGAGATCGCGATGGCCTGGCAGATGGGACGCCTGGTCCTGGCGTATCGCGGCCCTGGATGGAGCGGACGACTCGCCGACCAGCGGGTGGACGGACGGGTGCGGGTCCCGGACCTCCCCGGCGACCGCGTGTACGGCTTCTCGGACGCGGCCGAGGCCATGAGCCTGCTGCGCGACCTCCTCCCGCGCTATCGGCCGGCCTACGAGGGGATCGCGCGCAGGCGGTAGGGCGATTCGGCACGAGACAGTGATTCGCGGAAGGACCGGCCAGTAAGGTCGGACCGGGAGGGACGACATGAACGACGGAGACGAGATCCGGAAGGGCGTGTCCGAGTTCTACACGAAGGCCGTGAAGGCGGGCACCGGGTGCTGCGGCCCGGGGTCCTCGGGCTGCTGCGGCGCCTCGGCGGGGCCCGAGGAGGACGCGATCCCCAGGGGCTTCGCGGCGCAGTTCGCCGGGTACGGCGACGACACCACCGGTTTGCCGGCCGACGCCGTCGAGAACAGCTTCGGCTGCGGCAACCCGCTGGCGTTCAGCGACGTGCGGCCCGGCCAGGTCGTCCTGGACCTGGGCAGCGGCGCGGGCATCGATCTGCTGATCGCGGCCCGCAAGGTCGGGCCGACCGGGCGCGTCATCGGCGTGGACATGACCGGCGAGATGGTGGCCCGGGCACGCGCCAACGTCGCGCAGGCCGGCCTCCGGAACGTCGAGGTCCGACAGGGCCTCATCGAGGACCTGCCCGTCGAGTCCGGCAGCGTGGATTGGGTGATCAGCAACTGCGTCATCAACCTGTCCCCCGAGAAGGACCGCGTCTTCGCGGAGATCGCCCGCGTGCTGAAGCCGGGCGGTCGCATCAGCGTGTCGGACATTGTGGTCCAGGACGTGCCGGACTGGGTTCGCCGGAGCATGGCCCTGTACGCGTCGTGCGTGGCGGGGGCCGTGTCCGAGGAGGAGTACGTCGCCGGATTGCGGGCGGCCGGACTGGAGGACGTCGAGGTCGTCGAGCGCTACCCCTACGACTTCGAGCAGGTGAAGGCGCTGGTCGCGTCGGAGGTGCCGGCGGTCGCGGCGACGCCCTGCTGCGGCGGGCCAGCCCCCCTCGACCTGGAGGCGATGGCCGCCGCGGTCGCTGACAAGGTCGTGAGCGCGAAGTTCCGGGCGCGCAAGCCGGCAAAGGACTGACCGCGTGGCATTTCGCCCTGACGCCACGATCGAACAGCGCGACCAGTCGGGACCTCTGGTTCCCGCGGGGACGCGAGCGCCCGCTCGCGCGAGGTGGCGCGGGTGGCTCCCCAAGAAACCAGCCGGACCAACGAGTTCTCTGGCTCCGCCCGAGACGGCGAACGTGTTCTCCGTCGAGATGTCGAGTGGTGACGAGGGGTTGGAGCGCGACGTCAGCAGATGTCCCCGGGATGGGGTCCAGTCGTGAGCATGTCGCGGGGCTGCGGGGCCACGGCTCGCGGGGCCCGTGGGGGTTGGTCCCGGAACCTCCGCCCACGGCGGCCACGCGGGGGGCTTGGCCGCTGGTCCCAAGAAACCCGCAGCGCCTCCCTCACGCGGCCTGAAGACGCCTGGTCGGGGGCACCAAAGCCCGGCGACCGCTCGTCATCGCCCATACTGCCCGGCCCGCCGACCTGATGAGCGCGGTGAAGCAGCCGACCCCGGACATACCACACCGTTGGCGCCCGGGGCACCCTGTTCCGTGCTCGTCTCCGGAGCCGCGATCGTTCAGGCGTTGGCCGACTCCGGTTCAACCAGCTCGTAGGCGTTCAGCAAACCATGGGCGAAGCTCGTTCGCACCAGGCTGCGCCGGCGCACCTCGGCCAGGCTGATCACGGCCGCACCCGGCGAGCCCTGTCCGAACGCGGCTGGTGTCCGCCCGCCGACCGCCTGGTTCACCCGGTGCTCGTTGTAGTAGCTCCTGTACTCGTCAAGGTACCACTGGAGCTCCTCGACGTCACGGACGCGGACGTGGTTCCGCATCTCCAAGCGTACGGACTTGATGGCTCTTTCGGCCGTTCCGTTCACGAACGGAAGCGCCACAGGTGTGCGCCGCCTTTCTATCTCCAGTACGCGAAGGTGGCGCTCGAACGGGCCGAGGAAGTGGGTGCCGTGGTCGTGGACGACAGCCTCGGGCCGACGCGGCTCCCGGTGCATCGCGCTCGCGAAGATACGGATCGTCCACTTGGGAGGTGGGGCCCCAGGCGTCGCAGGCGCGCAGCTCGAGGACGAGTGCCCGGACCTGGGCCTTGAGGGCGAGGTTCTCCCGCAGG
>JBBIPO010000056.1:0-19786 GCA_037442805.1 Deltaproteobacteria bacterium
CCGTGACCGTGACGGTGGCCGTGACGTGGCCGTGATTGCCACGGAGTCACTGCCGGACCCCAGACGCCCTGTTCCCCTCCCTGTCCCGTCCTGGGGTTGCCGTCCTCCGGCGTCCATGCTCGAATACGTCCGGGCCGGGTGCGCGGGGTGGCGCCGCTCGCGGGAGGCACATGACGGACTCTCAGGCGTCCTTCTGGTACCAGTACCTCGTGGGGCTCCTCTTCTTTGTGCCGGGGATGATCCTGGGGTACCGGGTTCGCGCCTGGTCGTTCCGAAGGGGGGAGCGGGGTCCGCTGGTCCTCCTCCTTTCCCTCGTGGCGGGCTACCTGGCCATCCAGGGGTTCCTGGAGTTCGTGGCCCCTTCCCTCTGACGGTGAACCGGTGAACCCGCTCGACACCGCGATCATCGCCGGCTACTTCGTCTTCATCCTCGGCTTCGGTGGGATGTTCGGGAAGTACGCGACGACCACGCGCGACTTCTTCTTCGCAGGGCGGCGCTTTTCGTGGTGGCTCATCGCCCTGTCCTGCGTCTCGATGGTCGTGGGCTCCTACAGTTTCATCAAGTACTCCGCCGTGGCCTACGAGTACGGCTTCTCCTCGACCCAGACCTACCTGAACGACTGGATGCTCCTGCCCCTGTGGCTGTTCGGGTGGTTCCCGATCGTCTATTACTCGCGCATCCAGTCCATCCCGGAATACATGGCCCTGCGGTTCGGCCCCCGCACCCGCGCCGTGATGACGGGCCTCCTGCTCCTCTACATGGTAGGCTACATCGGCATCAACTTCTTCACCATGGGGATCGCGATTCACGCCCTGATCCCCTGGTCCGTGTTCGGCTGGGCCGCGGTCACGGCCCTCGTGACCGCGCTCTACGTCTCGTTCGGGGGCCAGCCTTCGGTCATCATGACGGACCTGGTCCAGGGGATCCTGCTGATCCTCGCGGGTTTCGTCCTGTTCTTCTTCGGCCTGGACGCGGTCGGGGGGCTCGCGCAGTTCTGGGACGCCCTCCCGGCGGACCATCGCCTGGCCTTCAGCCCCCTCACCCACCCCCCGGACTTCGCGGCCGCCGGGATCTTCTGGCAGGACGGGATCGCCAACACCGCCGCGTTCTACTTCCTGAACCAGGGCTTCATCATGCGCTTCCTGTCCGTACGCAGCGAGGGCGACGGCCGGCGCGCCGTCTTCGCCGTGGCCCTCGTCTTGATGCCGCTCGTCGCCTTCTCGGTGTCGTCGGCGGGCTGGCTCGCGTCCGGCCTCGAGCGCACCGGACTCCTCGACCACCCCGACCCCAAGGACGTCTTCATCCGGGTGACGGAGGTCCTCTGCCGCCCCGGGGTCTTCGGCTTCGTGATCGCCGCGCTCATCGCGGCGCTCATGTCGTCCGTGGACGCCCTGATCAACGCGGTCTCCGCGATCTTCGTGAACGACGTGTGGAGGCCCTACGTGCGTCCGGACGCCCCGGACCGCCATCACCTGATCGTGGCCCGCTGGGCCTCGCTGGCCGCATCGGGCCTCGGTCTGGCCCTGGTCCCCGCCTACATGGGATTCAAGTCCATCTACACGGCGCACGCCACGTTCACCGCGGCGATCACCCCGCCCCTCGTCAGCGTGATCCTGCTCGGGTTCTTGTGGAGGCGCTTCACGGCGCGCGCCGCGGTCTGCACCATGATCGGGGGCGCCCTGGCCATCGTCTGCTCGTTCTTCGTGCCCGAGGTCATCGCCCCCTTCGCGCACGGCATCGCGCCAGGCGGGACTTACGCGCACGCCTACATGTTCATGCGGGCCCTGTACGGGCTTGTGGCGAGCGCGGGCATCGGGGTGGTTGCGGCCCTGCTCGACCGGTCGTCCCCGACCCTCGACCTCCGGGGGCTTGTCGTCGCGGACCGCCTGTCCCTGCTCCGGCGCTTCAAGGGGTCCGAGCCCAACCTCCGGCCGGGGCGTCCAGCGACTCTGGCCGTCGTTCCCGTGGACCGCCCCGGATTCGTCGCCATGTCTCCGGCGGACGCGGAGCGCCTCGCGGCCCGACCCGGGGACCACCTCTATCTGTCGGACACGCGGTGGTGGCTCGGGGGATTGCGCTCGGGGCACGCGGTGCTATCCGACCTGACCGCCCGCCCCGGCCACGTCGCGGTCGGCCGCGACCTCCTCGCCGAGAGTCACCTGGACCCGCGCCGTCCCATCCGCGTCTCCAAGGTCCTTTGAATCCAGGTCATTCGGTAGTCATGGGTTCCCAGGTCCGCATCACGCCCCGCCATCGCAGCAGCCGGACCGAGGGCGGACCGGACGGTCCATAGACGACCTCGGCGTACGTCAGACGGCGAGAGGTCCCAAGGCTCGGGAGGTCCAGGCTGACCCGCTGAAGCCAGGTCCCGGTGTTGACGTAGACCTTGTCGCGCGGGTGGCGGTGCATCCCGGCCTTGTGGCTGTGGCCCACGATCAGGGCCTTGATGTCGTCCGCCGAACGCAGGAGCCGCGATGCCCGCCTCTGGAGGTTGTTGTAGAGCGCGAACTCCTCGGCCAGCATCTGGAACGTCTTGAGGACATCCAGTTCCCGCTCGTAGATGGTTCGCAGGCGCGTCTTTACGAAGAACGTGACGATCCTCCACAAGATCCTCAACGTGAACCGCAAATCGAAGACCAGCCCCCACAGAATGAACGACGACAAAGGCTGCACCAGGTCAATGATCGGGCGCTCCATCTTGGCCGGGGCCAGGACGTTCAGGTAGAAGAGGCTCCCCCAGGGCAAGTTGACCCGCTCCCGTCCGTCGTCGCCGACCCGCAGCGGCTTTCCCCCCTCGGTCCGGTTCATCTCCTCGAACTGGTGCCCGTGCGTGACCACGACCCCGCCCGGAAGGCGGTAGAACTCCGCGTCTGTCAGGAACCGAAGGGCGTCGGACCCCTCCGGGAGCCGGAGCCTCGCCCGGATCAGTCGCTGCGCTCGCGGGAACGCAACGTCGAGATCATGGTTGCCCGCGAGGTACGTGATGCGGTTCCCAGGCCGCGCCACGAACCGGGCCAGCGCATCGAAGACGAGGGGGTGCCCGCGCAGACAGCGACGCACCTTCTCGACGGCGACGTCTTCCGTAACGTCGGTCCGGAACTCCCCGCGGTACGGGCATTTCAGAAGGTCCAGGATGTCGCCGTTCAGGATCAACTCGACCGGGACACCCTCGTACGCCTCTCCCGCGTAATGCAGGACCAGTTCCGCCAGGCGGTCGTCCTCGTGGAAGTCCTCGAAGGGGTTGACCTCCCCGGGCCGCGTCCCTGGGCCGAGGTGGAGGTCGGACAGGACGACCTTGACCTCCCGCGGCGTCTCGCGATGGTTCACGGCGCCCTTCCTCCCGGCCGGGGTGCGTGCATGGTATCATCCGCGCCGGTTCTCGCAAGGGACGAGACGGTGGTAACGTCACGCGAACCGACACGCGCGCAACCGGAAGGATCCGGGCGAACCGCCTGCTGGGCCGCAGTGTCCCTGGCGCTCCTCGCGGCCTGCAAGGGTCGCGACCCGGGCACGGCCCGGCTTCTGGAGACCCTCGGAGCCTGTGACTACGCGGCCGCGTGCGCCTCGGCGCTCGTCCAGGTCCGCTCCCTCCCCGCGGCCGTCGCCTCGACCCCCGACGGCCTCGAGGTCCGCCGCCTCGCCCTGCGCGTCGGGCTCCAGGCGGCCGCGGCCTTCCCGCCCCTCGACCCGGCCGTCTTCCCCGTGCCACACGTTGCGGACCTGATCCGGGAAGCCGAGGCCCTCGCGGACCCCGACGCGGGAGCCATCGCCTCGCTTCTCGCGCGCCCGTCGTGTCAGACCCTGAGGGACGCCCTCGCCGTCCACGAGGGAGGCGGCCCCCTCGCTGTCCCCGCCCTGACGGCGGGCATGCACGCCTTGGCCCAGGTCCTTGCCGCGGTCACACCGGACCGCGCCTTTGAGTTCGCGCGCGCCGCGAGGGACCTGGTCGGCTGCTTCCTGTCCGACCGCGCCTCGCCAGCGACCGTCCTCGTGCAGGCCCGCCAGACCCTCCGTGACCTCGCGGAGCGTTGCCGGGGATCGCCTCCGCCCGACGCGGTCGCGCGAGCCTCCTGTACCGCGGTTCAGGACCTGCTGGCCAGCCGCTCGCTTCCGCTCCCGTGGCCCGACGCCGGGGCCGGGGACCTCCTCTATACGACGCCGCCCGTGAGCCTGCGCGCCACGGGGTTGCACCAGACGCCGCCATTCGCCCTCATCCTGGCCGCGGGGCGGCTCGGGGTCAGCGACCAGCCCGTCCTGCCCCCCGGGGTCCTCGCGAGCCCCGAGACCCGCCTGGACTGGGTCCTGGACCTGCGCGGGCGGCATGTCCCGGACGATACGGTCCTGGCCCTCAGGAAGGTCCTCGAGACCCGGAAGCCCGTCCCGCTCGACGAGGTGCAGGTTGTCTTTTTCGTCGTGGACCGGGCGACCCCCTCCTCGGAGTTCTTCGAGGTCCTGCTGGCGCTGACCACCGTGTCGGACGCGGTGGCGGCCATCGCCCTGACTCTTCCGGGACGGCCGGACCCGGTGTTCCTGCCGGTGAACTACTGGATCGAGAACCGTGTCCTGGTGGACCCCCTCGGGCGTGGAAGGGCCTTCGGGCGCGACGCGCCGCTCGTCGTGCGCCTGGCGCCGTTCCGGGCCGAGGTGTCCCTGCGCGACCGCGTCGAGGTCGTCGAGTGGCCCGCGGGCGGCCCCGTGGACCTGCGTCCGCTCTACCGAGCCGCGCTCTCGCTTGTCGGGGAGGGAAACGCGGTCTCGGTCCGGGTCATCAGCGAGGGTCCCGTTCCGGTTGGCCTCCTGGCCCAGGTGATCGAGGTCCTGTCGTTCCGCGTGCCGGAGCCCTCGCTCGCCTCCCCCGGGGCGTTCGGCTCCGCGCTTCCCCTCCGCGACCGCGACGCCCGACCGGTCCTGCTGGGCTCTGTGTCCGTGGTGCGGTCCCCGGATTGACACCCCTTCCGGCCACGCCCTACCATGACGCCGGAGACCCGCATGACCGACGAGGAACACGGCATCTGTCCCCACTGCGAGGCCGCGCGCGGGCCTGTCGGCGCCCCGTGCCCGGAATCGCTGTGCTCGCGACGGGGGTACCGCTTCGTCCCGCCGGCGTGGTACCGAAGCGCTCGCGAGTTCGCGGCTCGCCGCCAACGCCCCCCGGACCCCCTCCTGGGTCGCCTCCTCGACCACAAGTACCTGCTGTGCGGACTGCTCGGCGAGGGCGGGATGGGCGCGGTCTATCTCGCGCTCCAGATGCCGCTTCGACGGGAGGTCGCGCTCAAGGTGATCTCCGGGCTCCAGATAACGGACGTCGCCGTCGCCCGCTTCGAACGGGAGGCCCGGGCCATCTCGGCCCTCGAGCATCCCAACATCGTGAAACTGTACGATTACGGCGTCGGGGAACTCGATTTCCCCGTTCCCTACATGGTCCTGGAGTACGTCCGGCACGGCCGCACCCTCGGCGAGACCCTGACTCGGGCCCGGGACGAGGCCGGCGGCGCGCTCCCGCTGGACGTGGTCCTCGTGATCTTCCGCCAGGTGTTGCACGCCCTGGCCGCGGCCCACAAGGTCGGGCTCGTTCACCGCGACATGAAGCCCGACAACGTGATGGTCGCGCCCGTCGAGGGCCAGCCCTATCTGGTCAAGGTCCTCGACTTCGGGCTCGCCAAGGCCGTGGCTGCGGCGACCACGCGGGACGTGTCCCGAACCGGTCAGATCCTCGGGACGCCGTACTACATGGCGCCCGAGCAGGCCCCGGCGCGCGGACGGCCTTCCGCGGATGCGCGCTCGGACCTGTACGCGGTCGGGGTCATGCTCTTCGAGGTCTTCACCGGGGTCCGGGCCTACGACGGTCAGACGCCGCTCGAGGTCCTGATGAAGAAGGGCGACCCCACCCATCGCCCCTTGGACCTGCCCGAGGCCCGCGACCTTTCACCGCGGCTGCGCGCCTTCCTGGAGCGTGCCATGGCCGTGGAACCCGACAGGCGTTTCCCATCGGCGGACGAGATGCTCGCGGCCCTGGAGGATGCCCTGCGAGAGCCCGGGCTGGTGGCCCGCGGTCCCGTGTGTCCGGGCGCGGCGTCCGACCGGCCCCTGACCCCGACCAGCGACGATTCGGCCACGGTGGGTTACGAGGCCCGGGCCCCTGCCGTGTCGGGCCCGGCCGAGTCCTCGCCCCAAGAGACGCGCACGCCGGGCTGGGTCGCGGCCACGGCGCGGAATCCGACTCCCGAGGAGGCGTCCGGCTCGCCGACGCCGCTTCCGGTGGACACGGTGGACGCCCCCCTGGTCCCCGCGGACCGACCGCGCCGCCGCGCCTGGCCGTGGATCGGAGTCGTCGCGGCCACGGCAGGAATCGCGCTGACCGCATGGATCGTGCACGCGCCGGACGATGTCCCGGCGCCCGCGCCGGACGTCCCCCACGTCGCCAGCACGACCCCACCGATTTCCACGGACGTCTCTGTCCAGACCCGGACGGAACCGGACCCGGGGTCGGTCCAGCGTCCCCCTGTTCCCGTCAAGCGCTCCTTCGTGATCGCGACGGTCCCGGCCGGGGCCCAGGTCGAGGTCGAGGGCCGCCTCGTCGGGATCGCGCCCGTCTCGTATGAGTTCCCGACGATCGGGGACGACTGGCGCGACCGCCAGGTCGTGGTCCGCGCGTCCGGGGAAGGCTTGCTGCCCGCCTCGCGTGTGGTGGTCCTCGGGCGGGCTGTGGAGGAGGGCCGCGTCGAGGTCTCCCTGGAACCTGCCCGGAAGTCCCGTCGAGACCGCAAGCCTGCCCGCGGCCTGGACGGGATTCTTGGACCCGACGTCGAAGTAAGCCCTGCCCGCACGAGTTCCGAGTATCCCGGTGCCCAGCCGCGCCCCGAGCCGCCGCCCCCGCGCAAGGAACCGCCTCCGAAGAAACCCGCGATTCCTATGTTGTGACTACGTAACATTTCGGGAACGGGGGTCCGGGGTCCGGCATCCGGGGTCCGGAGTCCGGCAGGGACTCCGCGGTGGCCACGGACTCCGACACGGTCACGGTGCCGGCCACGGTCTCCGCCACGGAGCCGGCCCCAGCCAGGAACCGTGGTCACCGAACCGGCGAGGGGAGGCGTGCTATATTCCCATCGTTGCGGCATGGACATCGAGGTCGCGAAGATGTCTCGCGTGGTCCGTTTCAGGGTGGTCGCGGTTGTCGGGTTCCTCGTGACGGGCGAGCCAGCGGGGCCTGTCATGGCCCAGACCCCCCGGTCCCCGGAGGAGCGGGCCTCGGACCTCGCCTCGGAGGGCGTCGCCCTATTTCAGAAGGGCCGGTACCGGGACGCGCTGATGCGGTTCCTCGACTCGTACGCGCACGCGAAGATCCCCGTGGTCATCTGGAACATCGGTCGTTGCTACGAGGAACTGGGCGACCTCGGCAGCGCGTTGCGGTATTTCGAGGAGTTCGAGCCCCTGGCCCCGGACGACGACGCCCGGCGCAAGGCGCGTGCTCGGATCGAGCAGGTACGCCTGAGGATTGCCGAGTCCGGCGCACCGGCCCCGGCCGAGACCGCCCTCGTCGTGTCCGCCGAGGGCCTCGACGTCCCCGAGGCGCGCATCGTCGTGGATGGCCGCGAGGTTTACGCCGGGCCGCTACCGGCCAAGGTCCCCATCGAGCCGGGTCGGCACCAGGTGGAGGTCTCGGGTGGCACGGATGTCGAGGGAATCTCGCGCACCGTCGAGGTCGCGGCCGGGGGCCTGGAAGTCGTGGTCCTGCGCCGGTTGGAGCCCGCCGGCCCCGAGGCCCCGCGCATGGCCGGGCACGCGACCGACCGAGGGTACTGCGACCCGTTCCTGTTCCCGTCGTCGCGCATGGGGTTCGCGGCGGGGGGCGAGTTCTCGCCCGTGTTCGCGCGGGGCAACCCCTTCCGCCTCCTTTCCCCGGACATGCCCACGCAGACCTTCGTGGGCCTGTTCGCCCAGGCGGGCGGGGAGAGGTTCGCGGTCACCCTCCGCGGGGGGCGCTGGTCGCGGGTCCCGTCCTGGCTCCTGTACCCGAAGAGCGCGAACCGCTCGAGCGGCGCGCTGTCCTGGAACCTGCACCAGCCGTTCCAGCGTGCCGGGCTCGAGATGAAGGTCCGCACGGGCGCCTCCCCCGTGTCGTGGAGCACGCTCGTCTTCGACCTGGACTACCGAAGATTCGTTTTCTCGGCCGTCGGCCTGTCGAAGACCCTGCACTCCCTGCAATGGCTCCTGGCCGAGGCGTTCGGATTCACCATGGTGGACCGCGTCTCGCTCGAGTTCTGGCTGGGCATCGCCTTCCTCGTCCCGGCGGCCGACGAGTCCGAGGGCTGGAAGGAAGGGCTCGCCGTCTCCTTCCCCATGGCCGGCCGGGTGAGCGTCCGCGTGGCCCCGGGAGGCCACGTGGACCTCGAGGCCCGATGGCCGGTCTCGATCGGACCCATGGACCCACCCAAGAATTCGGCGGCAAGCCGCAGCGCCGGCATCCAGGCCGACCTCGCCCTGGGCTACCGCCACGTCTTCGGGAACGTGCAGGCCGGGGGTGCCATTGTCTTCGCCCTCAACCGCTCCGACAACTTCGGCCGGGAGAAGGCCTGGCTCGTGCTGTCGGGGCAGTATCAGTTCTGAAAGGGGAACCCGACTGACGCGGGGTCACCACACAACCGGGACACCGTAGTCGCGAAACACGGGGTCGGACGTGGCGACGGTCATCCCCTCTTCCCTGGCCTGGGCGATGAGCATGCGGTCGAAGGGGTCTCGATGCGGTCCGGGCAGGGCCCCCGCTGCGATGGCATGGGCCACGGTGATGTCCAGCGGGGCAAAACGGGCCGCGCGCAGATAGTGCGGCAAGCGCTCGGGCACGTCCCCTGCCTCGGGCAGTTTGCCCAGTCGGTGCTTGGTCGCGATCTCCCACGCGCTGGCGGCGCTGACGAAGACGACCTGGTCCGGGTCCGCGATGACCCTGCGACACGAGGCCGGGAGGCGAGAGTCGTCGAAGAGCCACCACAACAACGTGTGCGTGTCCAGCAAGACCTTCATGTCTCGCCCTCCCACGCACGCCACTCTTCGGGGGGCAAGGGCTCAAAGAAGGCGTCCGTCACCCGTCCGCGGGCCAGGCCGGGCCTGCGCGGTTCGCGCGGCTCAATGGGCACCAGCCGTGCCACCGGCCTGCCAGCCCGCGCGATGATGATCTCCTCGCCCCGCAACACCCGGTCGAGGAGGGCCGAAAAATGTGTCTTGGCTTCGTGAACGTTGACTGCGGCCATCGGGCATCCCCGTGAGTCCGTGTACAAAGTCTAGTCCACCCAGATGGTCCTGCCAACAACCTTGACGGATTGGCAAGACCGGGGTAGAGTATATGCCGGCTTTGGAACCGCGGGCGATTAACTCAGCGGGAGAGTGCTACCTTCACACGGTAGAAGTCACTGGTTCAAATCCAGTATCGCCCACCGCGGCGCGGCCTACCAGGGCGAGGCGGTTGATGGAGGGAACGAAGGCCGAAACTCTTGCCGACGCGGAACTCCTCCTGACCGCTTTGCCCGACCCTGCGGCGCATCTGGACGCGGACCTGGTCATCCGCCGCATCAACGATCCTGGCCTCCGGCTGGTCCGGCGCTACCTGGGGGATGACGCGCCCGACCCGGTGGGTCAGCCCCTCTCCCGACTTGGCGGGGCCACCACCCTCCCCATCGAGACCTTCCTGCGCCGCGTGATGCGACAGGGGCACGCGGAGACGCTGGCCGAGGTCGAGGTCCCGTTCGAAGCCGGTGGCCGTCGCCTGACCCTGTCCTTCGAGATCACCGCGATTCCCCTGTCGGCGCCCGCGCCCGGTGTGCTCGCGATCGGGCGGGACCTCACCGAACACCGGGTCCTCCTCGAGCAACTGCGCCGCGAGCGCGATTTCTTGTCCCTGGTCCTGAACCGGACCGGGGCGCTCGTCGTGGTTCTGGACGCGGACGGTCGCATCGTCGAGTTCAACGAGACGTGCCGCAAGGTCACTGGGTACACGCTGGACGAGGTCCGGGGCCGCCGCGTGTGGGATTTTCTCCTGGTCCCGGAGGAAGTCGAGCCGGTGAGAGGGGTGTTCGGCGAGTTGATGGCAGGACAATTCCCAAATCAATACGAGAACTTCTGGATCACGAAGGATGGACGAAGGCGCCGGATCGCGTGGACGAACTCGGCCATCCTGGACCGCGCGGGCGCGGTGGTCTGGGTGATCGGGACCGGATGGGATGTGACCGAGGACCGGGACCGGGAGGAGCGCCTTCGCCACGACGCCCTGCACGACCCCCTGACCGGACTTGCGAACCGCGTATTCTTGAAGGAGTTGTTGACCCTGGCGGCGCACCGCGCCGAACGCGATCCTGGCCACTTGTTCGGGGTGATCTACCTGGACCTCGACGGCTTCAAGGAGGTCAACGACCGGTACGGCCATTCCTTCGGCGACCGGGTGCTCCAGGGGATCGCGGACCGGCTCCGGCGGATTATCCGCAAGTCGGACACTGTGGCCCGGGTCGGCGGGGACGAGTTCGTGATCCTCGCGGACCCCGTCCAGGGGGCCGAGGGCCTCCAGAGGCTGGCGGATCGCCTGGTCGCCAGCCTGCGAGAGCCACTGTCGGCGGGCGGGATTCGCGTGCTCGTCACGGCCAGCCTCGGCCTCGCGCTGGGCGACGGCGAGGAGAACGACCCGGAGGTCCTGATCGCCGGGGCGGACGAAGCCATGTACCGGGCCAAGCGCTCGGGCAAGGCCCGGTCTTCGTTCGTTCCTCGTGGCTCCCGTCCCGCCGGGGAGTCCCGACCTCCGGGCGGGACTTCACTGGAACCGCAATCGTGACGTCCTCGCGGGGACTCCTCGTCACCCTCCGGACCCTGACCTGGACCTTGCCCGAGAAGCCAGCATCATCGGGAGGTCCGGCACGGGACATGCAGGGGAGGAACCAATAGGGTCCTGCTCGGGACACGAGGCAGACCGGCAGACGGCGGTCAGGAGGCGAAAAGGCCGTATCCGCGAAGACCAGGACGAGTCGAACCGATGGCGCGGGACCTTGAAAAAAGTTTCTGCGCATGTGACAAGATACGTCCAGGTGTCAGGGGGCCGTTGTCCGAGCATACGGAGGTGAAACCATGAGTCGTCGGTGGCAAGGAGGATGGCTCGCGGTCGTCATCGTCGGGCTCGTCTGGTTCGCGGTGGCCGAGGCCCAGCCCATTCCCAGGCAACTGAACGTCCAGGGCGTCCTGCGCAACGCGGTGGGCGAGGTGGTCAGCGGCTCCTACAGCCTGACCTTCCGCCTGTACGACGCGATGAGCGGAGGGACCCTGCTCTGGGAGCAGCCCGCCTCGGTGTCCATCACCGGCGGCGTGTTCAACGTCTATCTGGGGCCGATGCCGCAGAACATCTTCGCCACGAACAACCAGGCCTGGCTCGAGATCCAGGTGGGGAGCGACCCCCCCCTGCCGCGCCGGCCCCTGACGAGCGCAGGGTACGCCTTCGTGGCCGAGCACGCGGCCGAGTGCGACGTGCTCCTGACCGCCGCGACCGACCTCGATTGCGTCCAGTGCGTATCCGAGGACGAGGTGTCCTTCTCGTGGGCGCGCGGGAGGGTCCCCGGCGGGGCCGCCGTGGACCTGGACTGCGAGAGCACCCCGTGCGTCTCCTCCACCGAGATCGTGGACGGCCAGGTCACGAGCGCGGACATTGGGGACGGCCAGGTCCAGAGCCAGGACCTTGCGCAGAACTTGACGCTCGCCGGGAACACGACCGTGTCCAACCTGCTGGTCACGACCGGTCTCTACAGCGGGGCGAGCATGTCCCCGGCCACCCTGCGCCTGGACAACGCGGGCAACCTCGTGAACATCGGGACCCTCTCGATGTCCGGGCAGTTGACCAACTCGGTCGCCACCGGGACCGCCCCGTTCGTCGTGTCCAGCACGACGCGCGTGACGAACCTGAACGCGGACCTCCTCGACGGCCAGCACGGGTCTTACTACCAGAACGCGAGCAACCTGAACGCGGGCACGGTGCCGGTCGCCCGCCTGCCCATCGCGACCACCACGTCGAGAGGGGTGGTCCAGGTGGGGACCGGGCTCGCGGTGGACGGGAACGGGGTCCTCTCCAACGCGGGGCTTCTGGGGCTCACGGCCGTGGCTCCCCTCCAGTCCACGGGCGGCCAGAACCCGGTCCTGAGCATCGGTCAGGCCTCGGCGACCAGCAGCGGCTACCTGTCGCAGACCGACTGGAACACCTTCAACAACAAACTGACCACGGTCACGACCCGCGCCGGGGACCCCTTCGTGGGCAGCGGGACCTCGGCCGCGCCCCTCGGCATGACCCAGGCCGGGGCGTCGTCGGCGGGGTGGCTGTCGGCCGCGGACTGGAATACCTTCAACAACAAGGCCCCGGGGTCGGGGAGCAACTCGTACATCCAGAACCAGACCGCGGCGGACCAGAGCGCGAGTTTCCGGATCTCGGGGACGGGGCGAATCGGGGGCACGCTGACGGTCGGCTCGTCGGTCACGGCCTCGTCTTTCATTGACGCCGAGGGCTCGGCCTTCTACGTGAACCCGGCGGACACGACGGCCTCCGCGAAGTTCGCGGGCCCGGTCGGGATCGGCACGACCTCGCCCGGACAGCGCCTCGACGTGGTCGGCGGCAACATCCGCACGGATGGGCAGTTCATCTCGACGACCACGACGCAGGCCCCGATGCAGGTGTCGTCCTCCACGCTGGTTACGAACCTGAACGCGGACCTCCTGGACGGCCAGCACGCCACGGCCTTCGCTCCCGCGAGCGGGTCGGGGAACTACGTCCAGAACCAGTCGGCGTCCGCCCAGGCCGCGTCGTTCTGGGTATCCGGGACGGGTCGCGTCGGCGGAGACCTCGCGGCGGGGCGGTTCTGCCTGGCCGGGGACTGCAAGGCGGCGTGGAGCGAGGTGACCGGGCCGTGGACGGTCGCTGGAAACAATATTTATAACAACAATAGCGGAAACGTGGGCATCAAGAACACCAGTCCTGGCGCGCCCCTGACTGTCGGGGCGATGTACGCGCAGAACTCGATCCTGGGGACCCTCGGGGCGTACGACACTCGGTCCACCAATCCCAACCCCGAGACGTACGGGATGGGCATCACGCTCGAGTTCAAGGGCAACGGCGCGAACGGGCTCTCGGACGGCGGTTCCTACAACGCCGTCCTCTCCTATCGTCAGTGGTCGAGCGGCACGGATTGGAGTGGGGGCGGCGTCCACCAACTTGGATTCACACAGAACGGCAATCTCTGGCATCGCTACAGCCAGACGACTGGTTCCTGGGGTCCGTGGCGGCAGGTCGCCCAGAATGGGATGACCAACGACTTTTCGTTCCTGGGTCGTCTGGGGCTGGGCACCACGAACATGAAGACCCGCCTCCAGCTGGGTGACCCGTCCTCCGGCGTGGCCTCCGGCTGGCCCGCGACCGCGGCCCAAGGCGTGTTGATCGGCCAGGACACCGACAACCTGTTCGTGGGCCTGATTGACGAGGGGTCGAACGCGGACCGGGCCGCGATTGTGTTCGGGGACGACGCGGACGATTACCTACGCGTCCTGTTCAACAACCCGAGCGCCAGCATGACCGAGTTGATCCGCATCCTTCCCGATGGGCGGACGGGCTTCGGGGTGACGAGCCCGGGGCACCGCGTGGACGTGAACGGAAACGTCAACGCGACGCAACTGTGCATTGCCGGGTCGTGCATCTCGTCCTGGGCCGTGGCCGGGACGAACTACTGGACCTTGAGCGGGACGAACCTGTATCCCTCCTCGACCGTGTACAACGTGGGTGTCGGGACCACGAGCCCGGACCAGAAGTTCGTGGTGACGGGCGCTGGGAGTACGTTCAAGGTTTACGGGAACGCGACGGGCGACGTGTACTCGACCGGTCCCCTTCGGCCGTACTTCGGCGGATCGGACTTCAACGTCTATTCGGGCGTGCCTGGGTCCGGAACCCTGCGCCTGGGCGTCGCGAGCAACGGGACGACCCTGCTGGCGCCGAGCGGGGGGAACGTGGGGATCGGGAGCACCTCCGCTCCGTCGCAGCGGCTGCACGTGCGGGGCGGGAACGCGCACTTGGACGGCGGGGTCCTGATGCTCGCGGACACGCAGGGGCAGACCGCGTTCAACGTCCGGTCCTACAGCAACGCGGGGAGCCTGTGGCTGTACCCCGCCTCGGGCGCGACCTCGCAGGTGGTGCTCGCGACTACCCACAACTGGGATACGAGCCTCTCCCTCCAGTACACCCCGGGCACGGTCGGAGCGGGTGCGGGGGTCCTGCGCATCGGGCAGTTGTCGAAGAACGCCGCGACCTTCACCCACGGCGTCACGGCCTTCTTCACGAACGGCGCCGAGAGGATGCGGATCGACAAGGCCGGACGGGTGGGGATCGGGCTCACGAGTCCCGCGACCTCCCTGGACGTCGCCACGGCCTCGGGCGGGGTGGACGGGGTGCGGGTCACCTCGGAAGGGCATTCCGCGGGCATCGGGGTGGATCGGAGCGGCACCTACTGGGGCACGGGCCTCTTCCAAGACGGGACCAGGCGCATGACCATCGAATCGAACGGCGGGGTCCTGATCGGGGGCTCGTACCAGAACTCGAATGCGCCGGCGAACGGGCTCGCGGTCGAGGGGAGCGTCGGGATCGGGACCGCGGCCCCCGGCGCGAAACTGGAGGTCAAGGCCGGTTCCGAGGGCCAGGCAGCCCCGGTCACGGCCATGAAGATCTGGGGACCCAACCAGCCTACGAACTCGAACTCGGCCCAGGACATCCAGTGGGGGTTCTCGGCCGCGGGGTCCGCCCGCATCCGGGCGTACCGGGGCGGGTCCTGGGACACCTACCTCCAGTTCCTGACCAACGACGCCGGGGCCGGGGCGGACAACCCGCAGGTCCGGATGCACGTCGCCGGCAACGGCAACGTGGGCATCGGCACCACGAGCCCCGGCTACCGCCTGGACGTGGCCGGGTCCACCCGGGTGTCCGGGACCCTGGAACTTGTGAACAACGATATCACGAACGTTAACAATATCACAATCGCGGACCCTGGGACGACCGAGGGGCTCCAGTTCCTCGGAACCGCCGCGGGCTGGCGGGTGGACGTGAGTCCCGAGGACCGGAGCAACGCGGACGGGAACCTGAACCTGTACGGGACCGCGAACAACGTGGTGATCTGGCGGCCCACGAAACTGAAGGGGACCGCGAGCAACCTGACGGTCGAGGGGACCGGGAACTCCAGCATCGCGGGGAACCTGGGCGTGGGGACCGCGAGCCCCGCGGCGAGGCTGCACGTGGCCGGGGACCTGCGGGTGGACGGCAGCATCTGCACGCCCGCGGGGTGCGGGTCCGGGCTCAACTACTGGGCCTTGTCCGGGTCGAACCTTTATCCGACGAGCACGACGTACAACGTCGGGATCGGTACTACTAGCGCGCCCGAGAAGCTGGTCGTCAGCAACAACGCTGTCATTCAAGCCGGCGGACAGCCGGACGTCTTCATCGGTGACGTGGGCTGCGGGAGTGGCTATTCAGGAATTCAGGACTATGCGAGGCCCCGCAACTGCGGGAACTATGCGCTCCTCATCGGCAACGAATACATCCTGAACCGTCCGTCCGGCATGCCGCTTCAGTTCCGCGAAAACAACTCCACTCAGATGGTGCTCGCCTCGGGAGGGCGCCTTGGAATCGGGACGTCGAGCCCCAATCACCTGTTGCAGGTGCATGGGAACCTCGCCTTGACCACCTCTTATTCCAATATTCCTGCCTCGTACGCGCGCGGGACCCGCAACATCATCATGGCCTCGTCACAGAACGCGAACGGCTCCGGCTGGGCCTACGGGAGCCGGATCTCGGTCGTGGACTACGGCGACGGGCTCGGGACCTCGTTCGACACCTTGTACGCGGGGTCGTGGCTCAACGACGCCCTGGTCATCAGCGGGCGGGCCGGACGGAACGGGTACGTGGGGATCGGCACCACGAGCCCCAATGACCGCCTGGACGTGGCCGGGACCCTGCGAATTCTGACCGGGAGCAACCCGATCCGATTCACGGCGGGTTGGACCGGGTTCCCGGACGCCGTGAGGAACCAGGCCGAGATCTCGAACGACACCGGCTCGTACAAGACCCTCATGATCGTCGGGAACAAGAGCGCGGACGGGAGCACGAGGCGCGTCTCCGTCTGGGACCGCCTGGACGTGAACGGCAACTTCTATGTCAATGGCGGAAGCGCCACGGTGGCGCAGAACGTCTTGATCGGGGGCTCTTTCCAGTCGTCCGTCGCCCCGTCGTCCGCGGGGGTCCTGAAGGTCACGGGGGGCCAGATCGCGATCCAGCAGCAGACCAGCGAGGGGAACACGCGCATCTTCGCGGACTTCCCGCCGTACCATTCGTGGGGGATCTATCACGACAATCCCAACAACGACATCCTGTTCACCCGGCGGGACGGGAGCGGCTTCAGAACCTTCAGCGAGGCGGGTCCCGGGGGGACCACGACCACGACCGTCGTGGGGTCGGTGAGCCTCGACGAGGGGAACGCGAGTTTCTACGGGACGGTCAACGGCCGCGCAGGCCTGTGCATCAACAACGACTGCAAGGCGTCGTGGGCGGACGTGGTCCAGGGGGTGACCGGGTCGCACGTGCGCGGGGTGGTGCCGATCTTCGGACTGGACGAGGGGGCGGTGCGCGTCACCTCCACTTCGAGTTATCAGATCATCACGAAGACCCTGTACACGGCCCTCGAGTCGCTGTTCAACCTCCCGGTCTATCCGGGGACGGTGCGTGAGTACTACCTCGGGATCCGCAAGGCCGACACGATCAACGCATGCGGCAACGGGACCGACTGGAGGTTCTGGTTCACGTGGGCCGGCAAGAACGGGCACCGCTTCCAGGTCGGCAAGGACTGGGGCAGTGTCGAGGAGGGCTCGGTGGCGTGGGTCAAGGTCCCGACCATCGCGTCCCAGATCGCGGCGGCCGGCGGTGGGACCGCCTACTGGCGGCTGGAGGCGAAACTACCGTCTACCTGTCCCGGTCACGCCATGAAGGTCTATGGCATTTCCGTGATGGCCGTGGACCGGACCGGGGGGTCCTCTCCCGCGGTCGCGCTCGCGAGCGGGGGGGCCGGGGTCGCGGCCGAGAGTGACTTCGGCGGGGGCCAGAACATCGCCCTGGATCAGGGGACGGGCAACGTCGGGATCAACGTGTTCCCGGAGGCCGGTGTGAAACTGGACGTGAACGGACTGATCCGGTCCCGGTCGGGCGGGTTCAAGTTCCCGGACGGCACGGTCCAGACCACGGCCGCCACGACCACGCCCAACTACTGGACCCAGAGCGGCTCGAACCTGTATCCGAACAACACGGGATGGAATGTCGGGATCGGGACCACCGCACCGCAGACGAAACTCCACGTGTCCGGCACGGCCTTCTTCGATACGAGCGGGAGCGCGGCCGCCACGCGCGCGGTCACGATCAAGGACGCGAGCCAGGGGCAGATCGCGTACGGCGCGTACCCGTGGGAGTGGTCGTCCGCCCTCCAGTTGCAGAGCAACAACAACAGCCGGTTCCTGTGGATGAACGCCGGGGCGAACAGCGGCGCCTACAACGCCCGCATCCGGGCCGGGGCCACGGGGCTCGATTTCTACGTGGGCGGTTCTGCCTCGGACAATGGCACCCATGCCCTGACGCTCGCGCCCAATGGCCGGGTCGGCGTGAACACCACGAGCCCGGGCGCGGCCTTCGAGGTCATCGGCGATATCTCGCTGCCGTCGTCGGGCGGGAACAAGCAGATCTACACCTGGAGCCCGACGGACGGGAACTGGCGCATTGGGATGAGCGCGAGCCCGGGGTTCAATCGCGCCATCGCGACATCGCACGTCGAGTACCTGACTTACGCCTCCGCTGCCGGCCAAGGCTTCGCGGTCGGCGTGAACGGCGGGAACTCCTCGTTCGAGGTGCGCGGCGACAACCACCAGGCGTACTTCCGCGGGAACGTGGGGATCCAGCATACGGCGCCGGCGAACGCCCTCCACGTCGGCGGCAACATCGGGGCCACGGGCTGGATCGGGGCCGGGTGCGAGGGCGCGTGCGAGTCGTCCGGCGGGTACTCCCTGCTGTATGCGAACGGCTTCGGGGCCTTCACGCGAAGCCTGTCCATCGGGACCAACTCCGACCCGGGGCAGGGCATCCTGTACGTGACCGACAAGGTCGGCGTCCGCACGAGCGCCCCGGACCCCTCCGCCCGATTGCACGTCATGGGGTCCGTGAACGTGCCCGGGACCAACGTGGCGAGCGAGGTGGACCGCCCGACCATCCAGGTCGAGGGCGAGTACCCGAACGTGGTCGTGAAGGGCCGAGGCAACGCAAGCCATTCCGCCACGATCGGCCTGTGGTCCTTCGATGGCTCGAACACGCGGCAGTGGAACATGGGCGTGGGCCAGAACGGCCTGTTCTCGATGGGCTACACCGCGAACCAGAGCAACCCGCACGTGGGGATCAACAACTACGTGGCCCCGTCGGTGCTGGCGATGACGCCTGGCGGCAACGTCGGCATCGGCCGCGTGGACCCGGGTTATCGGCTCGACGCCAGCGGCGACATCCGCGCCACCGGGAGCGTCTATCTGACCGACGGCAACACGAGGCTCGTGCGGGGCAATGGCAACTCGCTGCGAGTCCAGACGAACTCGGGATACGTGGACATGGGACCGCAGAACACGGGGTGGGCGCACTTCATGACGGACCGCGCCTCGTTCTACTTCAATCCCAAGATCACCGTGAACGGAAACGTGGAACCCTACACCAACAATGCGAGCAGCCTGGGCACTTCGAGTCTGCGTTGGGCCGCGGTCCACACGAACCAGATCTGCCTCTCCGGCGACTGCCGGACCGGGTGGCCGGGTGGACTCGGCGGGTCCGGGACGGTGAACTACCTGCCGAAGTGGACCGCGGGGACCACGCTCGGGAACTCCCAGGTCTTCGACAACGGGACGAGCGTCGGGATCGGGACGACGAGCCCGGGCGGGAAACTCGATGTCATCGGGGACACCTACGTCCGGACGGCCTCCGGCTCCAACAACGTCCTGGTTCTTCGCGGCTCGGACGGAAACATCGGGCTGGAACTGCGGTCGGGGTCGTCCGGGGGGACTCCGTACATTGACTGGGCCAATGACGCGAGCGTGGACTACGACGCGAGGTTGCGGCTGGTCGGAAATGGCCGGCTCCAGTTCGAGGGGACGAGCGTCGGGATCGGACGCGACCCGGGGGAGGCCCTGGACGTCCAAGGGCACCTGAGAACCAGCGGGCTCATTTACAGCACGGCGGACGGGTACGCCCAGACCTACCTGCGGTCCTGGGGGCTGAGCGGGGCCGGGGACATCTACATCGAGCCGGCCGGCGGGCGGACCCTGTGGCTCACGGACTCGTGGGCCACGACGGGCACCCTGGGCATCCAGTTCGGCCGGACCTCCTGGAGGAACGCCGCTGGCGCCGAGAGGGCCTGGGTGGACCGGGACGGCAACGCCTCGTTCGCTGGCACCGTGACCGCGGGCAACGTCAACATCTCGGGCGAGATCGTGCAGGTCGAGGACGGGCGGATCTCGTACGGCGGGTCGTGGTCCTCGGGTGGCGGCTGCTGGGGGATCAACCGCTTCTCGACCAACTGCCGTTACACCCCGCCGGAGGGGGATTCCGACGCTTCGGGATACACCATCACCCTGTCGTTGAACGGGAACCAGTACCGATCGGTGTTGATGTCGCACCTGGACTGGAGCAATACCAGGTTCTTCGACGTGTATCTATCCTTT
>JBBIPO010000057.1:0-19577 GCA_037442805.1 Deltaproteobacteria bacterium
AAGTTCGGGGCCTAGCCCCGCGGGGTCACGACCCGGTCCCGCGGGTCTTCTGGATGAAGTTCATGGCCAGGGCGACCATGGAGGCCACGTCCGCGACGTTGGCGGGGATCACGAGCGTGGTGTCGCTCGCGTTCGCGATCTCCCCGAACTTGGCCAGATACTGCTCGGCCACGCGCAACTGGACGGCCTCCATCCCGCCGCGCATCTGGATCGTCTCGGCCACGCGGCGGATGCCCTCGGCCGTGGCGGTGGCGACCGCGAGGATCGCCGCGGCCTGGCCCTCGGCCTCGTTGATCTGCTGCTGCTTCTTCGCCTCGGACGCCTTGATGACCTGCTGCTTCTGGCCCTCGGCCACGTTGATGGCCGCGTCGCGCTCGCCCTCGGAGGTCAGGATCATGGCCCGCTTCTCGCGCTCCGCGCGCATCTGCTTTTCCATGGCCGCGAGGATGTCCTTGGGCGGGGTGATGCTCTTGATCTCGTAGCGCAGGACCTTGACGCCCCAGGGCTCGGAGGCCTTGTCCAGTTCCAGGACGACCGCCGCGTTGATGTTCGTTCGTTCCTCGAAGGTCCGATCCAGATCGATCTTGCCGATCTCGCTTCGCAGCGTGGTCTGGGCGAGTTGCGTCAGGGCATAGACGTAGTCCGCGATGCCGTACGAGGCGCGCTCGGCGTTCAGGACCTTCAGGTACAGAACCCCGTCAATCCCCACCTGCACGTTGTCGCGCGTGATGCAGATCTGCTCGGGGATGTCCACCGCGACCTCCTTCAGGAGGTGGCGGTAGCGAATGGAATCAATGAAGGGGACCAGGATGTGGAACCCGGCCTCCAGGGTCGCGTGGTAGCGACCCAGGCGCTCGACCACGTAGGCGTGCTGCTGCGGCACGACCACGGCGGTCTTCGCGATGACGATCAGAACGACCACCGCGAGGACGCCAAAGACGATCAGGGCTTCCATGTCCGCTCCTTTCCGTTCAATGGATGGGCGTCACGACTCCCCGGCCTCGACGTGGAGGGTCAGGCCCTCGACGCGGACCACGCGGCAGCGCGCGCCGGGCTCGATGGGGTCCCCCCCCGCGTTGACCGCGTTCCACACGCTCCCCCGCAACTCGACCTGACCATGACCGCGCGGCGGGATGATCGCACGGGCCACCGCGACCTCCCCCACGATGGGGTCCACGCGCGGTCCGTCCTGGGGCCTCGCCCGGATGCGCCTCAGGATCGGCCCGCGAAACACGAGCAGGGTCACGATGGACAGGCCCGAGAACACGCCCATCTGGAGCGCCAGGCCCAGGCCGTCCGCGGTCGCCTCCCACACGCCGACGACCAGGGCCGCGAACCCGAAGAACAGGAAGAACACGCCCGGGGTCAGCAGTTCGAGGACCAGCAGGACCAGTCCGGCCACCACCCACAGCCACCAGGTCATCCCGCACCACCCCGCGTCGCGCGTCCGGATGGGGCAAGACTAGCCGGACGGCGGTCGTGAAGTCAAGGACGGTCGCGTCTCCTGTTCCAGCACCTCGGACCGGTACAGGTCTCGCAGGGCCTTCGCCACCGGGCCCACGCGCCCGCCCGCGACCTCGTGCCCGTCCACCCGCACGACACCCAAGACCTCGGTCGTGGTGCCGCACAGCATCACCTCGTCCGCCTCGAACAGGTCCGCCACGGTCACGTCCTCCTCGCGCACGCGGCGCACGACCCGGCGCGCGAGGGGCAAGAGGGCCGCCCGGGTCGCGCCCGCGAGCAGCCGGTCGGACAGGGGCGGCGTGCTCAGGACCCCGTCCTTCAGCACGAACAGGTTGGTCGAGGTCCCCTCGAAGACCCGGCCGTCGCCCGCCCGGAACAAGGCCTCGTGGGCCCCGAGCCGGTTCGCCTCGAGGCGCGCGAGCGTCCGCGGCAGCAGGTTGGTCGTCTTCAGGTGCGCGTATTTCCAGCGGATGTCCTCGAAGGTGATCACGGCCACGCCGCGGGCGTACGTCTCTTCGGCCAGACAGGTATGCGGGTCCACGGCGACGAGCACGGTCGGCTCCGCGGGCATCTCGAGGTCCGTGCGGCGACCCACGTTCCCCCGGGTCACCTGGATGTAGATGGTCCCCTCCGACAGGCCGGAACGCTCGATCAGCCGAGCCACGCGCGCCGCCAGGTCCTCCTCGGCCGGGACGCGCTCCATCCCGATGCCGCGCGCGCTCGCGAGCAGCCGCAGGCAATGGACCCCCCACAGGACGGGCCGGCCCCGGTGGAAGCGGATCGCCTCGAACACCGCGTCCCCGAACAGGAATCCCCGGTCCCACACCGACACCTTCGCCTCGCTCGCGGGCAGGACCTGCCCGTCGAGGTCCACGAGGGCCTGGCCGCCTTCAGTCATCGCCATCTGGATTCCCTTTCTCGAGAGACGTGGACTGCACCCGGACGGGCAAAGAAACCGGGGCTGTGAGGGAGACCAGGTCCGTGACCACGACCGTATCCGTGAGCGTGTCCGCCACAACGCCCCCGCCGGATCCCGGGCGCCGGACGCCGGACTCCCGATCCCGCCAGGGCATTCCCCCTTCTCCCCTCATCGCCCCCCGCGAGGCCCCCCCTCCACGGCGAAGCGCCTCATCGCCTCCGGCCACAAGATTCCCTCCGGGTCCTCCATCACTTCTCCGCGCAGCATCCGGAGCCTCAGGACGTACCCCGAAAGCCCGACCGTGTCCTTGTCGCGCAGGCGGACCCTGCGCGTCACGGGGTCGTCATTCACGCGCACCGTCCCCCCCTCCGGCGGGACCAGGTACTGGGCCCGCGGCCCGAAGTTCTCGACCGCGACCGTCCCGGCCCCGGGGAGGGCCAGGTCCGCCGGAGGGTCGCCGACCCGGAACTCGGTTTGCCGCGTCAGGAACAGGTGCCAGGGTCTCTCCGACACGTCGCTCGGCGACCCGCCCCCACCGCCTCGCGTCCCCACGCGGGGCCACACCGACACCGCGATCGCCACGTCCGACACCCGACCGCCCTCCACGAGCCGCAGGATGACGTCCCCGATGCCGATCTCGTCCCCGTACCGGAGTTCCTCGGTGTACGCCTCGATTCGCTCGTCGTTCAGGCGCGCGGGCGAGTCCCCGAGGCGCCGCAGGTGGAATCGCCCGTCCACGTAAGACAGCATCAGGTGGTGCGCGGTGACGGACGGCTCCCGGATGCGGACCGCGTTGTCCTCGTCCGACCCGATGGCCGTGACCGTGTTCCGGATGCGGTATCGGTACACGCGGTTGCGGACCTCGATGAACAGGTACGCCTCGGCCGAGATTGCGTCCTGATGGGACCCCATGGCCTGTCCTCCCTCGTCCGCGACCCGCGCAGCGCCCGCGCGTCACGCCCCGAGCCCGCGCAGCGCTTCCTCCAGTCGGCTCGCGGCGGCCTGAAGCTCGGCCGCCTTCTCTTCCTCGGCCTCGACCACGTCGGGCGGCGCCTTCTCGCGGAACGCCTGGTTCGCGAGTTTCCGGCGCACGCCGTCGAGCCCCCCGCGCGTCCGGTCCAGTTCCTTGCGCAGGCGCCGCACTTCGGCCTCGACGCGTTGCGTCCCGATTCCCACCAGGCACTCCGCGAACGGGAGCACCACGACCGCGTCGCCGGCCCCTCTCACGGCCTGGTCGTCCAGGCGCAGGTCCCCGATGCGTCCCAGCCGGCGGATGTCGTCCGCATGGGTCTCCAGATGGGCGCGCACCGCCTCGCTCCGCGGCCGGACCGCCACCGCGACCGCCTCGGACGGCGGGACGTTCACCTGGTTGCGCACGCCCCGGACCGCCGAGATCAGGTCGAGCACCTCGTCCATGGCCGCGGCGTCCTCCTCGAAGCGCGGTAGGTCCTCTCCGGTCGGGAAGGACGCGACCACGATGGACTCCGGCGCCTCCCCGAGGAACGGCCGCAGCCTCTGCCAGACCTCCTCGGTCACGAACGGCATGAAGGGGTGCAGGGCGCGCAGCAGGCGGTCCAGCACCACGACCAGCACCGCGCGCGCGGCCTCCGCCTTCCCGCCGCCCTCGGCCAGGGCCCCCTTGGACAGCTCGACGTACCAGTCGCAGAACCGGTGCCACGTGAACTGGTACAAGCCCGAGGCCGCCTCGTTGAACCGGAACTCCTCGAGCGCCTGCTGTGTCCTCACCAGGACCTCCGCGGTCCTGGTCAGGACCCAGCGGTCGGCGGGGGACAGGTCCAGGCCCTCCAGGCGCGCGGGTCCCCCGAAGCCCTCCAGGTTCAGGAAGACGAATCGTGCCGCGTTCCACACCTTGTTCACGAACTCGCGGTATCCCCGCACGCGGTCCGCAGACAACTTCACGTCCCGGCCCTGGGCCGTCAGCGTCGCGAGCGTGAAGCGCAGGGCGTCCGCGCCGACCTCTTCGACCATCTCGAGCGGGTCCACCACGTTGCCCCGGGTCTTCGACATCTTCTGGCCCTCGGCGTCGCGGACCATCGCGTGGAAATACACGGTCCGGAAGGGGACCTTCCCGAGGAAATGCAGGCCCATCATCATCATGCGGGCCACCCAGAAGAAGAGGATGTCGAAACCGGTCTCCATGACTGTGTTGGGGTAGAACGTCCGCAGGTCCGGCGTGTCGTCCGGCCACCCGAGCGTCGAGAACGGCCACAGGGCCGACGAGAACCAGGTGTCCAGGACGTCCGGGTCCTGGCGCAGCGCCGCGCCGCCGCACCTCGGACACCTCGTGGCCGGGGTCGGGTCCTCCACCCCCACGTACAGCCCATCGCATCCGGGCGCCTCGCAGTACCATACCGGGATCTGGTGCCCCCACCACAACTGGCGGCTGATGCACCAGTCGCGAATGTTCTCCATCCAGTGGAAATATGTTTTCTCCCATGTTTCTGGGACAAATCGCGTCCGCAGGTCCGCGTCGCCGTCGCGCCGGCGTACGGCCTCGATGGCCGGCTCCGCGAGCGGCCTCGTGCGCACGAACCACTGCAACGACACGGTGGGTTCCACGACCACGCCCGACCGCTGGCAATGTCCGACGACGTGCCGGTAGTCCTCGACGCGCACGAGGAGCCCCTGGGCCTCGAGGTCCCGCACCACGGCCTCGCGCGCCTCGAAGCGGTCCATCCCCCGGTAGCGCTCCGGGACCTGGTCGTTCAGGTGGGCGTCCTCCGTGAAGATGGACAGGATGGGCAGGCCGTGACGCCTCCCGGTCTCGAAGTCCGCGAAGTCGTGGCCGGGCGTGATCTTCAAGGCCCCGGTCCCGAACGTCGGGTCCACGGCCTCCGCGTCCGCGATGATCGGGATCAGGCGGTCAGTCAGCGGCAGGCGCACCCTACGCCCGATCAGGTGGCGATACCGCTCGTCGTCCGGGTGCACGGCCACGGCCGTGTCCCCGAGCATGGTCTCGGGCCGGGTGGTGGCCACGACCAGCCGTTCGTCCGAGTCCGCGACCGGGTAGGCGATGTGCCACAGGTGGCCCATGACCTCCTTCTCGACCACCTCCAGGTCGGACAGCACGGTCCGGATGGCCGGGGACCAGTTCACCATGCGCTGGGCCCGGTAGATCAGGCCCTCCTCGTAAAGCCGCACGAACGCGGTCCGCACCGCCCGCGACAGCCCGGGGTCCAGGGTAAAGCGCTCGCGCGACCAGTCCACCGAGATGCCCAGGGCCTTCATCTGGGCCACGATGTGGGCGTGCGATTTCTCCTTCCAGGCCCAGACCTCCCGCAGGAAGGCCTCGCGCCCGAGGTCGTGGCGGGTCACCCCCTTCTTCGCGAGTTCCCGCTCCACGACCATCTGGGTCGCGATCCCCGCGTGGTCCGTGCCGGGGAGCCACAGCGTGTTGCACCCGCTCATCCGTTTCCAGCGGATCAGGATATCCTGGATCGTAAAGGTCAGCGCATGACCCATGTGGAGGACGCCCGTGACGTTGGGAGGCGGAATCGTGATGCAGTAGGGTTCGCGCGTGCTCGGGGCCTCGGCGCGAAACCACCCGCGCCCGACCCACCAGTCGTACCAGCGGGTCTCCACCTCCCGGTGCAGGTAGCCTTTGGCCAGCGCTTCCATTCACGCCCCCCGCGTTTTCAACGGGGGCGGATTATAGCAGACCGCCCGCGACGGGGCCGTGGCACGGAGATTTCCTCTTGACAACACTCGTTTTCCGGCTATTATCCGTGCCGGCGTTGGCGCCAGGCACGTAGCTCAGTGGGAGAGCGCTACCTTGACGCGGTAGATGTCGGCGGTTCAATCCCGCCCGTGCCTACGGGGTGTTCGCGTTTCGGCGGCGGTTTTCGGAAGTCGCGAGGAGGCAGTGGCCGGCGAGGACAGGGAAGTCAGGATCAACCATCGGATCCGCGCGCGCGAGGTCCGGCTCATTGACAACAACGGGGTTCAGATCGGGGTCGTCCCGCTGGGGCGGGCGCTCGAGCTGGCCGAGGAGGCGGGGCTCGACCTCGTCGAGGTCGCGCCCCAGGCGAATCCGCCGGTCTGCCGCATCATGGACTACGGCAAGTTCAAGTACCAGCGGAAGAAGCGCCTGGCCGAGGCCCGCAAGCGGCAGGTCACGGTCCAATTGAAGGAAGTGAAGATCCGCTACAAGACCGACGACCACGACCTGGCCACGAAGATGCGTCAGGCTCGCGAGTTCCTCGAAGCGGGGCACAAGGTCAAGTTCATGATGTTCTTCAAGGGGCGCGAGATCCAGTTCGCGGCGCTCGGGCAGCAGACGATGGAGAAGGTCGCCGCGGACATGATGGATGCCGCCGTACTGGAGCGCCCACCCCGGATGGAGGGGCGCGTCCTGACGATGTACCTGACCTCGAAAGGGGTCCGCAGACCGGACACGGGCGGTGGGCGAACGGGCCGGTCCGAGGGAGGTGAACATGCCGAAGATCAAGACGAATAGAGCCGCGGCCAAGCGGTTCGGGGTCACCGGAGCGGGGCGGCTCCGCCGGCACAGGGCGTCGAAGAGTCACCTGCTCGTTCACAAGAACGCGAAGCGGCGGCGACGCCTGCGGTCCGAGACGGGCGTGGCCCCAGCGGACCGCAAGCGCGTGACCCGCCTGCTGCCGAACCTTTGATACGGAGGAGCGACCATGGCACGAGTGAGGCGCGGATTCAAGCGCAGGCATCGCAACAACCGCCTGCTGAAGATGGCGTCGGGGTATCGCGAGCGCCGGGGCAACACCATCCGGAAGGCCAAGGAGCAGGTACGCCGCAGCCTGCAGTTCGCATACATCCACCGGCGGCAGAACAAGCGCAACTTCCGGCGCCTGTGGATCGCCCGGATCAACGCGGCCTGCCGCATGAACGGGACCCGGTACGCGGACTTCATGCACGCGCTGGCTCGGTCCGGGGCCGCCGTGGACCGGAAGGTCCTGGCCGACATCGCAGTGCACGACCCGAACGGGTTCGCGCGGATCGTCCAGGAAGTGGCTGCCGGCTCGCCGGGGCCGGCGTGAGGCGTCAGGGGACACCAGGGGAAGGGACGACGGCCCTTCTTTCGGAGGTGCGGTCATGACCAAGTCCGACATCATCGAGGGGGTCTACGAGCGGCTTGGGGGCTTCTCTAAGAAGGAGGCCGCCGCCATCGTCGAGACGATCCTCGACGTGATCAAGGATGCCCTGACCCATGGCGAGAAGGTCAAGATCTCGAAGTTCGGGACGTTCGCGGTTCGCGCGAAGCGGAAGCGCCGGGGCCGGAACCCCAAGACGGGGGCGGCCATCGAGATCTCGGCCCGGCGGGTCCTGACGTTCAAGCCCAGTCAGGTGCTGAAATCGTCCCTCAACTCGTAGAGGGCCGCGACCTCGACAACGGATTGGGACCGGTAGGAACGATGGACGGTCCACCCCGGCGACCCGTGGGCGGGCGACGCAGACCGATCCTCGATCCCCGGTGCGAGTGCTTCAGGATCGGCGAGGTGGCGAGGGGCCTGGACATGACCCCGTCCGCCATCCGGTTCTACCAGAAGCGGTTTGCGCCCCATATCCGCCCGGCGAGGATCGCGACGAAGTCCAGGAGGGGTACCCACCACTACGTCTATAGCCAGCGCGACGTTCAGGTCCTCAGGGTCATTCTGATCCTGCGGCGCCAGTACGGTCTGTCGGTCCGGGAGGCACGCGAGCGCCTTCACGACCTCCTCGTCACCCACCACGGGGACCCCTTCGCCATCGAACGCGAACTCGTGCCGCCCCGCGAAGAACCGTCTCCCCAGGACCTAGCGTGGCCAGCCAGTCAGGGGGAACTCCCGCTCGAGCCCCGCGCCGCTCCGCCCGGCCCGGCCGGACTCGATCTGGTCGCCGGCGTGCGCGAGCCGACTCCGGGTGTGCGGGCGCTCGAACGCGACCCCGCCTCGGCCTTGGAGGAGCGCGAGCGTGAACTGGCCGACGCCCGCCGCGCCCTCGAAGAGCAGTCCGTGCGCCTGCGCGAGCTCGAACGGGCGCTGCAACGGCTCCGGGTCGAGACGGAGGCCCACCGGATGCGCGTCCGACAGGCCGTGCGAGAACTCCTGATGGACGTATCCGACGGCAAACGGGCGGACGGATCCCGGTGATGGTCAGCGGACGTCGCTGAACACGAAGTCGCGGTCGCGCGCGTCCGAGTGACAGAAGTAGCACCCGTCGGGGTCCACGCGATCCCGCGGGAGCTCCTGGCCGGTGGCGGGGTCGAAGGCCTTGAAGGCCCAGCCCTCCATCGCCCCTTTCCCGACCTTGAACATCACCGACACGCGGAACAGGTCCCTCGGAACCAGACGGCCGGAGGGGTCCGCGGCGAGGGAGCGCTCTTCCTTGACGAGGACCGCCCCCACCGGGAACCGGCCCGCCGCGTCGCGATGCAGCGCCACCTCGTTCGCGAACAGGTTGCGAACTACCTTGTCGCCCTCGCGGACGATGGGGTCCGCGTTGAGCCGCTTCCACGACGTGTATTCGGAAGGGAAGGCCGTCTCGTCCGCCGGGGGAGGCGGTTGCTGCACCTCGGCCCGGGAACACGCGACGACCCACGCGGCTCCCAGGACCGCCACGGCCGCCCCGCGGGACCATTCTTGCGGTGTCGCTCCCATGTCGGCCTCCACGCTCGCGGGTCCTAGCGGGCCCGCGCGGCGAGCAGTTTCTTGCGTCGCCGTTCGGCCTCGCGCTGCTTGCGCTTCTCACGAACCGAGGGCTTCTCGTGGAAGCGTCGTTTCTTCAGTTCCTTGTAAAGCCCCTCGTTCGCCATCTTGCGCTTCAAGGCCGACAGGGCCCGGCCGACGTCGTTGTCCTGAACCACGACCTCTAGCGGCCGGAACTCCACGTGCTTCGGGTTCAACCGTCCTCACCTCCCTTCGTCCACGAAGGCGCGTCTTTTATAGTGTAGATTCGGGTCACTGTCAAGGAGTTTCGGCGGTCTCGTCGGGCGGAGACACCGGGTCCCCCTGGTAGAACCGCGAGGCCCGGTACACCGGAAGCCACAGCCGGATCAGGGCTCGCACGACCGCCGCGGCCGGGACCGCCAACAGCAGCCCCAAGAACCCCAAGAGTTCGGCCCCCGCGAGCAGGGCCACGATCACGAGGAACGGGTTGAGCCCGACCCTCTGTCCGAGCACGTTCGGCGTGACGAGGGTGGCGTCCAGCAAAGGCCCGGCCACGAACAGGACGAGGACCGCGATCACCGCCCCCGCTCCACCGGCATCCAGCGCCACCGACAACAGCGAGAACACGAGGCCCGTCAGTGTCCCCAGGTACGGGACGAAGTTCAGGAGCCCCGCCAGCATCCCGATCACAGCCCCCCCCTGCACGCCGATGATCGTGAGCGCCACCGAATAGACCGCCGCCATGAGGACGCAGACGATGACCTGTCCGCGGATGAAACCGGCCAGGGCCTCGTCCACCGCGTGCGCGGCCCGCACGACGTGAGAACGATGACGCTCGGGGACCAGACACAGCATTCCCTCCAGAATCCCGTGGTACGAACGAAGCAAGTAGAAGACAAGTACGATTACAATAACAACATTGAATATCGCGATTCCTAGCGTCACCACGCTCTTGAAGACCCTTGACACCAGCCACGCCGACGGCGCGGCCAGGCTTTCGAGGTTCTGGCGAAGCGACTCCGAAATCGCGGTGCGGTCCAGGTGTACGGTGATCCCGAACCGGTCGGCCAGAAACGGCGACAGGTGGTCGTTCAGGACATCGAGCATCATCGGGATGCGCTCGACCAGTTCCCTCAACTGGGCGTACAGCGTGGGGAGGACGAGGAGCGCCGCCGCGCCCACTCCCAGCAGAGAGGCGAAGACCACGAGGGCCGCCGCCACTGTCCTGGGCAGGCGCCGGCGCGCCAGAACATCCACGGAAGGCGCGAGCAGATACGCGAACAGGGTGGCGAACAGGATCGGGATGGCGACCACTCGCAACCGGTACAGCAGGGCGAAGACCGCACCCAAGATCAGGACGAATCCGCCGTACTTCGCGAGCAGGTACGGATACCGCTCGTATCGCTCCCATCGCCCCGGCACGCCCACGGGGAACCCCTTCCTGGCCGGCAAGGCCTACGTTATCACGACAAACCGGGCCGGTGCTAGAATCCGGCCGAGATGAACCCGACCCGGGTGACGGTCGTGGTGTTCTGGCTGGTCGCGACGACCGGGGCGTCGGCGAGGGCGGACCCGCGACTGGTCCGGGTCCTCGCGTCGGACCCGAGCCCGAAGGTGCGCGCCCAGGCCGCGCTGGGACTCCTGTCGGCACCCGCGACCCCCGAGGGAAACGCGGCCCTGGTCCAGGCCCTCGACGACCCGGCGGCCATCGTGAGGGGCTCCGCCGCGCGCGCCCTCGGAGCCATCGGGTCGGAGGAGTCCTTCGATTCGCTGTGCCGCGCCGCCCGGGACCCGGACCGGTTCGTGTCGAAGTGGGCACGGTGGGCCGCGGCGCAGGTCGCGGCGCGCTCGCGCTCCATCGTGTTCACGGTGCGCGACCTCCGGGTCGAGCCCGGGCGGCTTGGCAGGAACGGGGGCTGGGGACCGCGCCCGAGCCTCCTGGCCGAGGACATGACGCGGAACCTCCAGGACGGGGTGCTTCAGGTCCTGGTCGGGACGGGCCGTTTCGACGTGGATGCCGGGATGGACTTCCGGGACGAGGACGACGGGGCGGTTCAAACGCCGGTCGGTCGGCCCGCGGTGCGGCTCGCGCTGCGCGGGCGACTCGTGAGCGTGTCGGGCGATGAGCGCCGCGCCGAGGTCGAGGTCCGGATGGAGGCGGTGGGTCCGTCCGGCCTCGTCCTGTGGGAGGGGTCCGCCCGTGGGGTCGGGACGCGGGAGACCGGGGGAGCACAAGAGTATGAGGACGAGTACACGATCCCGGAGGAGCCGGTGGATGCCCGCGTGAAGGCCGCGGAGGCTGCGGGACGGGCGGCCGCCGAGGCCCTGGCCCGGGCGCTTGGCCCCGGGTCGAGTCCGCCATGATCCACGGGCCCGATGGGTCGCGCCTGAACCAGGAGGTCGCCATGAGCCCAGGCGAGCGCCGCTACCAGCGCAAGAGGATCTGGGTCAATCCGGGCTTCCAGGCCCGGTACACCGCGATGATCGTGGCCATGGCGGTCGCGATCCTCGCGGTCCTCGGCACGCTGTACGTGCGGACCCTCGACGAGCAGACCCGATTGATGGGCACGCTCCGGGATGGAGGAGCCGCGCCAGCCGCGGGGACGACCGACGAGGACTTCACCCGGGATCTGCGGGACCGGACGTGGGAGACCGAGGACCGCCCGCGCGTCCTCGGACTGTTCGCGGTCGCGGCCCTCCTGGTCGTGGCCCTGGCGTACGTGGGCATCCGCATGACCTTCCGGGCCGCGGGGCCCGTCTTTGCCGTGTCGCGGATGCTGCGGAACATGGCCATGGGCCAGTACGGGGCCGTCCGCCCGCTGCGGCAGGGCGACGAGTTCCGGTTCCTGGGCGAGGATGTCGCGGCCCTGCGCGATTCGCTTCGGCGCGAGGCCCACGGCGACATCGCCTTGCTGGCACGGGCCGTCGAGACGCTTCAGTCCCTCCCCCCGCCCGAGGGGGCCGCGGACCGCGCCCTCGTCCTGGAACTCGTCGAGGAACTTCGGGAGGCGGCGCGAGCCAAGGAGGAGCGCTTCGGACGGGCCGGCGCGGAGGCGGACGGGAGGAACGCCGGATGAGGATGTTCCGGGGATTCGGCCCCCTGCCCGCGGGCGTGAAGCCCACCGCGGTCGCCATGGGCAACTTCGATGGCGTGCACCTCGGTCACCAGGCCTTGCTCGGGCGCCTCGTGGCCGAGGCGGCGCGGCGGGGCCTCCGGTCGTGCGCCCTCACCTTCTTCCCTCATCCCCTGAAGGTCCTGGCCCCGGACCGTGCCCCGAGCCTGATCCAGAGCCTCGAGGACCGCCTGGCCGAGATCGAACGGCTCGGCGTGGACTTGCTGGTCGTGGTGCCGTTCACGCTCGAACTGGCGGGGGTCCCGGCCGAGCGATTCCTTTCGGACCACCTGCGGGGGCGGCTCGGGTGTCGCGTCCTGATCGTCGGGGGGGACGCCCGCTTCGGCCAGGGCCGCGCGGGGGACATCGAGATGCTGCGCCGGCACGCGGCGGGCGGGGCCTTCGATTTGGTCGTCGTGGAGGCGGTCGAGGCCGACGGGGCGCGCGTGTCGTCGTCCCGGATCCGCCGGCTGATCGAGGCCGGGGAGGTCGAGGCCGCGGAACGCCTCATCGGGCGGCCGTTCTCGGTCTCGGGCGAGGTGGTCTCCGGGGCCGGGCGCGGGCGGACGCTGGGCTTCCCCACCGCGAACGTGCTCGCGGATGGGGAGACGCGGCCGAGGCCCGGCGTCTATGCGTGCATCGCCGAGGTGGGAGGGGCGTTCTGGCCCGCCGCCGTTCATCTGGGCCCCATCCCGACGTTCGGCTCTCCCGGTCCGGTCCTGGAGGCGCATCTCCTCGGGTTCTCGGGGGACCTGGTCGGCGCGCGGGTCCGCGTCCGCTTCCTGCGCTACCTGCGGGACATCCAGAAGTTCGACCGCATCGAGGACCTGGTGGCGCAGATCGCGCGGGACGTGGAGGAGACCCGCCGGCTCGCGCGGGGCCTCATACCTGGCCCCGGTGAAGTCCCGCGTTGAGGGCTAGGCCCACGGCGAACAGCGACGAGATCGTGGCGGACCCGCCGTAGGACAGGAACGGCATGGTCAGGCCCACCACCGGGAACAGGCCCAGGACCATCCCCGCGTTGAAGACCAGCTGCCAGAAGACGATGGCCACGGCCCCGACGCTGACCAGGACCCCGAAGCGTTCGCGCGCCTGGACCGCCACCATCAGCAGCGAGGCGAACAGCACCCCATACAGGACGAACAGGAACACGCACCCCACGAAGCCGCGCTCCTCCGCGAAGGTCGCGAGGATGAAATCGGTGTGCATCTCCGGCAGGACCTTCAGACGAGACTGGACCCCCTTCAACCCCCCCTTGCCCGTCACTCTCCCGCTCCCAACGGCCCACAGGGCCTGCTCGGGCTGCATCCCCTTGTCGAGTTTCTTTCGACCCTCGGGCTGGGTGGTGCTCATGGCGAGCCAGACGCGGACGCGCTCCTTCTGGTAGGGCTGGATCAGGTCGAGCCGCCACGCGATCGGAAGCAGCAGCAGAATGGTCCCGAGCAGGATCAGGAACGACCGCAGCCGGATCCCCTCGAAGAACATGACGGAAAACCCGACGGCGATCACGACGAGGGCCGTGCCCAGGTCCGGCTCGATCAGGATCAGGCCCGCCGGCAGCGCGACCAGCCCCATGGGCCGCATCAGCGTTCGCAGGGTGTACCGTTCGGGACTGCGCTCCGCGTGGAAGAAGCGGGCGAGCATCAGAACCAGGGCCGGCTTGATGAACTCGGAGGGCTGAAAGGCGACGCCCCCGATGGCCATCCACCGCCGGGCGTTGTTCACCTCGCGCCCGAACAGGAGCACGGCCACGAGGAGGACCACCCCGCCCCAGTAAAAGAAGGGGGTCAGCCGCTCGAACAGCCGCAGGTCCATCAAGGCCACCGCCGCGGCCAGCACAAGCCCGATCACCACCCACAGGACCTGCGTCTGATGAAAGGATTCGGATGCGTAGAGGGCAGCGTTCCGCAGGTTCATCAGTCCCACGACGACCAGGACGAGCAGGGCCACGAGGGCCACGAAGACGGCCGTGCTCGGGCGGCGCGCCGCTGTCTGAGGACCGGTCCACCACCGGCTCGCTCCGCCCCCCCATGGGCGACTCATGGCACCTCCGGGACGATGTCGAGGATCGGCTCGGCGTCGAAATCTTCCCACAGGTCCGCGAACTCGTCGGCATGTTCTGCGTAGTACGCCTCGATGACCTGTCGGGCGACCGGCGCCGCCACCTGGCCACCGAATCCGCCGTGCTCCACGAAGACCACGACGACCACGCGCGGCCGGCGGGATGGGGCGTACGCGACAAACCAGGCATGGTCCTCCTTCAGCCAGGCCGCGGTCTTCTCGTCCGCCCCGGGCCGCGTCTCGGGGGCCTGGGCCGTGCCCGTTTTCCCCGCGAAACGCAATCCCTTGATTCTCGCGGGATACGCGGTGCCCTCCTCGGTGTTGACGGCGTCGTGCAGGCCGGCCATCACCAGCCGGACCACTGCCGGCGGGAGGTCCAGCACTCGCGTCACCTCGGGCGCGACGGTCCGCTCCGTCCCGGCCGGGGCGTCTCCGACGGGGCGAACCAGCCGGGGCCGCAACAGCCGGCCTCCGTTGACGAGGGCCGCGTAAGCCCGGGCCAGCGCGAGCGGCGTCACGCGCACGTCGCCCTGCCCCACCGAGACGTTCAGCGCGAACCCAGGCTGGTAGGGGGGGCGACCCAGGCGCCCGTACCAGCGAGCGGTCGGGATCACGCCGCGACGCTCGGGGATTTCGATGCCCGTGAACTCGCCAAGCCCGAAGTAGTCGCGCGCGTAGTGGGCCAGGGTGTCCAGTCCGAGGGCGTCCGCGAGCGTGTAGAAGAACACGTCGCACGAGGCCGCGATGGCCTCGACGATGCCGATCTCGCCGTGACCGCTCCGTTGGTGGCACCGGAAAAGGCGCTTCTTGTATTCGAGGACGCCCCGGCACTCGATACGGGTCTTCGCGTCGGCCTGTCCTTCCATCAGGGCCGCGACCGCCGTGACCATCTTGAAGACCGACCCCGGCGGGTACGGCGTCACGGCCTTGTTCACCAGGGGGGACAGGATGGCGTCCACCCCGGTGACTGACCCCGAATTCCCCCGCAGGACCGCCGGCTCCGGGTCGAACGCCGGATGACTGTACAGGGCCAGGACCTCGCCCGAGTCCACGTCCATGACCACCACCGCCCCCGAGCGATGACGGGACAGGGCGTCACGGGCCGCCTTCTGGAGCGACAGGTCCAGGCTCAGCGTGACGTCCTGCCCGCGCCGTGGGGGAAAGGACTCCAGTTCGTTGAACGGAGGCGGCAGGCCCTTGGGGTCCAGGCGCTCCCCACCTGCCCCGCGCACGAAGACATTCTCGCCGGGCCGGCCGCGCAGCGCGTCGTCCAGCGCCCGCTCGATGCCGGACCGCCCGACCAGGTCCCCTGGCTTCAGCCGGCCTTCGGAACGCCGGACCTCACCGGCGCCGACCTCGTTGACGATGCCGACCACGTGCGCGGCCAGGTCGCGGGCCGGGTAGTGGCGCGCCGTTCGCGTCCGGAGCGAGAACCCCGGTAACTCGTGCAGTCGGGACTGGACCACGGCCCGCTGGTCCTGGAACTCGCGGCCACACGCCGTGCAAACGAGCCTGCCCCTCGACGGGTCGAAGGTCATTCGCTCCTGATCGTACGGGCACAGGGCCCCGACCAGGTTCGGGCGAGCCAGGAGCCACTGAAACCCTTTGGGACCGGCGCCGGTCTCCTCGATCCGGCGGATCAGGTCCTCGGCCTGGGCCGCGTCCAGCACCCCGAGGTCCCGCAGGAGGCCGACCTCGCCCCGTGCGTCCTTCACGTACCGCGGGACCACCATAAGGTCCGAAACCTCGACGTCCACGGCCAGGATTTCGCCGTTGCGGTCCCGGATCGTCCCCCTCGCGGCCGGGATGGGCTCCCGGACCACGTGCGACACGCGGGCAAGTGTCTCGAGTTGTTCGCCGCGAACCACCTGAAGCATGAACAGGCGGCCGATCAGGATGGCCAGGACGACGAACACGATGATCAGGGACCAGAGGACCTGGGTTCGGTACTCGATCCTCTCGCCGGAAAGGGACGTCATGTCGTCCGGTCTCTTCCAGGGTCGCGACCGGGCCGGCCCACCCACGACCGGAAGGCCGGAGTCGTCGGGCCCATCCCGGTGTTGCGACCGCCCACGGGGCCGGGGCGGATTCTACCGCAGGAGGGTGCCGGCCGGGCGGCGCCCCCGGACCCGCCGGTCGGTCCACTGGAACAGGGCGATGAAGACCGGGGAAAGGATGGTCGTGGTCAGCGCGTGGGGAACGGCATTCACGAACATGGCGGCGTACTGCGTGAAGTCGCGGTCGAAAACGACGGACAGCAGGAACACGAGAAGCGTCTTCGTGACCATGCAGACGAGGACGATCACCATCGCCGGAACTGGGCTCAGGACCTGGAGGCGCTCGGCCAGTCCTCGCCCCACCAGGAACACGACCCCCGCCACCTCCATGTGCATCCCGAGAATGCCCCCGGGAGTGAACGAGTCCGCGACCAGTCCGAGTACGACCGACGTCACGAACCCGCCGAAGGCGGGCGACGTGGCCGCCAGGTACAGGACGGCCAGGAGGGCCACGTCCACCGACGCGGCGCCCCACCCGAGCGCCTTCACGATGGGCGCCTGCACCGCGAACAGGATGAAGACGAGCAGGGTGAGGATCAGGTATCTCATCGGCGATCCACCGGCTCGCGCCCATCGAAGCCGCCCACGGCCCCGCTCTCGGCCAGGAAGACGAACTCCACGGCTGCGGGATTGACGGCGGGGGCGAGGTCGTACTCGACGAACGGCCCGACCTGCCGGCGATTCGCCGCATTCGTGACGTAGCCGATCTCGATGCCCCTGGGGAACACGCGGTCATGTCCGGACGTCACGACCACGGCCCCGTCCTCGAGCGGGGTTTCGGACATCGAGACCTGAAAGCGCACGCGTACCTCGTCGGTGCGCCCAGTCCCCACGGCCATCCCCAGCACGCCGCGACCCAGGACCTCCCCCGCGACCCGGCTGCGGCCGTCGGTCAGGAGCATCACGTCCGCGTACGACCCCACCCCCCGGACCACGCGGCCCACAAGACCTGCGTGCGTCACGACGGCCATGCCGGAGCGGGCCTCGCCCTCCACTTCGATCGAGACGCGGGCCACTCGGTAGTACGGCGTCAGCTCCCGGCCGACTACGCGCCCGGGCCACAGCCTCAGGTCCTTGCGACGCTCGCGAAATCCCAGGGCCTCGCGCAGCGTCTGGACCTCGACCGCGAGCCTCTTGGCCTGGACGGCCTCGCCGAGAAGCCGCTCGTTCTCGCGCACGAGCCGCTCGTTCTCCTCGCGCACGCCCACCAGAAGCACGTAATCCCGGAACAGCCCTCCCCCGAAGTCCACGACCGCGTTCGCCAGGGCCTGGGAGGCCCCGGCCAGCCTCACGGTCAGGCGCTCCGCGAACGTGGCGCCCTCCCCTCGCCGGCCATTAACGTACATGAGGAGCAAGGGGACGGTCAGGAGGACGACCAGCGCGACCCCGAACCGATGGCGAACGAGCCAGTCGAGCATTATCATTTCACGAACATTCAGTATCGGATAGTGCTGACCCGCAGGAGGCCCATGTCGTCCAAGACGCGCCCGGCACCCAGAACCACGGCCGAGATGGGATCCTCGGCGACCATCACCGGGAGGCCCGTCTCCTCACGGATGAGGACGTCAATGTTCTTGAGCAAGGACCCTCCCCCCGCCAGCATGATCCCCTTGTCCACGATGTCGGCGCACAACTCGGGGGGGGTGCCCTCCAGGGCGTGGCGCACGGCGCTGACGATCTGGCTCAATGGCTCGAACAATGCCTCGCGGATCTCGTCCGAGTTGCACGTCACCGTCTTCGGGATCCCCTTCACGATGTCTCGCCCCTTCACCGGCATGGTCAGGACCTCGGGGAGCGGGTAGGCGTTCCCCAGTTCGATCTTGACCTGCTCGGCCGTCCGCTCGCCCACGAGCATCCCGTACTTGCGCTTCAGGTGCTCGCGAATGGCGTCGTCCATCTTGTCGCCGCCCACCTTGACCGAACGGCTATAGACCACGCCCGACAGCGAGATGACCGCGACCTCGGTCGTGCCGCCCCCGATGTCCACGATCATGTTGCCGACAGGTTCCGTGATGGGGAGCCCCGCCCCGATCGCGGCCGCCATGGGCTCCTCCATCAGATAGACCTCGCGGGCCCCGGCCGACTCCGCGGACTCGCGGACCGCCCGGCGCTCGACCTCGGTGATCCCGTGGGGGACGCAGATCACGATCCGCGGGCGAACCAGGGTGCGGCGATTGTGGGCGCGCGTGATGAAGTAACGGAGCATCGCCTCCGTGACCTCGAAGTCGGCGATGACGCCATCCTTCATCGGGCGGATGGCCTCGATCGTGCCGGGCGTGCGACCCAGCATGTCCTTGGCCTCCCGCCCGACGGACAGGACCCGGCGCGAGCCGCGGGGGTCCTGGTACACCGCCACCACCGACGGCTCGCACGAGACGATCCCCTTGCCCCGGACGTAGAGCAGGGTGGTGGCGGTGCCGAGGTCAATCGCCAGGTCGTTGGAAAACAGGCCGTAAAACCAGTCGAAGAGCATTGGACCGTCCCGACCGACCTTCCGACCGATTGGACCCTTTCGTGATGTGACCGGCGTCCGCTTCCGTGCCCCGAATCCCTGTCGCCCGGGCGCCAGAATCGGCTTCTTCTAGCACGAATCCCCCGGTTTCACAAAGTTGATCCGCGGATGCGAACCTGCTAACGTCGGGCACGGCGCCTACGTGGGATTTCTCCGGGGGGATCCGCATGGATGGAACGGGATGGGTCCTGACAGGCCGGGCGGCGGGGCGGTGGGTTGGAGCGCCTCTGGTCGGCGTGGCGATCCTGGTCGGCGCATCGTGCCTGAAACTGCCGGAGCCGGAGGGTCGCAAGGTCGGGGTGAAGAAGCCAGCCGTGACCCTCCCCCCGCGGCCCAACCTGGCGGTTCAGCGGGTCCCGGAACGCCACTCGGACGGGGCCTGGACGGTCGAAGGATTCTTGCGCCATGCCGCCGAGGTCTACGCTGGCGGACCGGGACAGAGGACGGCCACGGTGCGCGGCCATGTTCGCGAGGTCGTGCGTTGCCAGGAGGGGTCCCGGCTGTGCCCCACGGTCCCGCACCTGGTCCTGGTGGACAGTCTGACCACGCCCCGCGGGAGGCTCTTCGTGGTCAGCGACCCACCGGACGCGGTCCTGGACGGTTACCCGGTGAACTCGGAGCAGACGCTCCAAGGCGAGGTCGCGTTGTGGTCCCCCGACGGACGCCTCGTGGACTTGCGGGGTCTGCTCGTCATCCGGAAGGAGCCCGCGGCTCCGGCGGCCCCAGCTGTCCCGCCTTCGCCCAGCCAGTGACGATGGTGCTCGCCACGTGACCGTGCCAGGGTCCGTGACCGTGCACGGTGACGGTGAC